>JAOAFL010000093.1 GCA_026416295.1 Burkholderiales bacterium | reverse complement strand
GCCGCCTGGCGCACCAGCCGGCTGCGCTCGGCCGGTGCCCTTCCTTCAAACATCGCCTTCAACTCGTTGCGTGTCCTCTCAGAGGCCGGCACTCTCCCCAAACGGGATGCTCCTTTCCGGTTGATCGATCCGAACGCCGCTCTGGACGTTCAGACCGAAAGTTGCATCCCACCCAGAATTTCCAGCAAATTTGGGACATCACCCGTCGAGTTGCAGGGGGCCGAGCACGACGATTCGCTCCCGGATGAAGTCGTCGCTCACGAGGGCGACGATGCCGAAACCCGTCGAGGAAATCCTTGCCCCGAAGCCGCAAGCCCGGGCGCACATACCCTCGGACCCGGTAGCGTCGTTGACAGCAATGAATGCGTTGCATACAATGATTGCATTGCTTTCTTTCAAGGGATGAGGTGTCCATGACGAGCCTGACCATTCGCAACCTGGACCATGCCACGAAGCAGAAGCTGCGCATGCAGGCGGCTCGACATGGGGTGTCCATGGAAGAGGAGGTGCGGCGCATTCTTAAAGAGGCTCTGAGGGCGGGGGAAGCGCCTTCCGGTCTGGGCAAGCGACTGCAGGATCGTTTCGCCGGACTCGCCACCGAGGAGTTCGTCCTGCCGCGGCGGCGGGCGCCGCGCAAGGCGCTGCGGTGGGACGATTCGGCGTGATCCTGCTCGACACCAACGTGCTGTCCGAATTCATGCGTCCGCGGCCTTCGCCCCGAGTGGCCGCATGGCTGGACCGCCAGCCCGCGGGCGAGGTGTACACGAGCGCCATCAGCCGGGCCGAGATCGAGCTGGGGCTGAAACTCATGCCCCCGGGCAAACGTCAGGAAGATCTGAGCCGGGCGGCGCGGGCCATGTTCGATGAAGACTTCGCGGGGCGCAGTCTGGCCTTCGACGATGCTGCCGCGCGTCATTACGCCGCCATCGTGTCCACCCGAACGCGGGCCGGCCGGCCGATCAGCGTAGAGGATGCCCAGATCGCAGCGATTGCGCTGGCGCACGGGATGCCTCTGGCCACACGCAATGCCCCTGACTTTGCGCTGATCGACGGCTTGGCGCTCGTCAACCCCTGGGCCGAGGGCGCATAGCCACCGGCGCGGGCGGGGCGACAGACTCACGACCCGGCCGATCGAAGACATCTTCGCGCCCAAGTCGCAAGCCCGCCCGCGCACTCACGCCTATTCGATCAACGACAGGACGCACGCAAGGCTACTCGCAATCGGCCAGACCACCCGCGACGTGAAGAGCCGCGTCGCCGAGCAGCTCAAGACCGCCGCGATCAAAAACTACAGGATCGAACGCGACGAGACCGCCGAGCGCGAGGAGGCAAGATCTTTTCCGACCACGAGGTGCGCGCGGCGCTCGAGCGAAAAAAGTCCGAGATCGTCACCGGCGAATCGGTGCGCTGCGCGGTCAGGGACGTGAAGGCCGTGCTGCTCGTGCTTCGCAAGGGGCAGGGTAGACGACGCGTGTGGGAGTTGACCGCCTGTCAACGCCTTCATCCGCGTACCGCTTCAAGCGGCCTCGGAATCGACGGGATGGACGTGGTCGCCCATCCGCGCCTGCGCCGTTCGTCGTTCCGCAGCGAGCATCGCTTGTCTACACCGACACTGTTCGGTACCTCTCTTCGCGCCAGATTCCGGATTCGAGCACGCGGCGCAGCCGCGCGACAGCGTGCCACAGGTCCTCGTGGCTGAGCGCAAGCGGTGCAAGCCCGAAGCGGATCGAATCCGGCTTGCGGAAGGAGCCGACTACGCCCTGCGCGAGCAGCGCTTCGGTCACCGCCCCCGCCCCCGGGTGGCGGAAGGCGACGTGGCCGCCGCGCTCCTCGTAGTCGCGCGGCGAGGCGATTTCCACGCCGAGCGAGCCGCATTGCTCCTCGAGCAGCGCGACGAGCGTCTCGGAGAGCGAACGGTGCTTCCAGGCGAGGTCCTCGCGCCGCACCTCGCGCCAGATGTCCACCGCGGCCGCCATCGCTTCATTGGCGAGGATGCCGGGCGAGCCGGTGAGCTGGCGCCGCACGCCTTCGACCGGCTCGTAGGCTTCGGCGAAAGCGAAAACGTCGGCGTGCCCCATCCATCCGGCGATCACCGGCCAGGCGCGGTCCTGATGGCGCGGGTGCACGTACAGCCACGCCGGCGCCCCCGGCCCGCCGCAGAGGTACTTGTAGCCGCAACCGACCGCGAAGTCAGCCTGCGTGCCCGAGAGGTCCGCCGGGATTGCGCCAGCCGAGTGCGACAGATCCCAGAGGGTGAACACGCCCGCCGCCTCGGCAACCCGGTTTACCTCGGCCATGTTCCAGCGGCGGCTCGAGCGGTAGTCCACATGGCTGAGGCATAGGATCCCGACCTCCGGACCGAGCGCGGCGCCGAGCGCGTCGGGTTCCTCGATCCTGCGCAGCGCCGCGTTGCCGCCGACAAAGCGCACCAGCCCTTCGGCGACGTAGAGGTCGGTCGGAAAGTTGTGCGCTTCGGTGACGATCACAGGCCGCTCGGGGCGCAGCCGCCAAGCGTACGCGAGCAGCTTGAAAAGGTTCACCGTGGTGCTGTCGCAGAAGATGACGTCCTTCGAACCCGCGCCGACGATGTGCGCGATGCCTTCGCCGAGGCGCCAGGGCTTCTCCAGCCAGTCGAACCGCTGCCAGCCGCGCCGGCGGGCGTCCCGCCAGCCGAGGGTGACGAGCCGTTCGATCCGCCGCGGCACGTCCGCCGGCATCGGACCGATGGAATTGCCGTCAAGGTAGATCGTGCCGGGCTCGCCCGGGGCGAAACGCGCCTTGAACGCGGCGAGCGGATCGCGCGCATCGAGCGCCCGGCAGTCTTCGAGCCCGATCACCGGTCGCGCCGCGCAAGCAGCGCCTGGATGAGCCGCACCTCGACCTCGTGGCAGGCGACGAGCCTTTCCCAACGGTCCTCGGTCATTCGCGCATCGCGCCAGGCAAGCAGCGTGACGAGCGAGCGGTTCTTCGACCGGCCGAGGCGTTCACCGGGCACGGCGAGCGCCACGATGCGCGGGGAGAGGCTGCGGCGGCTCGTGCCTATCCAGTAGTCCACGCGAAGCCGCTCGGGATCGCCGATCGGCCGAACGAACGAGGACGTTCCGTCGAATAACGAGGTGCCGCGCCAGAGGCCCGGGCTCACCTCGCGCGCGCCGAAGCAGCCGAGCGCCCAGCGGCCGAGTGCCGCACCGTCGGCGAGGAACCGGAAGGCGGCGGAGGCGGGAACCGCGCACTCGGCGCTCGCGCAGTGCGAGAGCCCGCCCGCGCGCATCGTCTAGCCGTCGATGCGCTTGAAAAGCGCCTGCATTTCCTCGATGGAGATCACGCGGTCGGTGACGATCTGCCCGTTGGTGATGCGCCAGACGAGCGCCGGACCGGTGACGTCGCCGTTCGCGTCGAACTCGATCGGCCCGGTCGCGCCGTGATACTTGATCGGCCGTCCCGCACGGATGAGTTCGAGCGCCTTTCTGAATTCCGCCGGTCCGGTGCCGACCACCGTGCCGTTCGGCGCGTGCACCTGGCGCACTGCATCGCGAATCGAGGGGCCGGTGAGGTCCTTCGCGATGTTCATCGCGAGCCCCAGCACCATCACCGCGTCGTATTGCGTGTGTATGCCTGGCCCCTTGGTGTCGGCCTTGTATTTCTCCTCGAACAGCCGGTTGAAGGCGTCCACGTGGGGACCGGCGACCTGCGCGTTGTCCATGCCGAAGAAGTCCTCGACGAACCTCGCGCCGACGCCGTTCACGAAGTCCATCGTGCGCATCGAGTTGTTGAGCGCGACCTGCCGCGGGCCGCCGAGCGAGAGCCATTCGCGCACGATGGTGACCGCGTCCTTCGGGAAGCCGATGAGAAGCAACGACTCGGGCTTCGCGGCGAGCGCGCGCGTCACCTCCGCGCGGTAGCTCGGCTGGTTGTCGTTGTAGGGCACCTCGACGACGATGTCGCCGCCCAGCTTCGCTACTGCCTGGCGGTAAAACCGCAACATGTCGGTACCGAAATCGGTGTTGACGTAGATGACCGCGGTCCGCTTGAAGCCGCGGCGCGCGGTCTCGGTCGCGGTCGCATACGCCTGCGTCTTGCTCGTCGGGATGGTGCGGAAAAAATAGCCGCCGCTTCGCCCATCGAGCGTGAAGGCGCTCGCGGTCGAGCAGCAGGTGATCTGCACGACACGCGAGGGCGCGGTGACCGAGGAGATGATCGGACCGGTAATCCCCGAGGAGATCGTGCCGGTGAACGCGGCGACCCGCTCGACCTCGACCAGGTACTTCGCGGCGTCCACTCCGACCGTGGGTTGGCCCTGGTCGTCGCGCAGGATGAACTGGACCGGGCACCCTTTGATGCCGCCGCCCTGGTTGATGTGCTCGATGGCGAGCTCGGCCGCCTGCGCGATCTTTTTCGTGATCGGGGCCATCGAACCGGTGAGCGGCAGCACCCCGCCGATCTTGACCGGGCACGCGACCTGCGCGGACGTCGTACCAGCGCAGAGCAAGCCGACCGCCGCTACGGCGAACGCCACCGACTTTCTTGGAGTCGCGACCATGAATCTTCCTCCGCCCATGGATCGTTGGTACTGCGCCAGCTTAATCTTTCGCGTGCCGTGACACAACCGCCTCTTCGCCGATCAGGCCCTGCGGCCGAAAGAGCAGCGTGAGCACGAGAAGCAGCCCGATCAGGATCACCTGCACCGCCGCCCCCTGTGCGGCGTACGTCGGGGGCACCAGCTTCGTCACCAACGCGCCCGAGGCGGTCCAGATGCCCCAGACGACGAACGTGCCGAGCAGCGCGCCGCGATTGTTGCCGCTGCCGCCGACGATCAACATCGCCCAGACCTGGAAGGTGACGATCGGCAGGAAGTCGAAGGCGCTGACGAACCCGATGAAGCTCGCATAGAGCGCGCCGGCGAGGCCCATCATCGTCGAACCGAGCACGAACGCTTCGAGGCGATATCGCCGGGCGCTCTTCCCGAGCGCGATCGCCGCGGCTTCGTCCTCGCGAATCGCGCGCAGCACCCGCCCCCAGGGCGAGCGCACGATGCGCTCGAGCGCGACGTAGAGCGCGCCGACGATCGCGGCGAGCAGCGCCAGATACCAGAGGTTGAAGGCGAGCGGGGTGTCGAACACGCCCGCGAGCGGCTTGGGGATGCGCGTGATGCCCTGCGATCCCCCGGTGAGCGCCTCCCAGTTGAGCGTCACCAGCTGGATCGAGACCGCGATGCCGAAGGAGGCGATCGCGAGATAGTCGCCGCGCAGGCGGATGGTGAGGACGCCGACGAGCCAGGCGGCGGCGGCGGTCGCCGCCATCGCCGCGACGACGCCGACGATCCACGGCAGGCCGAAATTGCCGAGATACTGCGGCTGGGGCGCGGCGGTGAGGATCGCGTGCGTGAAGGCGCCGATCGCGTAGAAACCGGCCACCCCCGCGTTGAAAAGCCCGGTGAACCCCCACTGCAGGTTGAGGCCCAGCGTGACGATCCCGAGAATCAGCACGACGCAGGCGAAGAAAACGAGGTAGGAGACGACGCCGGTCATCTTTCGCCTTTTTCGCCGAAGATGCCCTGCGGCCGCACGAGGAGCACGAGCAGCAGCAGCAGGAACGGCATCGCACCCTTGTAGCCGGGATTGACGAAGAGCAGGGCGACATTTTCCGCGATGCCGACAAGCAGCCCGCCGATCACCGCGCCGGGAAGGCTGCCGGAGCCGCCGAGGATCGCGGCGGCGAAAAGCGCAAGAAGCAGGTTGAAGCCGATCTCCGGGTGAAGCTGCGGCGTCAAGCCGGCGAACACGCCGGCAAGCGCGGCGAGCGCTCCGCTCACGATCCAGGTGGTGCGAATCACTGCCTCCGTACGGATGCCGCAGGCCTGGGCGAGCGCGGGGCTTTCGGCCATCGCGCGCATCGCCATCCCGGTTCGGCTGTAGGCGAGGAAAAGGTGCAGCACCGTCACTACCGCGACCGCGAGAAGCAGAATGAATGCCTGGTCCGGAAGCACCTTCACGCCCATCACCTGCCAGGCGATCTGAAGCTCCCGCGTGTAGAAGCGCGATTCGTGGCCCCAGACGAGCACGACGAGGTGGCGCATGACGAGCGCCGCGCCGAAGGCAGCGAACACCATCGCGAGCGGATGCGCGCCGCGCCGGCGCAGCCGGCGGAAGACGAGGACGTCCACGCCCCACGCCGCAAGGCCGGTGAGGAGCGCCGCCATCGCGGCAGCCGCAAGGAGCTGCCAGCCGAAGGTGAAAGGGCCGGTCGGCGTTCCGGGGCCGGCGAAGGCGACGAAGACGAGGGCGAGATACGCCCCCCAGGTGATCAGCTCGGAGTGCGAGAAGTTGGCGAATCGCATGATCTGGAGCGTGAACGAGACGCCGATCGCGCCGAGCGCCACGATCGCGCCGGTGAAGATGCCGTCGGCAAGTGCCTGCGCGATCATGCAGCGCGCCGCCCGCCGAGGAACGCGGCAGCGACGTCCGGGTCGGAAAGCAAGGTCGCCGCCGGTCCCGCGACGCGGTTGCGGCCCTCGGCGAGCACGTAGCCGCGGTCGGAGACCCTGAGCGCCGCGCGCGCCCGCTGCTCGACCATGAGTACGGCGACACCCGAGCGCGCGAGCGAGCGCAGCTCGGCGAACACCCCCTCGGCCGCGACCGGCGCAAGGCCCGCGCTCGGTTCGTCCAGCAGCAGAAGCCGCGGCGCGGTCATCAACGCGCGCGCGATGGCGAGCATCTGGCGCTGTCCGCCCGAGAGGGTGCGTGCAAGCGCCCGACGCCGCTCGGCGAGCACCGGGAAGCGCGTGAACGCTTGCGCCAACCGTTCGGCCCGCTGCGCGGGCGCGAGCAGATGACCGCCGACCTTCAGGTTTTCCAGGACGGTGAGGGTCGTGAAGACGTTGCCGGTCTGGGGAACGTAGCCGACGCCGAGACGCACGATCTCGTGCGCGGGCAGGCCGACGACGTCGCAGCCCGCGATGCGGATGCTGCCGCGCTCGACGGTCACCAGTCCGGCGATCGCCTTGAGCAGCGTGCTCTTTCCCGCGCCGTTCGGGCCGATCAAGGTGACGATCTCGCCGGCGCTCGCTTCCAGCGAGGCGCCGTGAACGACCGGGAGTCCCGGCGCGTAGCCGGCGACCAAGTCTTCGACACGAAGGAGCGGCGCGGTCATTCAGGCAGGTCCCCGAAATAGGCATCGAGCACGCGCCGGTCGCGGCGCGCACCCTCTCCGCTTCCCGCGTAGATCACGCGGCCCTGCGCCATCACGACGACCGGGTCGCACGCGCGCATCACCACGTCCATGTTGTGCTCGATGATGAAGAACGTGACGCCGCGGCGGTGCAGAGCGAGGATGCGCTCGAGCAGCGTCTCGATGAGCGCCGGATTCACCCCGGCGGCCGGTTCGTCGAGCAGGATCAGCTTCGGCTCGATCATCAGCACGCGCGCGAGCTCGAGGAGCTTCAGCTGCCCGCCCGAGAGCTGACCGGCGGGCGTCTGCGCCTTCTCGGCGAGCGCGCAGAAGTCGAGCACCTCCATCGCCCGGGCGCGCGCGGCGCGTTCCTCGCGCGCGACCGCACCCGGTCGCAGCCAGTTGTTCCAGAAGCGTTCGCCCGACTGCGCGAGCGGCACGAGCATCAGGTTCTCGAGCACCGTCATCTGCGGGAAAGGGCGCGGGATCTGGAAGGTGCGGGCGAGGCCGCGGCGGAAGATGCGGTCGGGCGGCTCGCCCTCGATGCGCTCGCCGCGAAAGACGATGGTTCCGGCGCTCGGCGCGAGCGTGCCGGCGATGAGATTGAACAGCGTCGTCTTGCCGGCACCGTTCGGGCCGATCAGGCCAGTAATGGTGCCCTCGCGAACTGCGAGATCCACACCGTCGACCGCGACGAGGCTACCGAAGCTTTTCGCGAGCCCCTGAACGAGAAGGAGCGGCTCGGTCGGCGAAAGTCGAGCGAACATGACGACAATTTAGCTTGCCCGAGGAACCGGCGCGCGGCCGAATCCGCTAAGCTTGCCCGCCGATGAGCCGGCGCGCCTACCGCATCCTTCCCACGGACTCGACCACCTTTCACCCGCGCTTGGTCGGCCGGCGCGGCGCGGTGGCGGCGAATTCGTATTTCTCGGCGAACGCCGGCATCGAGGTGCTGCGCGCCGGCGGCAACGCGGTGGACGCCGCGGTCGCGGCGACGCTCGTCGAGGGGGTGGTCAATCCGCAGATGCACACCTTGGGCGGGGAGTGTCCGATCCTCGTGCGCCCATCGGGCGAAGCGCGCGTCGTGGCGCTCGACGGCAACACCGCGGCGCCGGCGCGCGCCACGGCCGAGGCTTTTCGCGCGCGGGGACTGACGGACGTGCCCGACACCGGCATCCTCGCCGCCGGCGTGCCGGCGGCCCTGCATGCGCTCGTCACCGCGCTGCGCCGCTGGGGCTCGATGCCGTTTCGCGAGGTGGTCGCGCCTGCGCTCGATCTGGCGAAGAACGGGTTTCCCGCCTCCGAAGGGCTCGTGCGCCAGCACCGCTACGGGCTCGCTGCGCTCGGCGAGCGGTTCCTGCGCGACTGGCCCGCGAGCGCCGCGCTCTACTGTCCCGGCGGCCGGGTGCCCGAACCGGGCGAGATCCTTCGCAATCCGGCGCTCGCGCGGGTGCTGGAACACCTTGCGGCGGCAAAAGATCCGATCGCGGCGTTCTACCGCGGCGAGATCGCCGAAGAAATCGCGAAATTCTCGCGCGAGCGCGACGGGTTTCTCGCGCGCGAGGACCTCGCGGCGTTCGAGACGAGGATCGAGCCGCCGGTCTCGCTGCGCTTCGGCGACACCGAACTCTTCAAGACCGGATTCTGGTCGCAGGGGCCGGCGGAGCTTCAGACGCTCGCGATCCTGCGGCAGTTCGACCTGAAGGCGATCGGTTTCGGCACCGCCGACTACTGTCATCTGCTCGTCGAGGCGATGAAGCTCGCCTACGCCGATCGCGAGCAGTACTACGGCGACCCGGCGCACGTGCGCGTACCGGCCGAGGCGCTGCTTTCGCCCGCGTACGCGAAAGCACGCGCGGCGCTGATCGACATGCGGCGCGCAAGCCGCGAGCTGCGCCCCGGCGACCCGTGGCGGGGGGCGGCGCTGCTGCCCGAGTCGGAGAAGCTCGTTCCGAAAGACTGGGGCGCCGGCACGGTGCACGTGGACGCCGTCGACGCGCAGGGCAACCTCGCGTCGTTCACGCCGAGCGGCGGCTGGATCGCGTCCTCCGAGGTCATCCCGTCGCTCGGCTTTGCGCTGTCGGTGCGGATGATGACGTTCTACCTCGAGCCCGCGCGCCATCCGAACGTGGTCGCGCCGGGCAAGCGGCCGCGCACCACGCTCACGCCCTCGCTCGCGTTCCGCGACGGACGGCCGTGGATGGCGTTCGGCACGATGGGCGGCGACAACCAGGGGCAGTGGCTGCTTCAGTTCTTCCTGTGCCGCGCCGTCTTCGGCATGACGATTCCGCAGGCGATCGAGGCGCCGCGGCTCTCGAGCGAGCACACGCCCGGGTTTTTCGCGCCGCATGCGGCGCAACCGAACCGCGTTCGCATCGAGCCGCGCTTCGGCGAGGCGGTGATCGAAGAGCTGCGCCGCCGCGGGCACGACGTCGAGGTCGCGCCCGACTGGAGCGAGGGCTTCGTCTCCGCCGCCGAATGGGACGCCGAGCGCGGCCGGGTCGAAGCCGGCTGCGACCCGCGCGGGGCGAAGTCGGAGTGCTTTCCTTCGTTCGCCAACGTTTTCTGATCGAAGAGGACCGCCATGATCCACGTCATCGCCGTCATCACCGCAAAGCCCGGTCTGCGGGCGAAGGTCCTTGAGCTTTTCAACGCCAACGTTCCGGCGGTGCGCGCCGAGCCGGGCTGCCTCGAGTACGGCGCCGCGGTGGATGCCGACCCGGGGCTCCCGATCCAGACGAACTACGGGCCGGACACCTTCGTCGTGGTGGAGAAGTGGGAAAGCCTCGAGGCGCTCAAGGCGCACGCGGCCGCACCGCACATGCTCGCCTACGCGACGAAGACGAAGGACCTGATCGCGCGCCGCACGATCCACGTGCTTTCGCCGGTCTAGGGCGGGGGCCGCCCTCGTGCGGCGTGGCGCGGCTACGCCGTGCGCTGCTTCAGCAGGTCGCGGATCTCGGCAAGGAGCGTCTCGGTCGGGGTCGGCGGGGGCGGGGCGGCGGCCTCCTTCTGCTTCGCCTTCATCAGCGCGCCGAGGAACTTGACGATGAAGATGTAGAGCGCCAGAGCGACGACGAGGAAATTGACCACCTCGCCGATGAAAAGGCCGTAGGGGATTTCCTTCGTGCCGACCACCCACGTCCAGCCGAGGTAGCTCGCTTCGCCGGGAACGAGCAGGCTGACGAGCGGCATGAGGAGGTGCTTGACCAGCGAATCGACGATCTTGCCGAACGCGGCGCCTATGATGACGCCGACGGCGAGATCGACGACGTTGCCCTTGAACGCAAAATCGCGGAACTCCTCGAGCAGCGTGCGCGCTCGGGCGGAGACGGGGGTGGCAGCGCTCATACCGGTTTCTCCTGACGTGACGAAAACGCGATACTTTACCGGCGCGCCCGTATCGCCGCGCGCGCGGCGAAAGGCGGGCGCGAACGGGGGGACGGAACGCGATGAAGGAGCGGGCCGAGCGCGCGCCGCGGCCGGCGCCGCGCAAGCTGGTGTGCCTCGAGACGTACTGGACGGACCGCCAGGCGCGGATCTTTCGCGACCGCTCGGTGCGGCCGTTCTTCGAAGGGCTCGCGGCGCAGTTCGATCCGCCGATCGCGGTCGCGCACCGGTTCCTCGATACGCCGGCGCAGCTTGCGGTCTATACCCGGCGCCCCGACGGGGTGCTCTGGCGCGATCCGGAAGCGTTCGACGCGCCGGTGTTCTATCTTTCGTTTCACGGCTCGCCGGGGCGCATCCACACGGCGCTCGCGCGAATCGGCCCGAACGCGCTCTGCCGGGCGTTCGCCGGCTGGGGCCGCGGCTACGACAACCTCGTCTATTTCGCCGCCTGCAGCGTGCTCGCCGGGCGGCGCGGCGAGCGCTTCGCCGAGGCGTTTCTGCGCGCCTCGGGTTCGCGCGCGGTGCTCGGCTACGCGACCGACGTCAACTGGATGGACAGCATGCTGACGGACCTGCTGTTCCTGCGCCGCTTCTACGCCGACCCGGACCCGTGGGCGAACCTCGCCGCGATCCACGCCTCCGTGTGCGCGGATTTTGCGCCGGCGCGCGCGCTCGGCTTCGTGCTGCGCGAGCGCCCGCGCACCCGCGGGCGGCGGCGTTAGCCGATTGCGACGGCGAGCGGCGCGGCGACGGCCGCGCGCGCGCGCGCGCGGTTTCGCGCAAGGAGCGCCTCGACGCACGCGACGACCTCGTCGAGGGCCGCAGAGCGCAGGTCGAACTGCGCGCCGATGCGCTGCACGAGCAGGTCGACGCGCTCGATGTGCTCCGCCCCGCCGAAAAGCGCGCGTGCGGCAGACGACGGACGAACGAGCGACTCGGCCGCGCGCGCGTACTTGTCGAACGGCACGAGGTCGGCCTCGGCGGCGCCTAGCCGCAGGCACAGCCGCGCGACCCATTCGTAGATCGCGCGCGAGCGCTCGAGGTCGCCGTGCACCGCCTCGCGGATCGGCACCATGCCGTCGGCGCGGATCGAGCGGTAGTTGCCCGCGATCAGCATCGGCCATTTCGCGAGCGGCACGTAACGCGACTCGTGCACCTTGAGCTTGACCGGCAGCTCGAGCGCGGCGCCGTCGCGTTCGAGCCGGCTCGCCTCGATATCGGCTTGGAGCTCGCGCAGCAGCGCGGTCGGCGCCTCGGCGTCGAACCGCGCGGCCTTGAAATTCGTCGCGAGGCCCACCTCGAGCACGTTCTTCGGCTCGCCCGCCGGACGAAACGCCTGCGGATCGGGGCTCGCGAGCGTGACGAGCGCCGGATCGAAGCCGCGCCAGACGCTCGCGTCGGCGTAGCAGGACTCGAGCGCCGCCATGTTCAGCGCGCCGAGCCGCGCAAGATACGGCAGGGGCGGCATGTTCATGATCGCAAGGCACGGCACCCGTTCGCGCGCGATGCGGGCAAGAAGCGCGCGCACCGCCGGCGCCGCGTAGTGCGCCTCCTGCATCGCGAGTACCACCAGGTCGAAGCCGCGCGGATCGGTCGCCTCGGGCGCGCTCGCGGTGAGCTCGCCCGGGAGCGCGCGCGAGGCGACCTCGAGCGGCGCCGAACCGTCTCGCGCGGGAAACCGCACGCGCACGCCCTCGCGCGCGACGAGCGCCGCCGTCTCGGCGGTGCAGACGAGCCGCACGCGATGACCGGCCATCAGCAGCCGTACGGCCGGAAGCGCCCCGTACGAGGCGCCGAGAACGAGGATGTCGCGCGAGCGGCTCATGAACGTGTTCCTCCTTTCGCGGTGGCGCGGCCGGTGTCCCATGCCCGACCGCGCCGCAAAGCGTAAACGGTGGCGGGCGAGAAATTTGACTTTCGGAATTTCACAATGTTAATTTCACTCGCACCGCGGCCTGCGCCATGTCCGTTCCGATCCGGCTGACGCACTTTCTCGGCGCGAAGCTCCGGGCGCTGCGCAAGCGAAACGGGCTGACGCTCGAGGAGCTTTCCGCGCGCTGCATCCAGCGCGATCCGGCGGCCGCGCCCTCGGTGTCCTACCTCAGCATGATCGAGAGCGGAAAGCGCGTGCCCTCGGAGCGGGTGCTCGAGCTGCTCGCGGCGGTGTTCCAGCGCGACCGCGCCTGGTTTCTCGACGCAACCGCCGACATCGACGCGATCGCCGCGGCGCCGGAAGGCGAATCGCGCGCGATGCCGTTCGAGCCCGCGTTTCTGTTCTCGCGCGAGCTGCTGCAGAAGGCGATCCCCGAGCTGCTCGTGCAGACGGGCACCACCGGGCGCCAGTTCGCTCATCTCCTCATCCGCGCGCACCAGGAACTGTCGCGCAACGACTTTCCCGACCTCGAGCGCGCCGCCGAGGCGGTCGGAAAGCGCGCGTTTCCGCTCCAGGTCGAGGATCTGCTGCGGCTTTGCCGCGCGCACGGGCTCGAGATCCGCTGGTACCGGGCCGAGCCGGTGCTCGCGCGCGACAGCGACCGCGAGTTGCGCAGCGTGCTGCGATCGTTCTACGAGCCGCCGCGCACCGTCTATCTGAACGAAGCGCTGCGGGCGCAGCCGGCGCGGCTCAAGTTCGACCTCGCATCGCACCTCGGCCACCGCGTGCTGCACGGCGGCGACGGCGTCAAGTCGCCGCACGCGACCGGCGGCGAGATGGGCGGAAGCCCCGCGGGCGGGCCGCCCTCGGGCGCCGGACTGAAGCCGCAGGACCTGCTCTACGCCTGGCGCGACTTCGAATGCAGCTTCTTCGCCGGGGCGCTGCTCTGTCCGAAGGTCCCGTTCCGGCGCTTCCTCGCGCGCGAGTCGCACCGCATCGAGGCGGGCGAGCGCATCGGGCTCACGCCCGCGGTGATGATGCGGCGCATGACCAAGGTGTCGCCGTATCCGTACTGGCACTTCTTCGATGCCTACCCGCCGGGGTTCCTGCGCGCGGTCTACCGCGGCAACGGCATACCGCTGCCCTGGGGAAGCCTCGCGCGCGTCGCCGATCCGTGCCCGAACTGGGCGGTGTTTCGCATGCTCGATGCCGCCGAGCGCGCGCCGCACGGCTCGCAGATCTCGGTGTTGCAGGACGGCGAGCGCGCGCTTCTTTACTGCTGCCACTCGCGCCGCGAGCGGGACATGGCCGGCAATCCGCACGTGCTTTCGGTCGGCATCGACCTCGCGCCGGCGCTAGCCTCGAACGGGGCGCCGGCCGAGCAGCTCGTCGCCGACATCGCCGAAGCCTGCCGCAAGCGGCGCGGGGAGGCGCCGGTGCCGCCGGCCGCCGCGGCCGCGATCCGCGCGGCCGCGCGCGTACTCGACATTGCGTGGGTGGAAGACGCGCTCGCCGGCCCCGCGCGCATCATCTGCCCGTGCAGTTCCGGCTGCCCGCGCGCCGAGCCGTGCGCCGGCGCGCGCGTCTCTCGCGCGCGCGAGATCACCGACGTGCGCGCCGAGGTGATGCGCGCGATCCGCCGCGCGCGCTGAAGGGGATCGCCTCGCGCGCGGGCCGCGCGCGATCGCTATGCCCGCGGCTCGCGCATCGGCAAAAGCCACAGCAGCGCGGCGAGCTGAAGCAGCCCGACGAGGCCGAAGGCGAGCGCGTAGCCGCCCTCCGGCGCTGCGCGCAGGAGCGCGCCGATCCCCCACTGGAAGGCGAACGAGGCGAGGAACATGAAGATGTTGCTCGCGGTGACGACGCGCCCGGTGAGCGTGCGCGGGAAATGCCGCGAGAGGATCGCGTAGGCGAGCGCCGCGGCGCAGGCGCCGAAGCCGTAGGCGACGACGAGCGCGCCCGCGAGGCCGCCTGCGCCGAAGGCGATCGCAAAATAGGCCGCGAGCGCGAGCGCCATGCCGGCCTTGTAGGCACCGAGCCGCGCGCTCATGCGATCGGCGAGCGTGCCGAAGACGACCGAGCCGACGCCGTAGGCGGCCGCCCCCGCAAGCAGCGTCGCCGCGACCTCGCCGCGCGACCGGCCGGCGACCTCGGCGAGCCAGGGCGAAAGCCACAGCCCCTGCAGCGCCTGATAGGCGCCGTGCACGACGACGAGCGGCAGCGCGACGCGCCAGAAGAAGACGCTTTTCAGGATCGCGCCGATCTCGCCGAACTGGCGGCGCCACGATTCGGCCGCGCCCGGCAGCGCGCGCTCCGGCACGACGAAGAAGACGAGCGCCGAGACCGCGGCGCAGGCGGCCGCGATCGCCCAGAAAACCGCGCGCCAGCCGCAGGCTTGGGCGAGCGCCTCGACCGGCGCGGTAGCGGCCATCGCGCCGAGCGCGCCCACCGCGAGGATCCAGCCGTTCAGCGTCGCAAGGCGCGACATCGGAAACCACAGCGTGAACGCCTTGATCGAGCCCATGAGGCAGCCGGAAACCCCCAGGCCGAGCAGCGCGCGCCCGAGCGCGAGCGTCTCGACGCCATCGGCGCGCCCGAACGCGAGCGCGCCGAGCGCGGCGAAAAGAAGCAGCGTCGCGACCACTTGGCGCGGCCCGTAGCGGTCAAGGAGCACGCCGAGCGGAATCTGGAAGGCGGCGAAAACGAGGAAATAGACGCTCGTCAGCAAGCCGAGCTCCGCGGCCGAGAGCGCGAACTCCGCCGCGAGATCCTGCGCGATCACCGCGTTCACGTAGCGCAGCAGGATCGAAAGGAAAAACCCGGCCGAGAACGGCACGAAGACGAGCGCGACGAGCTTGGCGGGCAGCGCGTCGGCCGGGGCGGCTTTCACGGCGCGATTCTAATCGGGTAGGCTTGCGCCGCATGGCGGGCAGGCGGCGCGGCGTCGAGGCGAAGCGTCTGATCGTGGGCGTGAGCGGCGCCTCGGGGGCGATCTACGGCGTGCGCTTGCTCGAGGCGATCGCGCGAACGCCGGGCTGGGAAGCGCACCTCGTGCTCACCGACGCCGGCGTGCTGAACGCCTGGACCGAACTCGGCATGAAGCGGCGCGAGATCGAGCGGCTCGCCGCGGTCGCGTACCGCCCGAAGGACGTCGGCGCCGCGATCGCGAGCGGCTCGTTTCCGGTCGAGGGCATGGTGATCGCGCCCTGCTCGATGAAGACGCTCGCGGCGGTCGCGCACGCGCATGCCGACGACCTGCTCAGCCGCGCGGCCGACGTGCAGCTGAAGGAGCGCCGACGGCTCGTCCTCGTTCCGCGCGAGGCGCCGCTCACGCTCGCGCACCTGCGAAACATGGTCGCGGCGACCGAGATGGGCGCGATCGTCTTTCCGCCGGTGCCGGCGTTCTACGCGCGGCCGAAGACGATCGAGGACCTCGTCGCCCACACCGTCGGCCGCATCCTCGATCTGTTCGGCATCCGCGTTCCCGGCCTCGTGCGCTGGCAAGGCATGCGCGGCTGAGCCGCGCCGGCTCAGTGGCGCGCGAGGAACTCGCCAAGCGCGCGGTTGAACGCCTGCGGCTGCTCGAGGTTGGCAAGGTGCGCCGCCTGCGGGATCTCGACGAGCGTCGAGCCGGGCAGGTGCGCGTGGATCTCGCGCGCCATCGCCGGCGGCGTGCCCGGGTCCTCGGCGCCGACGATCACGAGCGCCGGGCAGCGGATCTCGGCAAGACGCGCCGTCAGGTCGATTCTCGGGATCGCGTGGCAGCAGCCGACGTAGCCCGCGACCGGCGTCGCGACGATGAGGCGCCGGATCGCCTCCACCGTCGCCGGGTTCGTCTCGCGGAACGCCTTCGTGAACCAGCGCTCGAGCGTCGGCTGCGCGAGCGCTCCCATGCCCTGCGTCTCGGCGACGCGGATGCGCTCGGCCCAGAGCGCCGCGGCCTCGGGAGGATAGCGGCTCGTCGTGTCGGCGAGGACGAGCGTGCGGAACACGCCCGGGTACTTCAGCGCGAACGTCTGGCCGATCATGCCGCCCATCGACAGGCCGCAAAAGTGCGCGCGCGCGATGCCGAGCGCATCGAGCAGCGCCTTCAGGTCGTCGGCGAGCATCTCGAGCGTGTACGGACCGGGCGGCGCGTCGGATGCGCCGTGGCCGCGCGTGTCGTAGGCGAGGATCCGGTAGCGGTCGGAAAACGCCGCGATCTGCGGATCCCACATGCGCACGCTGCAGGCGAGGGAATGGCTGAACACCAGCCACTCGCCGCCTTCGCTGCCGTGGATCTCGTAGTACGTCTCGATGCCGTTCGTCTTCGCTTTCATGCTCTCCTCAGGCGTGGGCGACGATGAGCGGCACGAGCATCTCCGCGCTGCTTGCGCCGCCGTGGTTGCCGATGTGCAGGTGCCGGGACTCGCCCGGCACCCAGTCCTTCACCGTCCAGCCGTCCTTCATCAGGATCGCGACGTCGCCGATGCGCTCGGCAAGGCGCGGATGCGGCGCACCCGGCCCGAACCAGCCTTCCTCGGCGAGGGCGCGGCTTTCGCGCACCTCGGCCCGCTCGCCGAGGGCGTCGCGTGCGCGCGCGAGGAACTCGCGCGGCGAGTGCGCGTGACAGAACGCGACGCGCCGCTCGCCGCACAGCGGAAAACGCAGCCGCGCGACGAGCTCGGGCGGAAGCTCGAGGCATTTTTCCCGCGGGCTGTCCACGAAGCCGTGGTCGGCGGTGGCGACGAGCACGCTGTCTGTGCCGGCAAGCCGCGCGAGCAGCTCCTCGAACGCCGCATCGAGCGCGCGAAAGTGCTCGCGCACCGGGGCGCTCGCCACCCCGTGCTCGTGGGCGAGCTTGTCGAACTGCGGCCAGTAGGCATAGACGAACTTGCGCTCCGGCCCCGAGCGGACCGCGGCCGCGATCTCGGCGACGAACTCGGGAAGGCTGCCGTAGGCGCGCCGCTCCGCGGCGGCGCAATGGTGCAGGTTGTAGGTCGAGCCGACGATCGAGCGCTCGGTGACCACGATCGGCCGCATCGCGAGCGTGCCGAAGAAGGGCGGCGCCGGAAACAGCCGCGCCGGCTCGGCCGGAATCGGACGCGTCTCGCCGCGGCGCTTGAAGGGCAGCGGCGCGCCGACGCAGCCCGCCTCGCCGAAGTACGCGAACCACCCGATGAGGCCGTGCTCGAGCGGCGAGCAGCCGGTGTAGGAGGTGGTGATCGCCGCGGCGGTGGTGGAGGGAAACACCGCGCTGATCGCGCCGCGCGCGTGCGCGAGCAGCCGGCCGCCCGCGCCGTGCTCGCGCAGGTACGCATCCCCCAGTCCGTCGAAGATCAGGAACACGAGGTTCGCCGCGCCGCGCAGCTCCGCCGGCGCGAGCGCCGCAAGCGGCGCATGGCGCGGCGCGCCGCCCGCCGCTTCGACGAGCGTGGCGACGAGGTTGAGAAAGCCGTTGCCGCGATAGTCGGGCGCGCACCAGGGGCCGTTCATCGCCCCCAATGCTAGCGAATCCGCGCGCTAATGCAGCAGCATCGGCACGGTGAGCAGCGCGTCGTAGTGCGCGAGAAACTCGTCGACCGACTCCTCGCTCGGCTCTTCGGCCGCAAGGCTCGCCATGCGCCGACGGAACTGCAATTCCACCGCGCCCTCGAGAAACCCGCCGCGGCCGGTGGTCTTGTCGACCAGCTCGATGCCGGCGCGGCCGGGATACTCGGCCACGTAGTAGTGTTCGCTGTTGTAGACGACGTGCATGCCTACCTCCTTGGAGGCCGCGCCGTGCCCGCAAGTTCATTCCGTCTGCCTACGCTATAACGGCAGCCGAGCCGCCGAGTTGACGGCCGGCGGGCCGCCGCGGCGCGCGTGCTAGAATGAGCGCCCACCCGCTTTCCGAGGTACCCCCGCCATGCGCATGGAAGTGCACCTGCACGCGGACATCCCCATCCTCGAAGGCGTCTCGCGCAAGCGCATCGAGGAGGCGATCGCCCCGCTTCTCGATTACCTCGACGCCGACAGCATGGCGGAGGTGAAGAGTCTCGAGCAGGACGAACCCGGCCTGCGCTTCGACGAAAAGGAGCTGATGCTCACCTTCTGCTGGACCGGCGAGGTCGGCCGGAATTTCCGCGAGGCGCTCGAGGCGGCGCTCGCCAATCTCGGCCCGCTCTGCTACGAGGCGGTGGAAGTAGAGTTGACGCTCTATCCCGAAAACGCGCCGCAGGAGACGCGGCTGCTCTACGTCGGGCCGACCGCGCAGGCGGTCCACGAAGCGCGGCGCCGCTGCATGATCGAGGACGTGACCGCGGTGCTCGCGCGCGAGTTCGACAAGGAGCGCATCGCCGAGGTGGTCGCGCTCGTCAACCGCTTCTTCGACCAGGACTGGAAAAACCGCGCCGCCGAGCCGACGCGCCCCGAGCGCGCGTTCGAGACGACGACGCGCCCCTCGCGCAAGCACCTGCACTGACGCGGCGCGCGAGGCCCGAGCCCGCCCCCGGGGACTGAGTCGCCGCAGCGATGGCAGGGCCGAAGTATCCCGGCTTCGACACGCTCGCGCTGCACGCCGGCCAGTCGCCGGATGCGGCGACCGGCGCGCGCGCCGTGCCGATCTACCAGACCACCTCCTACGTGTTTCGCGACACCGAGCACGCCGCCTCGCTCTTCAACATGGAGCGCGCCGGGCACGTGTATTCGCGCATCTCCAACCCGACGGTCGCGGTGTTCGAGGAGCGCATGGCGGCGCTGGAGGGCGGCGTCGGCGCGATTGCGACCGCCTCGGGGCAAGCGGCGCTGCACCTCGCGATCGCGACCCTCATGGACGCGGGTTCGCACATCGTCGCCTCCGCCGCCCTCTACGGCGGCTCGCACAACCTGCTCGCCTACACGCTCAAGCGCTTCGGCATCCGCACGAGCTTCGTCGTGCCGCGCGATCTCGATGCCTGGCGCGCGGCGATCCGGCCCGAGACGCGGCTTCTTTTCGGCGAAACCCTCGGCAACCCGGGCCTCGATGTGCTCGACATCCCCGCGGTCGCCGAGATCGCGCACGCGGCGGGCGTGCCGCTGCTTGTCGACTCGACCTTCACGACGCCCTACCTCATGCGCCCGTTCGAGCTGGGCGCGGACCTGGTGTATCACTCGGCGACGAAGTTCCTCTCCGGGCACGGCACGGTGGTGGGCGGCGTGCTGATCGATTCGGGCCGCTTCGACTGGGAAAAAAGCGGCAAGTATCCGCAGCTCACCGAGCCCTACGAGGGCTTTCACGGCATGGACTTCGAGGAGGAGTCCGGCACGCGGGCGTTTCTCCTTCGCGCGCGGCGCGAGGGCCTGCGCGACTTCGGCGCCTGCATGGCGCCGATGACCGCGTTCCAGATCCTGCAGGGCATCGAGACGCTGCACCTGCGCATGCCGCGGCACGTCGAGAACGCCCGCAAGGTGGTCGCGTTCCTCGCCTCGCACCCGCAGGTGGAGAAGGTCCTGTACCCGGAGCTTGCGAGCCACCCCGATCACGAAACCTGCAAGCGGCTGCTGCCGCGCGGGGCGGGCGCGGTGTTCTCGTTCGACCTGAAGGGCGGGCGCGCGGCCGGCCGCCGCTTCATCGAGGCGCTGCGGATCTTTTCGCATCTCGCGAACGTCGGCGACGCCAAATC
Source organism: Burkholderiales bacterium (assembly GCA_026416295.1). GTDB lineage: Bacteria > Pseudomonadota > Gammaproteobacteria > Burkholderiales > SG8-39 > RBG-16-66-20. Next base: position 10,502 of record JAOAFL010000093.1, on the reverse strand, counting down.
GCTGGTGATCCATCCGGCGACGACGACGCACTACCGCATGTCGGACGCGGACCTCGCGCGCGCCGGCATCGGCCCCGGCACGGTTCGGCTTTCCGTCGGTCTCGAAGATCCTCAGGACCTGCTCGACGACCTCGAGCGCGGCCTTCGCGCCGCCGCGCGCGGCTGATGGAGTTCACGGTCGACGGCCGACGCGCGTTCGCCTACACCGCGGCGCACGCGCCGGATGCGGCGAAGCCGACGATCGTGTTCGTGCACGGCGCGGGGCTGGATCACAGCTGGTGGGCGCTGCAGAGCCGCTATTTCGGCTACCACGGCTGGAACGTCCTCGCGGTGGACCTCCCCGCGCACGGGCGCTCCGAGGGCCCGGCGCTCGCCACGATCGAAAACATGGCCGACTGGGTAATGCGCCTTGTGGACGCTGCCGGGCTCGGTCGCGCGGCGGTCGCCGGGCACTCGATGGGCTCGCTCGTCGCGCTCGAGTGCGCGGCGCGCCACGCGGCGCGCATCGAACGGATCGCGCTTCTCGGCACCGCGTATCCCATGAAGGTGTCCGAGGCGTTTCTCGAGGCCGCGCGCACGAATTCTCTCGCCGCGCACGACATGTCGACGATCTGGGGCCATGCGCCGCAGGTGCCTTTCGCCGCGAACCCGTTTCCCGGCATGTGGATGTACGGCGACACCCGGGCGCGCCTTGCGCGCCTTGCACCGGGCGTGCTCTATAACGACCTCAAAGCCTGCAACGACTACGCGGGCGGGCTCGAGGCCGCGGCGAAGGTCAGGTGCCCTGCGCTCCTCCTCGTCGGCGGGCGCGACGTGATGACGCCGCCGCGGGCGGCCGAGGCGCTCGCCGCCGCGATCGCCGGCTGCACGGTGCGCCGTATCGCCGCGAGCGGCCACTCGTTGATGGCCGAGGCGCCGGATGCGACGCTCGATGCCCTCATCGAGTGGGCGGGCGCGACGTGCGCGTGACAAGCGAGGAACCCGCCGTGGACCCGAACTCGAAGATCGACGAACCGGATTCGCGCGGCGGGCGTCCTGCGCTTTTGCGCGCGCTCGCTGTGCTCGCGGTGATCGCGGCCGCCATCATGATGGTCTTCACCGTGCTCGACGTGATCCCGCTCGAGGAGCTGAGCGACTGGGGGATCCGGGCGGGACTGATCGTCCTCATCGTCGCCGCAGCGGCGGTCGCGATCGCGACGCTCGCCCGCGGCGGGCGCTAGCCCGGGCGCGACCAGTCGGCCGCGCGCACCGCGATCGCGGTGCCGCTGCCCCAGACGACGATGCCGAGCGCAATCAGGGCGAAGAGCGCCGCAAGCGGCGCACCGAGCGCAACGAGCGCAAAGCCGCCGCCGGCGACGAGCGCAAGGCGCGCGGTGCCTGCGAGCACCGGCCAGACGACCCGCGCCGCCCCCTGCGAAGCGAAATAGAGCGCGATGCCGACGCCGATGAAGGGGTAGAAAGGTCCGACGATGCGCAGGTACGCAGCGCCCGCCTCGAGCACCGCCGGATCCTCGGAAAAAAGCGACACCCAGAGCCGCGGCCAGACGGCGGCGCTTGCGCCGATCGCGAAGCAGACGCCGGCGGCGATCGCCGCGCCGGCGAACGCGACGCGTTTCGCGCGCGCAGGCCGCCCTGCGCCGACGCTCGTTCCGACCAGTACCACGAGCGCCTGCCCGATCGCGAACACGATCGGCACCTGAAGAAGCTCGAGGCGCACGCCGACCCCGTAGCCGGCGAGCGCTGCGGTACCGAAGCGGCCGACGAGCCCGGTGAGGATCACCGCGGTCAGCACCGTCTGCACCGCCGACACAGACGAGATCGCGCCGACGCGCAGGATCTCGCGGAACTCGCGCCAGGCGAAGCGCACGTCCTCGCGCCGCGGCGCAAGCGCCGTTCGCCGCCACAGCCACGCGCCGGCGAGCGCGGCGGCAAAGGCGAACGCGACGACGTAGGCACACGCCGCGCCCGCGATCCCGAGCCGCGGAAGCGGTCCCCAGCCGAGCGTGAGCGCTCCCGAGAGCGGAATGTGCACGAGGCTCGCGCCGACGAGCACGAGCGCGGGCACGAGCGTGTTGCCGCTTCCGCGCAGCACCGCGGCGAGGGTGTTCGCGATCCAGACGAGCACCGCGCCGGAAAAGAGCACGTTCGAGTAGGCGAGCGCCGCCTCGAGCGCCTCGCCCTCGCCGCCGAGCAGCCGGTAGATCGGGCGGCCGAAGGCGAGCACGACCGCGGTGAACGCAAGGCCCGAGGCGAGCGCGATCGCAAGGCCATGGGCGACGAGCGCGCGCGCGCGCGCGGCGTCCCCCGCGCCGAGCGCGCGCGCGACCGCCGAGGCGACGCCGCCGCCCATCGCGCCGGCCGAGGTCATCTGAAGGAGCATCACCAGCGGAAAGACGAGCGCAAGCCCCGCAAGCGGCTCGGTGCCGAGCCGCCCGACGAAATGGGTGTCGGCGATCGAGATCGCCGCCTGAAAGACGACGAGAAGCAGGCCCGGCGCCGAGAGCCGCAGCAGCGCGGGAAGGACCGGTCCGTCGGCGAGCGCCGAGGCGGCGCGCGCGCTCATCGGGGGCGCGCCGGGGCGCTGCGCCGCGCGCGCGCGAGCCCGGCAAGCGCCCAGCCGAGCGCGACCCCGGCGGCGTTCGCGACGATATCGGCGATCTCGCGGTGGCGGTAACCGAGCCAGTCCTGCGCGAATTCCAGTCCGATCCCCATCGCGAGCGAGGCGGCGGCGAAGCCGAAGCGCGCAGCGCTCGAGCCGGCGCCGCGGGATAGGCAATACATCAACGCGCCGTAGGCGAGGACGTGTCCGAACTTGTCTTCGTGCGCGACGCCCGTCTTGGGCGGCGAGGGCGTGAGCGAGAGCCACACGATCGCCGCAGCGACGAGCGCCCCGGCGGCGAGCCAGGCGCGCCTTTGCAAAGCGGTCTCCGCGGCGAGGTCGGGGGCGGCCATGGCGCGAGCCTAGCGCAAACGCGCCGGCGCGCGCGGCCTCGACGAGCGCCGCTTCAGCGAAACAGCGAAAGCTGCGCGCCTGCCGCGGGCGGCCGAAAGCGGCTGCAATCGAGCGCGCCGGGCGAACCGCCTGCAGCGCTGCCATGATCGAGCCCGAGGCGCCGGCAGGCGAGCGCAAAGCGCTGTGCGATGAGGCGCGCGAAATGCCCCTCGCCCGTCAACCGCGAGCCGAAGCGGAGGTCGTTTTCGCGCCCGCCGCGCACGTCGCGCACGAGACTCATCACGCGGGCGGCGCGCTCGGGGCAGTGCTGCGCAAGCCACTGCTTGAAGAGCGGCCGCACCTCGTGCGGCAGCCGCAGCATGATCCAGCCGGCCATCGTCGCGCCGGCGTCGGCGGCCGCTTCGAGCACCGCCTCGAGCGAGCGGTCGGTGAGCGCCGGAATGACCGGCGCGACCATCACGCCGCAGGGAACGCCCGCGCGCGCAAGCGCACGCAGCACGTCGAGCCGGCGCCCGGGGCTCGCCGCGCGCGGCTCGAGCCGCCGCGCGAGCGGCGCATCGAGCGTCGCGATCGAAACGAACACGCGCACGAGGTTTTCGCGCGCCATCGGCGCAAGGAGGTCGAGGTCGCGCTCGACGAGCGCCGACTTGGTGACGATCGAAAGGGGATGGCGGCATTCGGCGAGCAGCTCGAGAATGCCGCGCATGAGGCGGTAGCGGCGCTCGATCGGCTGGTAGCAGTCGGTGTTCGTGCCGAAGGCGATCGGCTTTGCCTCGTAGCCGGGGCGCGCGAGCGCCTCGCGCAGCAGCGCCACCGCGTTCGTCTTCGCAATGAGCTTCGTCTCGAAGTCGAGCCCGGGCGAAAGCTCGAGATACGCATGGCTCGGGCGCGCGAAGCAGTAGATGCAGCCGTGCTCGCAACCGCGGTACGGATTGATCGAGCGCTCGAAGGGCACGTCGGGCGAGTCGTTCGTCGCGAGGATCGAGCGCGCGCGCTCCTCGCGCACCTCGGTGGCCGGGTCCGGCGGCGGCGCCTCCTCGTGCGCCCAGCCGTCGTCGAACGGCTCGCGCGCGAGGCGCTCGAAACGCCCGGCGAGGTTCGATTGCGCGCCGCGCAGCTTCATTTAGAATGACCGCTCTCCCGCCCGATACTGTATCCATGTCCAGTACCGACCGCAACGTGCGACGCAACGTCGCGCTGCTCGCCGCCTGCCAGGCGATGCTCTTCACCGTCAATTCGACGCTCATTTCGGTGAACGGTCTGGCCGGCCTTGCGCTTGCGCCGCTTGCCGCGCTCGCGACACTGCCGGTCACCGCCTGGGTGGTCGGGGCGGCGTTGACGACGATGGCCGCCTCGCTGCATATGCGCCGGGTCGGGCGGCGCGCAGGGCTCGTTCAGGGCGCCGGCATCGGCATCGTCGCCGCGCTCGTCTGCGCCGCGGCGCTCTGGCAGCAGAACTTCTGGCTGCTTTGCTTCGGCGCGCTCGTCTACGGCGCGAGCAACGCCTTCGGGCAGTACTACCGCTTCGCCGCCGCCGACGCCTCGCCCCCCGAGTACCGGCCGACCGCGGTGTCGCTCGTCGTCGCGGGCGGACTCGTCGGCGGGGTGCTCGGTCCGACGGTGAGCCGCGCGACCGTCGACCTCGTCGGTCCGAAATTCACCGGGGCCTATCTCGCGCTCACCGTCGCTGGCCTCGTCACGATCGCGCTCCTTTCGCGCGTTCGCATTCCGGAGCCGGCCGCGGCCGGCGAGGCCTCCGGCGGCCGGCCGCTTACCGAAATCGCGCGCCAGCCGAAGTTCCTCGTCGCGGTCGCCTGCGGCGCGATCGGCTACGGGGTGATGAACTTCCTCATGACCTCGACGCCGATCGCGATGCAGACCTGCGGCCACCCCTACGGCGATGCGGCGTTCGTGATCTCTTCCCACGTCGTCGCGATGTTCGCGCCCTCGTTCTTCACCGGGGGACTCATCCGGCGCGTCGGCGTGCTCGCGGTGCTCGCCGCAGGCGCCGTGCTCAACCTCGCCGCCGTGGGGGTGGCGCTCGCCGGCCTCTCGGTCGCGCACTTCTGGGTCTCGCTCGTGCTGCTCGGCGTGGGCTGGAATTTCCTCTACATCGGCGGCACCACGCTCCTTCTCGAAACCTACCGGCCCGAGGAGCGCGCCCGCGCGCAAGGGGCGAACGAGACCGCCACCTTCTGCATGATGGCGCTCTCCTCGTTCCTTTCCGGCTTCATCGTCACCCACGCCGGCTGGGAGAAAGTGAACCTCGCGGCGCTGCCGCTGATCGGGGTCGTGCTCGTCGCGATCGGCTGGCTCGCGTTGCGCGATCGCGCGCCGCGCCCGGCGGGAGCCTAGCGCGTGCAGCCGCCGCCGGCCGCGGTCGGCATGCGCCTCGAAGAGGTGGACACGCCGGCGCTCATCCTCGATCTGGCGGCGCTCGAGGGAAATCTGCGGCGCATGGTCGAGGCGGTCGGCGACCGCGTGCGCCTGCGCCCGCACGCGAAAACCCACAAGTGCCCCGAGATCGCGCGGCGCCAGATCGCCGCCGGCGCGGTCGGCGTCTGCTGCCAGAAGGTCTCGGAGGCGGAGGCGATGGTCGAAGGCGGCATCGCCGACGTGCTCGTCACGAACGAGATCGTCGGCGCACGAAAGCTCGAGCGGCTCGCGGCCCTTGCGCGGCGCGCGCGCATCGGCGTGCTCGCGGACCACGCGCAGAACGTGCGCGACCTGCAGGCGGCGGCGGCGAGGGCGGGCGCCCGGCTCGACGTGTATCTGGAACTCGAAGTCGGCATGCGCCGCTGCGGCGTTGCGCCCGGCGCACCGGCGCTCGCGCTCGCGCGCGAAATCGCCGCCGCGCCGAACCTTCGCTTCGCCGGCCTGCACGCCTACCACGGCCGCGCGCAGCACATCCGCGCGCAGGCCGAGCGCCGGGCGGCGATCGCGGCGGCGGCCGCCGCGGTGCGCTCGACCCGCGCGATGCTGGAAGAAGCCGGCCTCGACTGTCCGATCGTCACCGGCGCGGGCACCGGGACGTTCGCCTTCGAGGCGGAAACGGGCGCCTGGGACGAGATCCAGCCGGGCTCCTACGTCTTCATGGACTGGGACTACGCGAAAAACGAGTGGGCGCCGCCGCTTCCGCGTTTCGAGCACGCGCTTTTCGTGCTCGCGACCGTGATGAGCCGGCCGGATGCGCGCACCGCGATCGTGGATGCGGGCCTGAAGGCCTCGAGCGTCGATTCGGGCATGCCGGCGGTCTGGGAGCGCCCGGGGCTCGCCTACACGCGCGCCGCCGACGAACACGGCTGGGTCGAGGCGGCACCCGGTGCCGAGGCGCCGGCGATCGGCGAGAAAATCCTGCTCGTTCCGGGCCATTGCGACCCGACGGTGAACCTTTACGACTGGTACGTGTGCGTGCGCGACGGCGCGGTCGAAGCGCTCTGGCCGATCGCGGCGCGCGGTGCGCTCGCGTAGCGCAAAAGGAGGAGGGCCGATGCGCAAGGAGTATCTCAATCCGAAAGAGCTGTTCGACCCGCGCTTTTTCACCCATACGGTCGCTGTGACCGGGCCGGCAAAACTCATCTGGGTGTCCGGGCAGGTGAGCTACGATCGCGACGGTCGCGTCGTCGGTCGCGGCGACCTGCGCGCGCAGGCCGAGCAGGTGTTCGAAAGCCTCACCCACAACTTGAAAGCCGCCGGCGCGACCTGGGCCGACGTGGTGAAGATGAACGGCTACATGGTCAACCTCAACCCGGAGGACGTGAACATCTACCGCGAGGTGCGGCGCCGCTACCTCGACCCCGAGAAGCTTCCGGCGAGCACGCTCGTGGGGGTGACGCGCCTCGTGCACGAGGACCTGCTGCTCGAAGTCGAGGTGCTTGCCGCGGTGCCGGAGCGAACACCGAAGAAAAGCGCGAAGAAGGCCCGGGCGCGGCGGCGCTGAGCGTCACGGTTCTTGCGGCCCGCCGGGGCGCCCGCAAGCTTGCGGGCTTGGTAAGGTCCTGCGCGCGCGCGTACGCTTTTGCGCGATGAGCCGCAAACGCGCAGCCGCCGCACCGAGCCCGGACCGTCCGGAGAGCTATCCGCGCCGCATCCTCGTTGCGGTGACCGGGCTCTCGCCGCAGGTCGTCACCGAAACGCTCTACGCGCTCGCGGTGCGCCCGCCCGAGGGGCGCGCGGCGTTCGTTCCGACCGAGATTCACCTCATTACCACCGCGACCGGTGCCGAGCACGCAAGGCTCAATCTCCTTTCGGAGCGCCCCGGGTGGTTTCACCAGCTGCGACGCGACTACGATTTGCCGGACATTGCCTTCGGGCCGGACCACCTGCATGTGCTCACCGCAGCCTCGGGGACGCCGCTCGAGGACATTCGCGCACCGGAGGACAACGAGCGCGCGGCCGATTTCATCACCGACAAGGTGCGCGACCTCGCCGCCGATCCGTCGGCCGCGCTGCACGTCTCGATCGCGGGCGGTCGAAAGACCATGGGCTTCTACCTCGGCTACGCGCTTTCGCTCTACGGCCGCCCGCAGGACCGGCTCTCGCACGTGCTGGTGAGCCCGCCGTACGAATCGCATCCGCAGTTCTACTACCCGACGCCCTACGAGTACGTGTTTCACACGCTCGATACGCAACACCGGCCGCTCGATGCGCGCAAGGCCGAGGTGACGCTCGCCTCGATCCCGTTCGTTCGGCTTCGCGAGGGGCTCCCGCCGCGGCTCTTGCGAGGCACGGCGAGCCTGTCGCAGGTCGTCTCGAGCGCGAATCGCTCGCTCGAGCCGCCGCGGCTCGTGCTCGAGGTGCGCGCTCGCCGCGCACGGGCAGACGGGCTCGACATCCCGCTCGGGCCGACCGAATTCGCGGTCCTGCTCTGGCTTGCGCGCTCGGCGACGCTCGAGGACGAAGGGCTCGACTGGAGCACGCCCGCCGCGGCGGACGAGTTCCTCGCCGTCGCGCGGCTCGTCTACGGCCGCACCGCGAGCGGCGGCTACGCGCGCATCGAGGAGGCGTTGTCCTGGCGCCGTAACGCGGCGATCAGGCTCGCAAAATACTTCGAGCCGCACAAAGCGCGCATCGCGCGGGCGTTCGAGGAGACGCTCGGACCGCGGGCTGCGGACCGTTACGCGATCCGCAAGCGAAAGGCAAAAGGCGCGCAGCCGCGCTACTTCCTGCCGCTTGCGCGCACGCAGATCGAAATCAGGGGGTGACGCGACCCATGACCGGAACCACGCTCAACTGCCCCAACTGCGGGCATCCGATCGCCATCAGCGAGGCGCTCGCCGCGCAGGTCCGCGCAGAGGTGGAGGCCGAAGCGCGCGCGCGCGAAGCCGAGCGCATCCGCGCCGCGGCCGCGCAGGCCGAAGCGCGCGCGCGCGAGCAGGCGGCGGCGGAACTGACGCTGCTTCGCGAGCAGCTGGCCGAGCAGCAGCAAAAGACGCGCGAGGCTCAGGCGGCGGAACTTGCGCTGCGCAAGGAAAAGGCGGCACTCGAAGATCGCCAGCGCGAGCTCGATCTCGAGGTCGCGCGGCGGCTCGAGGCGGAAAAGCAGCGCCTCGAGGAGGCGATCCGGCGCGCGGCGAGCGAAGAGCAGGCGCTCAAGCTGCGCGAAAAGGACAAGCAGATCGAGGATCTCAAGAAGCTCCTCGACGAGGCGAAGCGAAAGAGCGAACAGGGCTCGCAGGAGCGACAGGGCGAAGCGCTCGAGATCGACATCGAAGCGATGCTCAAGACGCGATTTCCGCTCGACGAGATCCGCCCCGTCAAGAAAGGGGCGCGCGGCGCGGACGTCGTGCAGATCGTGCGCAACGAATCGCTCGCCGAGTGCGGCGCGATCGTCTGGGAGGCGAAGAACGCAAAACACTGGCAGCCGGCCTGGATCGGGAAACTGAAGGACGACCAGCGCGAGGCGGGCGCGGCGCTCGCGGTGCTCGTGGCGACCAACCTGCCCGAGGGCATCCGCGGCTTCGGGCTCGTCGAAGGCGTGTGGGTCGCGGACCTCGCGACCTATCCTGCGCTCGCTGCGGTGCTGCGCACGCAGCTCGTCGAGGTCGCGCGCGCCCGCGCGGTCGCAAGCGGCGTTGGCGCGAAGATGGAGGCGCTCTACGCCTACCTCACGGGCGAGGACTTCCGCCACCGCGTGGAGGCGATCGTCGAGACCTTCGGCGCCATGCAGCAGCAGCTCGAGCGCGAGCGGCGCGCGATGGAAAGGCAGTGGGCCGAGCGCGAAAAGCAGCTCGAGCGGGTCGTGCAGAACACCGTGCGCATGTACGGCGAGATTCGCGGTGTCGTGGGATCGAGCCTGCCCGAGATTCCGGCGCTCTCGCTCGAGGAGGGCTCGGAGCTTCCGCCGCCGCGCGACTGACCCTCGCGAGCGCCGAACGCCCGGCGCGACGTCGGCCGCGGTTAGACCGCAACCCGCTCGAGCTTCGCCTCGAAGCGGGAAAGCCGTGCGAAATCCCGGTCGTCCTGCTGGACCGGCACGCGATGTTCGACGGCGATCTGCGCACTCAGACAGTCGTGGGGACTGCGGGTCTCAAATCCCCGCCAACGACAGCGCGCAAAGAGCGCCCTCGCAGCGGCTCCTGCAAAACGAACGGAGCGAGCGCGAGATCCTCCTCCTCGAGCAGCCGGTCGAGCATCCGGACGGCCGGCGTGTGCGCTGCACGCAGCCAGTCGATCTAGACGCAGGTGTCAACGAGCACCCCGGCTCATTCGCGCACGCACCGCGCGTACGTCGTAAACGGGACCGAGCAGCTTGCGCCCGACCAGCGTGCGAAGCGCGCTGCTTGCGGCGAGCGACGAATTCGCGCAGCGCGCGATCCACAAGCTCGCGCGTCGCCTCGACATTTGGTCAGCCGCACGAGGTGCAATTCAAAGCTCGTACGTCGAGCCGCGGCAAAACGATCCGCCTGGCGTCAACGGCTTTCGTGTGCAGCAAGAAGGTCGACGCGGAGGCGGCGAGTCCCAAACGCGATCGGGAGGACGTTGCCGTCGAGAAACACCCTCACGAGACGTCGCGGAACACGTCCTCGTCGGTCACATAACCCGCTTTTTCGGCGTACGGCACAATTCTGCGACGCGCGTCCTCGAATTTCTTGAGCACCAGGCCGGTGCGCAGCATCTCGCGCGCAAGATCGCTCTTGGAGCGCCTGCGCCTTTTCGCGAGGCGGGAAAGTTCGCGATTCAGGTGTTCGTCCAGCTGTATCGTCAGCGTCGCCATCGACACGCTTCGCGAAATGAGGCAAGAAAGGGTAACACGACCATTCGCGTTGCACGGGATATCAGGATGCGTCGTTCCGCAACGGTGGGAGGAACGTGGGGTGATCACACGATATCTGTCAGCTTGAGTCCCGCTCAGACCGCAATCGCCGGCAGCGCGACGCGCGGATCGTCGCGCATGCCGGAGCCGCGGCCGAGCGGCAGCGCGGACTCGCGCGCAGGGCGCGGCTCTACTCGGCGCGCGGGCGCTCCTCGGTCCCGGAAGACGGCTCGCTCGGCACGAACGAAAGCGCCTGGCTCAAGCCAAGCTCGCCGGTGACGAGCGGTGCCGGCC
>JAOAFL010000089.1 GCA_026416295.1 Burkholderiales bacterium | reverse complement strand
ATCTCCGAGCCTGCGCGCCAGAGCGCGAGCACCTGATCCGCGGTCGCCTCGACGTCGGCGGTGTCGGTGTTGGTCATCGACTGCACCACGATCGGCGCCCCGCCGCCGATCGGGACGTGGCCGACCATCACCTGCCGCGAGCGGCGGCGTTCGAAGCTCTGCGTCATGGGAGCGTCAGGCGCGCGACCTCGACCTTGATGTGCGGCGCGAGGTCGACCGGCGCGCCCTCATAGATGAGGCGCACGTGGCGCGCGTTGCCGATCACCAGCCGGAACGGCGGCTCGCCCTCGACCGCCCGTTCGCTGCCCGCGGGGTTGAGCTGCGACATCAGCAGGCGGTCGCCGGCGCCCCGGATCTCGACCCACGCGTCGCGCTCGAAGCGCAGCACGAGCCGCCGCGCCGCGGGCGCGGCCTCGGCGACCGGCGTCTCGGTCGCGCCCGTCGGGGCGACGCTCGCCAGCTCGAGCCGCGGCGGCGGCGGGGGCGCCGGCGCCTGGGCCGCCGCCGGCACGAACGTCGGGCGCGCCGCGCGCGCGCGCTCGGCGCGCCACTCGAGCGCGACGAAGGCGATCGTCGCGTGCACCGCGACGTACAACGCGCCGTAGACGAGGTTGAGGCGGCGCGTGCCGTCGGTGAACGGGATCGCGCGACGCGCAAGGAGCGGCGCATCGGTCGGATCGGCCGCGCGCAGTCGCTCGCCGACCCGCGCAAGGAGCGCCTCGGCGTCCAGGCCGAGAACGCGCGCATAGCTTCGCAGCATGCCGCGCGCGAACGGCCCCGCCGGCAGCCGCTCCCACGCCTCGGCCTCGAGCGCCTCGACCTGGCGCGGCGCGAGCTTCAGTTGCTGCGCGACCTGCGCGACCGACAGGCCGAGCGACTGCCGCGCCCGCGCGAGCTCCGCCCCGACGCCGGTCGGCTGCGTCAGGGCGCCGGTCGGCTCAGTCATATTCCCCGCGCTGCAGCAGCTGGTATTCGCGCGACGCCGGGAAGCGGCGCCGCAGCTGGTTGGCGAACGCCGCCTCGGCGGTGCGCTCGCCGAGCCTGCGCTCGATGCGCAGCGCAAGCCACAGCGACTCCGCCGTCGGCTCGACCAGCCGGTTGAACCGGCCGATGAGCTTGCGCGCCTCCTCCAGTTCGCCCTTGCGGTAGCGGATCTCGGCCAGGTTGTGGAGCGACACCAGGTCGTCGGGGTCCTGGTTGAGCGCGGCGACGAAATAATCCTCGGCTTCCTTCAGCATTCCCTTGCGCAGCACGCACACGCCCGCGGCCGCCGACGAGCGCCACGGCGTCGGATAGAGCGGATTGCGGATCGCCTGCTGGAAGAAGCGCACCGATTCGAGCTCGCGGCCGGTCTGGCACAGGAACCAGCCGTAGCGGTGATTGATCTCCGGGTCGCCCGGCGCAAGGCGAAGCGCGCGCTCGAAGTTCTGCTGCGCGAGCTGGGTTTCGCGCAGCTCCATGTACACCGCCCCGAGCAGGCTGTAGGCGAGCGCGTAGCTCGGGTCGGCCTGCACCGCGCGCCGCGCCTCTTCGAGCGCCACCGCGTAGTTGCCGACCGAATAGTAGAGCGTGCCGAGTTCCGTGCGGATGCGGGCGCGGTTGCGCGGCTCGCTCGACTCGCCGGCGATCGCCGCAGTCTGCAGGCCCGGCTCGAACGGGGCTGGGTCGCGCGCGCAGCCTGCGGCGAGCACCGCGCAAAGCGCCGCGAGCACGCGCCGCCTCATGCGCGCGCCTCCGCGAGCGCGAACGTGCGCCGCGTGCGATCGGCGACGCGGCCGGCGAGCTGGCCGCAGGCGGCGTCGATTCCGTCGCCGCGCGTCCTGCGCACCGTCACCGTCAGGCCGGCTGCGGCGAGCACCTCGGCAAAGCGCCGGATCCGCTCCGGCGGCGAGCGGCGAAAGCCGCTCCGCGCGAACGGATTGAACGGGATGAGGTTGAACTTGCAGCGCACGCGCGCGGCGATCGCGACGAGGGCCCGGGCGTGCGCGTCGCTGTCGTTCACGCTGTCCAGCATCACGTACTCGAACGTGACGAAGTCGCGCGGCGCGCGCGCGAGATAGCGCTCGCAGGCGGCGAGCAGCTCGCGGATCGGATACTTGCGGTTGAGCGGCACCAGCCGGTCGCGCAGCGCGTCGTCGGGCGCGTGCAGCGACACTGCGAGCGCGACCGGGCATTCCTCGCGCAGCCGGTCGATGCCGGGAATCACCCCGGCGGTGGAGACGGTCACGCGCCGGCGCGACAGGCCGTAGCCGTCGTCGTCGAGCATCAGCCGGATCGCCGGAATCACGCGATCGAGGTTGAGCAGCGGCTCGCCCATGCCCATGAAGACGACGTTGCTCACGTGGCGCCCCCCGCGCGCGCGCGTGGGGGCTCGGCGCTCGCCGAGCAGCCGCTCGGCGAGCCACAGCTGGCCGACGATCTCGGCGGTCGTGAGATTGCGCGCGAAGCCCTGCTTGCCGGTCGCGCAGAACGCGCAGTCGAGCGTGCAGCCCGCCTGGCTCGATACGCACAGCGTGCCGCGCCCCGCGTCCGGAATGAACACCGTCTCGATCGCGTTCGCGCCGTCGACGCGCAGCAGCCACTTGCGCGTTCCGTCGGGCGCGACCGCGTCGGCGATCACCTGCGGGGCGGCGATCGTCGCCTCCGCCGCAAGCCGCGCGCGCAGCGCGCGCGCGAGGTCCGTCATCGCGTCGAAATCCGGCGCGCCGCGCTTGTGAATCCAGGCGAGCACCTGGCGCGCGCGAAACGGCTTTTCGCCGCGCGCGGCGAACCATGCCCGCAGGCCGTCGGGATCCAGATCGAGCAGGTTCGCGCGCATGCAGGCGCTAGGGTCGGGGGAAGATCTCGCAGGCGGGAAAGAAGAACGCGATCTCGCTGCGCGCCGTCTCCGGGCTGTCGGAGCCGTGCACCGCGTTCGCCTCGATGCTTTCGGCGAACTCGGCGCGGATCGTGCCGGGCGCGGCCTTGCGCGGGTCGGTGGCGCCCATCAGCTCGCGGTTGCGCGCGATCGCGTTTTCGCCCTCCAGAACCTGCACCAGCACCGGCCCGGAGGTCATGAACTCGACCAAGTCGCGAAAGAACGGCCGCTCCCGGTGCACCGCGTAGAAGCCTTCGGCCTGCGCGCGCGAAAGGTGCATCATGCGCGCGGCGACCACCTTCAGCCCCGCCTCCTCGAAGCGCGCGATGATGCGGCCGATCAGGTTCTTCGCCACGGCATCCGGTTTGATGATCGAAAGCGTACGCTCGAGCGCCATGTTCGCCTTTGGGGAATATCGCAAAAAGCAGAAAAGTATAGCATGCGGCCCGGCTCTTTCTTCTGAAAACAAGGGGTTATCGCCATGTCCGGAACGCTGAACGTCGCTGTCGCGGACGCGATCGCCATCGTGACGCTCGATCGGCCCGAGGCGCGCAACGCGATGTCCACCGCGCTGATGGAGGAGATGATCGCCTGCGCTGCGGCGCTCGCGGGCCGCGACGACGTCGGTGCGGTGATCGTACGCGGCGCAGGCGGGGTGTTTTCCGCCGGCGCCGATCTGAAGGACGCCGGCCGCTGGGCGCAGGCGCCCGCGCCGCTCCCCGCGCGCCGGCGCCTTGCCGCGCTCGGCTACCGCATGGCGCGCGCCTGGGAGGAGCTGCCGCAGGTGACGATCGCGGCGATCGAGGGCTATGCGATCGGCGGCGGTTTGGCGCTCGCGCTCGCGCTCGACTGGCGCGTGATCGCGCGCGACGCCTTCGTGTGGCTGCCGGAGATCGCGCTCGGCATTCCGCTCACCTGGGGGACGCTTCCGCGGCTCGTTGCGCTCTGCGGACCGGCGAAGGCGAAGCGCCTCGCGATGCTGTGCGAGCGGCTCTCGGCGCGCGAGGCGCTCGCCTGCGGTGTCGCCGACTGGCTCGCCCCGCGCGGGGGCGCGCTCGCGGCGGCGCGGCGCATCGCGCGGCGCGCGCTCGCGATGCCGCAGGCGGCCGTGCAGATGACGAAGGAAAGCATCCACGCCTACGGCGCGCTCGGTGCGCACGCCGCTTCGCACATGGCGCACGACCAGCTCGCGCTCGCCGCCGCAAGCGCCGAGGCGCGCGCCGCTCGGGAAGCCTTCCTTCTCAAGAAGCGAAAGGCCGCCACTCCGGCACGATCCCGGGCTCGCCGGGCGCGCTAGCGTAGGCGGCATCGACGCCGAGCCCCGGCACCCAGACGAGATCCGAGCCGCAGAAAAGCAGCGGCAGCCGCGCGCGCCGCCACGGCGGCACGCCGGCTTCCTGAAAGAGGTTCTTCAGCGTGCGCCGCGGCCGGCGCGGATCGGGCTGCAGTCGCTCGCCGCCGGCGCGCAGCCGAACGGTGAGGCCGTCGCGCACGCGCCGCGCGGCGATACCGGCGCCCCGCACCCGGCGAAAGCGCAGCTCGCCGCCGAGCGCCGGAAGCGCAAGCCGCGCCTCGCCCTGCCAGCGCACCGGCGCAAACGGCGCAGGCGGGGGCTCCCGCTCGACGCTGACGCGCTCCCGGTAGCGGCGCACGATCGCGCCGTCGTGCCGGATCTCGGCGCGCGGACCGGATCCGGCCAGTTGCCGGAGCATCTCGGCGAGTTTCGCCTCGCTCGCGGCGCGCAGGCCGTGCCCAGCGAGGAACTCGCGCAAAAGCAGCCGGGCGTCCAGCCGCGCATCGGCGAAATGGCGTGCCGCGCGCGTGAGGTTCTCGCGCCAGCGCGGAAACCGCTCGGCGAGCATCGGCCCGATGCGCCGGCGCAGGAAGTTGCGGGTTCGCGCTTCGTCGGCGTTCGATTCGTCCTCGACCCAGGCG
>JAOAFL010000012.1 GCA_026416295.1 Burkholderiales bacterium | reverse complement strand
CGACAGCCATTCGGCCGACGAAGTGTTCGAGGCGATGCTGCGGCTTTCGGCTTCGCACGGCACCGCGTTCGTGCTCGCGACCCACGATCCGGTGCTCGCCGGGCGCGCCGACCGGGTGCTCGAGCTGAGGGAGGGGGTGCTTCAGCCGCGCTGAGCTGCGGCGCTCTCGGCGTCTTCGACCCGCAGTACCCCGGCCGCGAGCGCCTCGCGGTAGAACGCCTCGGAGTCGAGCGCGCGCGCGAGCACGAACCCGTGGCTGCTCGCGCGTACGAGATGCCGCAGAAGCAGCGCGCCGAGGAAGATCGCCGCGCCGGCAAGGAGCGCGCCGGTGAGCGCGAGCGCGACCGCGACGCCGAGCAGCGGCAGCATCACGAACGGCAGAAGCAGCCGCCCGGAGACGAAATCGGCCGCCCCGCGCCGGTCGATCGCGACGCGCAGCCGCCCGGCGCGGTAGCCGGCGACGAATTCGCCGTGCGGGAGCGCGCTCACGCGCGCCGCGCGCGCCGGCGCCGGCGCGCGCGCCAGGCGAGGATCACGTAGGCGCGCCAGCCGAGCTGCACCGCGAGGTAGCCCGCCGCCGCGAGCGTGAGCGCGAGCGCGGGCAAACCGATCGCGAGCGGCTTGCCCATCGCGAACACCCAGTCGGCGAGCGCGCGCATCGAGCCGAGAAAGTCGCCCCAGTCCATGACGAACGGCTCGATCGCGGCGGAATTGTGATTTCCGCCGAGAAGCAGCTTGCCGTAGCCCCAGGCGAGCGCGTAGAGCGGCACGATGGTGAACGGATTGGTGTAGAGCGTCACGAGCAGCGCGACCGGGATGTTTCGCCGCAGCGGGATCGCGAGCAGCAGCGCCGTCAGCATCTGAAGCGGCCCCGGAACCAGCCCCGAGAACAGTCCGATCGCGACCGCGCCGGCGACCGAATCGCGGTTCAGGTGCCACAGGTTCGGGTGGTGCAGCAGCGAGCCGAAGCGCGCGACCCAGGGGTGCCGGCGCACCGTGTCGGCGTCGGGCAGATGCTTGCGGACGAGCTTTCGGACCATCGTGTCAGCGGCAGCGGGCGCGCGAGCGTTGCATTGTAGATGACCGCCTGCGCGCTCGCTTTCGCCGTCGGGGTGCTCGCGCTTCAGCTCTCGCCGACGCTGCCGCCTGCGGCGGCGGCCGCGCTCGCGCTCGCCGCGCCGCCCGCCATCGTCTGGCGACGCGCGCTCGCGGTCCCGATGGCGGCGGTGATCGGTTTTTGCTGGGCGCTCGCGCTCGCTCACCTGCGGCTCGCCGATCGCCTTGCGCCGGAGCTCGAGGGGCGCGATCTCGAGGTGGTGGGCGTCGTCGCGAGTCTTCCGGCGCTCGGCGAGCGCAGCGTGCGCTTCGAGTTCGACGTCGAGTCGGCGCCCGCGCCGCTGCCCGGGCGCGTCTTGGTTACGTGGTACCGCAGCCCGCTCGATCAGCCCGACGGCGCACCGCTTGCCCAGCCGCCGCAGCCGGGCGAGCGCTGGCGGCTGACGTTGCGCCTGAAGCGCCCGCACGGTCATTACAACCCGCACGGCCTCGACTACGAGGCCTGGCTGCTCGAGCGCGGGATCGGCGCGACCAGCTACGTGCGCTCCGGTCCCCGCGCGGCGCCGCCGCTGCGGCTCGGCTGGCGAAACAGCGTCTTCGACCGCATCGAGCAGGCGCGCGCGGCGGTGCGCGAGCGCTTTCACCGCGTGCTCGGGGCGACGCCCGCCGCCGGCATCCTCGCCGCGCTCGCGGTCGGCGATCAGCGCGCGATCTCGAACGAGGAGTGGCGGCTTTTCGCCGCGACCGGTGTCACGCATCTCATGAGCATTTCCGGGCTGCACGTGACGCTCGTCTCCGGGCTCGCGGCGTGGCTCGTCGCCGCGCTGTGGCGGCGCGCCCCGCCGCTTGCGCTCGCGGTGCCGGCGCAGCGCGCGGGTGCGGTCGCCGCGGTCGCCGCCGCGCTCGGCTACACGGTGTTCTCGGGCTTCGCGGTGCCGGCGCAGCGCACCTTCTTCATGGTCGCGGTGGCGGCGGCGGCGCTTTGCTCGGGCGCGATCGTCGCGCCCGCGCGCACGCTCGCGCTCGCGGCGGCGGCGGTGCTCGCGTTCGATCCCTGGGCGGTGTTCGCGCCGGGATTCTGGCTTTCGTTCGGCGCGGTAGCGCTCATCTTTTTCGCTGCGCTCGAGGCGCAGCGCGGCGGCCTGCGGATCGCGCAATGGGCGCGCATCCAGTGGGCGATCACCGTCGGACTTGCGCCGGCGGCGCTCTTTCTCTTCGCGCAGGTGTCGGTCGTCGGGCCGCTCGCGAACGCGGTCGCGATCCCGCTCGTCTCGGCGGTGGTGACGCCGCTTGCGCTCGCCGCGGCGGCGCTGCCTTGGGACCCGCTGCTTGCGGTCGCAGCGCGCCTCGTCGAGTGGCTGCTGCAGTTTCTCGAATGGTGCGCGACGCTGCCGGTCGCCGTCTGGCAGAGCCCGGCGCCGCCGCTTGCGGCGACGCTCGCGGCGATCGCGGGGGCGCTGTGGCTCGCGTCGCCGCGCGGCGTGCCCTGGCGCGGCTGCGGTGCGGCGCTGATGGCGCCGGCATTCGCGTGGCCCGCGGCTGCGCCCGCGATCGGCGAGGCGTGGATCACGACGCTCGATGCCGGCCAGGGGCTCGCGGTACTCGTTCGCACCGCCGGGCGCGCGCTCCTCTACGACGCCGGACCCGCGTTCGGCACGGCGTCGGACTACGGCGAGCGGATCGTGCTGCCGTTTCTGCGCGCCGAGGGAATCGGGCGGCTCGATACGCTTGTCCTCACGCACGGCGATCGCGACCACATCGGCGGCGCGGCGTCGGTGCTCGCCGCGCTCGAGGTCGATCGCGTGCTGCATTCGCTATCGCCCGAAAACCCGCTGCTTGCGCTCGCCCCGGCGGCGGCGCGCTGCACCGCCGGCCAAGCCTGGACCTGGGACGGCGTGCGCTTCGAGATGCTGCATCCAGCGCCCGGGACGCTCGATCGCAAGCCGAACAACCACAGCTGCGTGCTCAAGGTGAGCGCGGGCGGGGGCGCCGCGATGCTCCTCACCGGCGACATCGAGCAGGCGGCGGAGGCCGCGCTGCTTGCGCGCGAGCCGGCGCGCCTGCGCGCCGAGGTGCTGCTCGTGCCGCACCACGGCAGCCGCAGCTCCTCGAGCGAGCCGTTCCTCGGCGCGGTGGCGCCTGCCGCGGCGGTCGCGTCGGTCGGCTACCGCAACCGTTTCGGGCATCCGGCGCCCGAGGTGGTCGATCGCTATGCGCGCGGCGGGATCGCCCTTTACCGCACCGACCGCGCGGGCGCGATCTCGGTGCGGCTCGGGGCCGGCCGCGCCCGCGTCGAGTGCGAACGCGCGCGCCGTCCGCGCTACTGGCACGATGCGGCCTGCGCGCCTCATAATCCTGCGGCGGCGAGCGCTTCGCGCTGACCGCACCCCGGGGGCGAAGACAGGCGATGGCGGAACAATCGGGCGGCCG
This sequence comes from Burkholderiales bacterium, assembly GCA_026416295.1. Taxonomy (GTDB): domain Bacteria; phylum Pseudomonadota; class Gammaproteobacteria; order Burkholderiales; family SG8-39; genus RBG-16-66-20. Next base: position 30,176 of record JAOAFL010000012.1, on the reverse strand, counting down.
CGGAACCGAACGCGGCAGCGAAAGCGCACGATGAGCGAGGGCGCGCACGCGCAGGTCGCGCCGAGGTTCGTACAGTGCGCCTCGCCCCGCGGGCTGCACCGCATCGCCTACCGCGAGTGGGGACCGCGCGACAACCCCCGCGTGCTCGTGTGCGTGCACGGACTCACGCGCTGCGGTCGCGATTTCGAGCGGCTCGCCGCCGCGATGAGCGACCGCTACCGCGTGGTGTGCCCGGACGTCGCCGGCCGGGGCGATTCGGACTGGCTCGCCGATCCGATGCTTTATCAGCTGCCGCAGTACGTGGCCGACATGGTGACGCTGATCGCGCGGCTCGACGTGGAACGCGTGCACTGGGTCGGCACCTCGATGGGCGGGCTGATCGGCATGGCGCTCGCGTCGCTGCCCGGAACGCCGATCGAGCGGCTGGTGCTGAACGACGCCGGCCCGGTGATCGCGAAGGCAGCGCTCGAGCGCATCGCAGCGTACGTCGGCGCGCGCACCTTTGCGACGCTGGAGGCGGCCGAGCAGTACGTGCGCGCGGTGAGCGCCCCGTTCGGCCCGCACAGCGACGCCGAGTGGCGCTTCCTCACCGAGACGGTCGTGCGCCGCAACCCCGACGGCAGCCTGCGGCTGCATTACGACCCGGCGATCGCCGAGCCGCTGCGCGCGACGATGCCGGACAAGGACCTCGAACTCTGGCACCTGTGGGACCCGGTGCGCTGCCCGACGCTCGTGCTGCGCGGCGAACACTCGGACCTGCTGTCGCGCGAGACCTGCGCGCAGATGGCCGCGCGCGGGCCGCGCGCGAGGGTCGTCGAGATCGCCGGCGTCGGCCACGCGCCGACGCTGCTGCACGCCGATCAGATCGCGATCGTGCGCGAGTTCCTGCTCGAGGGGTGACTACGGGCGGCGCGCTGCCGCGTTCCAGTGTCGCTCGAGGTTGGCGACGAGCGCGGGGCTGAAGTGGCAGTGCGCCTGCTCGCGCGCGTACACCGCCATGTAGCGGCGGAAGACATCGAGCGGCTCCTCGGCGGCGCGGAACGCGCGCCGGTTGGAGGCGGCGCTCACCAGTCCGGAGCTCGCGAGCCGCTCGACCGTACGCTCGATCTCGGCGTCCATTTCCCCGGGCGAGACGATGCGGTCGCACAGCAGCCGTCCCTCGGGGCTTGCGCAGTCGATGCGCCGTTCGGCGAGGATCGCCGCGCGCGCAAGGCGCGCGCCGACGTGACGAGCAAGCCGCAGGTTCGCCGCGCCCGGGATGATGCCTTCCTTGCGCGCCGGCAGCGTGAGGTACGCGTCCTCGGTGGCGATCACATGGTCCATGACGAGCAGAAGCTGGCAGTGGCCGCCGATCGCGAAACCCTCGACCGCCGCGATCCAGAGCTTCTCGACCGAGTGCTCGTCGGGCGGCTCCTCGGCGCTCGCGAGCCCCCGGTAGAGCTTGTTCACAACGCCGAGGTCGCGGATCAGGTACCAGAGGAACGGGATCCGTCCGCGGTAGAGGTGCGTGAGGTTGATGCCGGCGCCGAAGAGCCGCCGGCCGGCGTATTTCGGGTGCCCGACCGGCGCACCGCGCAGCACGCACACCTGCGTCGTCGGGTCGAGCAGCGCGACATCGACCGCCGTCTCGAACCCGGCGAGCGTCGTCTCGTCCTCGGCGTTCAGATGGCGCGGATTGACCATCGTCACGACGGACGCCTTGCCGCGCCGCTCGATGCGCGCACCCGGCAGCTCGAGCACGCCGGTCGCGTCGAGCGCCTGAAGGTGCCCGGCGGAATCGCGAAGCGGAAGCAGCATCGCATGGCAAAGGTGCGCTCCCGCGACCGGATCGGCGAGCACGTGCGCGAGGAAAATGCCCTGGTCGAGCTCGAGACCGTCCTTTTCCGCGAGCGGCAGCGCCGCCTCCCGGGCGAGCGCAGCCTCGTCGGGAACGAGCCCCGGAAACGCGCGCGCCGCCGCGCGGCACAGTTCGTCTGCGCGCAGGAACCGGGTGCGCCGCTCGGTGAGCGCGTCGTAGACGGCGCGCGCGTGCCGGCGCAGGAACCGCTCGCGCGAGGCGCGTCCGGCCTCGAGGAGCTCGCGCGCCTCGTCGGCCTGCGCCGCGCTGCGCTGCGGCTTGCGCGGCAGGCGGGCGAGCGCCTCGGCAAGGCGCCGCCAGAGCGCGCCGAAGGCGACCGCGTCCGCCTCGAGGTTTCCGGTGAGCGCAGGGAAAGGCTGAAGCACGCGCTTTATGATAGCCGGCGCATTCCGCCGGCGCGCGGACTCTGTCATGATGTCGCGCCGATGACTGCGAACCCGACCCGGCTGCGCGCGCTGCGCGGCGACATCACGACGCTCGATGTGGACGCGATCGTCAACGCCGCGAACGAAACGCTGCTCGGCGGCGGCGGCGTGGACGGCGCGATCCACCGCGCCGCCGGCCCGGAACTCCTTGCCGAATGCCGCACGCTCGGCGGCTGCCGCACCGGCGACGCGAAGATCACGAAGGGCTACCGGCTGAAGGCGAAGTGGGTGGTGCACGCGGTCGGCCCGGTCTGGCGCGGCGGCGCGCACGGCGAGGCGCAGCTTCTCGCCTCCTGCTACCGGCGGGCGATCGAGCTCGCGGCGCAGGCGGGCGCAAGATCGATCGCCTTTCCCTGCATCAGCACCGGCGCCTACGGCTATCCGCCGGAGCCGGCGGCCGAGATCGCGGTGGCGACGGTGCGCACGGCGCTCGCCGCGCATCCCGGAATCGAGGAGGCGATCTTCTGCTGCTTCTCGGCGCGCGATCTGGCGATCTACGAGAATCTGCTCGCGCGCGCGCCCTGAGGCGGGCTGCTACACTGCCGGCGATGCCCGCGGGGCACCGACACGATGAAGTTCTTCCTGGTTGACGACGACCCGGATTCGCTCGCGCTGGTCACGCGGCTCCTTGCCAGCGCAGGCCACGAGGTGATCGTGCGCTCCTCGAGCGTCGAGGCGCTGCGCGAGATCCCGCAAGCGCGGCCCGACTGCGTGATCACCGACATCATGATGCCGGGCATGGACGGCTTCGAGCTGACGCGCGAGCTGCGCCGGCGCGAGGAGCTGCGCGCGATGCGCATCGTCGTGCTCTCGGCGAAGACCTACGAGTTCGACCGCCGGCGCGCGCGGGAACTGGGCGCCGACGGCTACCTCACCAAGCCGGTGGACGCCGCGACCTTCGTCGCGCAGATCATGGAGATCGTCGAGCAGCGCGTGACGGTGCGCTACTGGGGCGTGCACGGCACGCTTCCCGCGCCCGGGCCGCAGTACGCGCGCTACGGCGGCAACACCCCGTGCGTCACCGTCGAGGCGGGCGGCGAGCCGCTCACGATCTTCGACTGCGGCTCCGGCATCAAGCGGCTCTCGGACCATCTCATGCGCAACGCGAACGGTCGCTTCTCCGGTCGCATCTTCATCTCGCACACCCACTGGGACCACATCAACACGGTGCCGTTCTTTGCGCCGCTCTACGTGCGCGGCAACCAGATCGAACTGTTCGGCCCGTACCAGGGCGACCTCACGATCGAGCGCGCGATCAGCGCGCAGATGGAGAGCGTCTATTTTCCGGTGACGGTGCGCGAGTTCGGCGCGCGGTTGCTGTTTCGCGACCTGCGCGAGGAGACGCTCGAGTTCGGCCCGCTGCGCATCGACACGATGCTGCTGCGCCACCCCGGCTACTGCCTCGGCTACAGGCTCGCCTGCCGCGGCCGCACGGTGTGCTACGTCACCGACAACGAGCTTTATCTGCCGACCGATCCGCGCTACGACGCGCGCTACGTCGAGCGGCTGGCGAACTTCGTGCGCGGCGCGGACGTGCTGATCACCGATGCCACCTACCGCGACCACGAATACCCGTCGAAGGTGGACTGGGGGCATTCGTGCGTGAGCCAGGTCGCCGATCTCGCCGCGCGCGCCGAGGTGAAGCGCCTGCATCTCTTTCACCACGATCCGGACCAGACCGACGCCGACATCGACGCGAAACTGGACGAGGCGCGCGAGGCGCTCGCGCGCCTCGGCGCGAAGGTCGCGTGCGAGGCGCCGGCCGAGGGTTCGGAGCTCGTGCTCTAGAGCACGCCGAGGGCGAGACCGGCGGCGAACGCGGCGCCGAGCGCCTCGCAGCGCGAGATCGTCTCCGGGGTGAGTTCGCGCAGGGCGACGATCGGCTCGGCCTTTTTCGCGAGGCGAAGCCCGGTGACGATGCGCTCGACCGAGGCGACCGCGCCCGAGCCATCCTGACCTGCGGCGACGAAAAGCGCCCAGGGCCGTCCGGCGACCTTGCCTTCGCACGGATAGAACACGCGCTCGAGGAAGTCCTTCATCATCCCCGACATGTAGCCGAAGTTTTCCGGCGTGCCGAGGATGAGCGCGTCGGCGCCGAGCACGTCCTCGGGGCCGGCGTCGGCGCAGCGCTTGACGATCACCCGTACCTCGGCCTCCCCCCCGGCCTCGGCGAGCGCCGCGCGCGCACCGCGCGCGACCGCCTCGGCCATCTGCGCGGTCTTGACCCCGTGGGTGTGATAGACGACGAGCAGCGTCTTCATGCCGCGAGCCGGCGGGCGGGGTCCTGCCGATAGAAGCCGGCGAGCAGCGCATAGAGCGCCGGATGTTCGCGCTTGAGCGCGTTCGGCGTCTCGAAGAACGCCTCGCTCGCCACCGCGAAGAATTCCGCCTCGTCCTCGGCGGCGTAGGGGTCGAGCAGCGTCTCGCGGCCGGCGTCCACCGCCTCGCGAAAGCGCGCGAACTCGGCGTCGAAGGTCTCGATCCACTTTTCGCGCGCCGCGCGACCCGCGAGCGGCGGCACGCCGTCGGCCTCGCCGTCCATCATGTCGAGCTTGTGCGCGAACTCGTGGATCACCACGTTCGCGCCGCCTTCGGCGACCGAGCCGGCCTCGCCGAGCGCCTCCCAGGAAAGCACCACCGGCCCGCCCGGCCAGGATTCGCCCGCCAGTTCGTCGTCCCACTCGTGCACCACGCCCGCCTCGTCGGTGCGCGCGCGGCGCACGCGGAAGTCCGACGGGTGCACGACGATCCCGACCCAGTCGTCGTAGGCCTCGAGGCCGAGCTCGAGGACGAGCAGGCAGGCCTGCGCCGCGATCTCGACGCGGTCGGCGTCCGACAGCGCGACGCCGCGCACCGGCGTGAACTCCTTCTCGGCGAGAAAGATCACCGTCATCTCGCGCAGGCGCCGCTCCTCCTCGGGCGAGAGCCCGGCGAGAAACGGCAAGCGTTTTTTCGCGCGCCGCCACAGCGCCTCGTCGATGCGCTCGCGCGCGAGCACCCGCCGCCGGCGCCAGTTCCGCAGCCAGTCCATCGCCCTACAATATCGCATGGTCTCGGTGGTGAAGCTGCACCCGCAGTCGGCGCAGGCGGCGCTCGAGCCGCTCGCCGCCGGACTCGAGGGCGCCGAGCGCGAGCTCGTCGCGCGCGCGCTCGCGTTCGCCGAGCCGCTCTACGCGGGACGGGCGCTTTCGACCGGCGAGCCGGTCTGGCCGCACGCGCTCGGCCTCGCGGCGAGCCTTGCCGCGATCGGGATCGACCCGCCGGCGCGCGCGGCCGGGATCCTGTTCGCCGCACCGAAGTACCTCGACGGAACCGAGCGCCTCGCGGCCGAATTCGGCGCCGAGGTCGCCGCGCTCGCCGCCGGCGTCGAAAAGCTCTATCGCCTGCGGCTTGCGACGCGCGCCTCGGCCGGCGAGCAGAACGAGGTGCTGCGCAAGATGGTGCTCGGCATGGTCGAGGACATCCGCGTGGTGCTGGTGCGCCTAGCCTCGCGCACGCAGACGCTGCGCTGGCTCGCGCGCAACGACACGGCCGAGCGGGCGCTTTACGCGCGCGAGGCGCTCGACATCTACGCGCCGCTCGCCAACCGGCTCGGCGTCTGGCAGCTCAAGTGGGAGATGGAGGACCTCGCGTTCCGGATCCTCGAGCCCGAGCTCTACCGCCGCATCGCGCAGATGCTCGACGAACGGCGCGCCGAGCGCGAGCGCTACATCGCCGAGGCGATGGCCGAACTCTCGCGCGAACTGGCCGCCGCCGGCATCCGCGCCGAGGTCGCCGGACGGCCGAAGCACATCTACTCGATCTGGAACAAGATGCGCGCGAAGGGCCTCGATTTCGCCGACGTGCACGACATCCGCGCGCTGCGCGTCATCGTGCCCGAAGTCAAGGACTGCTACGCCGCCCTCGGGGTCGTGCACAACCTGTGGCAGCCGATTCCGAAGGAGTTCGACGACTACATCTCGCGCCCGAAGCCGAACCTCTACCAGTCGCTGCACACCGCGGTGATCGGTCCGGGGGGCAAGACCCTCGAAGTGCAGATCCGCACCGAGGAGATGCACCGGCACGCCGAGTTCGGTGTGGCGGCGCACTGGCGCTACAAGGAGGGCGCCGCCGCGCGCCGCACCGGGCGCGCCGAGGCGGCGTTCGAGGAAAAGATCGCCTGGCTGCGCCAGCTCCTCGCCTGGCGCGACGAGGTGGCCGCCGGCGCGAGCTGGGCGGAGAAGACGCGGCGCGCGGCGCTCGACGACACGATCTACGTGCTCACGCCTCAGGGCAAGGTGATCGATCTGCCGGCGGGCTCGACCCCGGTCGATTTTGCCTACGCGCTGCACACCGAACTCGGCCATCGCTGCCGCGGCGCGAAGGTCGACGGGCAGATGGTGCCGCTCAACACGCCGCTCGCGAGCGGCCAGCGCGTCGAGATCATCGCGGCGAAGACCGGCGGCCCCTCGCGCGACTGGCTGAACCCCGAGCTCGGGTTCGTGCGCAGCCCGCGCGCGCGGCAAAAGCTGCGCCAGTGGTTCAACGCGCAGGCGCTCGCCGAGACGATCGCCGCAGGCCGCGCGATCGTCGAGCGCGAGCTGCGGCGCGAGAAAGCGCGCGAGGCGAGCCTGGAGGGCCTTGCGCGCCGGCTCGGATTCGCGAAAACCGACGACCTGTTCGCCGCCGTCGGCCGCGACGAGGTGAACCTGCGCCAGCTGCAGGCGGCCTTGCGCGCGCCGCAGGCGGCGCCGGCCGCGCCGGGCACCGCGCCGCCCGCCGCGGCGCGCAGGGCGCGCGCCTCGGCCGATCGCGCGCTGCTCGTCGTCGGCGTGGACGGGTTGATGACGCAGCTTGCGCGCTGCTGCAAGCCGCTGCCGCCCGATCCGGTACGCGGGTTCGTCACGCGCGGCAAGGGCGTGTCGGTGCACCGCGAGGACTGCCCGAGCCTCAGGCGCCTTGCCGAGCGCTCGCCCGAGCGGCTGACCGAGGTGGCCTGGGGTACGCCGCCCGAGGGCGCCTCGTATGCGGTGGACGTGCTCGTCTGCGCCGCCGACCGCAAGGGTCTGCTGCGTGACGTAGGCGAGGCGCTCGCGCGCACCGGAATCAACATCACCGCAGTGCGCACGCAGAGCCGCGACGACATCGCGCACATGCGGCTCGGCTTCGAGGTCGCGGACACCGCGCACCTCGGCCGCGCCCTCGCGGCGCTGCGGGAGGTGCGCGGCGTCATCCGCGTCGCCCGAGGCTAGCGGCGGCAGCCGCGTGCGCCGTCTCCTGCCGTGCGGAATAATCGCGCCTAGCCGGCGTTTACGCAGCGATCGCGCGCCCGCGATGCGGCCGCAACCGGGCGGTCGCGCGGGGCGAACGGGTGACACTGACCGGAGGAGAAAAAGATGAGAATCAAGCGGATAGCAGTCGGCATGACCGCGGTGCTCGGTGCGGCGGCGGCGGTCCAGGCGTTTGCGCAGGCGAAGCCCGACGTGCTCGTCAAGCAGCGTCAGGCAGCGATGACGCTGATCGGCAAGTACTTCGGGCCGCTCGGCGCGATGGCGAAAGGCGCGGCGCCGTACAACGCGTCGGTCGTCCAGCGCAACGCCGCCTATCTCGAAGTGCTCGGACAGATGCCCTGGGACGGCTTTCACGAGAGCACGAAGGGGGAAAAGAGCGGCGCGCTGCCGGCGGTGTGGGAAAAACCGGCCGAGTTCAAGCAGGCGCAGGAGCGCATGCAGGCCGAGATCGCGAAGCTCGTGCAGGTCGCAAAGGGCGGCGACGAGGCATCGGTGAAGAACCAGATCGCCGCGGTCTCGCGCACCTGCGGCGGCTGCCACGACACGTTCCGCGAGAAGCGCTAGCGTGCGGGGCGATCGCGCGGCGCCGCCGCGCTCGATCGTCCTGCTCCTTGCGGCCGCGCTCGCTGCGCTCGCCTGCGCCGCCGGCGCGCAGGGCGACGCAAAGCGGGGCCTCTATCTCGCGCAGGCGGCGGGCTGCCTCGGCTGCCACACCGAGGCGCGCGAGGGGGCGCAGCCGTACGCCGGCGGGCGGGCGCTCGAGACGCCGTTCGGCGTCTTCTACGGTCCGAACATCACGCCGCATCCGCAGGCGGGCATCGGCCGCTGGCGCGAGGCCGATTTCGTCAACGCGATGCGCTACGGCCTGCGCCCGGACGGCGCGCACTACTACCCGGTCTTTCCTTACCCCTCGTACACCAAGATCACCGACGCCGACCTGCGCGACCTGTGGGCGTACCTGAGAACGCTTCCCGCGAGCGACCGGCCGAGCCGCCCTCACGAGCTTCGCTTTCCGTTCGGCTGGCGATTTCTGCTCCGGGCCTGGAAGTGGCTGTTCTTCAGGCCGGGGCCGTTCGTGCCCGATCCGGCGAAAAGCGCCGCGCTCAACCGCGGCGCGTATCTGGTGGAGGCGCTCGGGCACTGCGGCGAATGCCACACGCCTCGCAACTTCCTCGGCGGGCCGAAGCGCGATCGGCATCTGGCGGGCGCGCGGCTGCCCGACGGAAAGCGCGCGACCAACCTCACCCCGACCCGACTGAAGAGAATCGGCGACGAGGAGCTGAAAGGCATTCTGCGTACCGCGATGACCGCCGAGGGCGACGTGCTCGCCGAATCGATGGCCGAAGTCGTGCGTAACACCACCAGCCGGCTCACGCCCGCTGACCTCGACGCGATGATCGCGTACCTGCGGTCGCTCGCGCCGCTGCCCGACGAGCCGAAATAGCGCGGCCGCTGGTGTAGAATGCTTCGCCTCGGAGGCGCGTAGCTCAGCTGGTCAGAGCACTACCTTGACATGGTAGGGGTCGTTGGTTCGAGTCCAATCGCGCCTACCAGGCGTTAGAGCGCACCCGATGGGTCGCTCGTGATTCCGCGCATCGCGGCGGACGCGCGCAGCGCCGCTCGATGCGCGGTTGTTTTTTCGAGCCGACGTGCCCGATATCCGACTCCCCGACGGTTCGGTCAAGTCCTTCGACCGGCCGGTCACCGCCGCCGAGGTCGCGCAGGCGATCGGCGCGGGGCTTGCGCGCGCGGCGCTCGCCGCGCGGGTGGACGGCAAGCTCCTCGACCTCAGCCATCGCATCGATGCCGACTGCGCGCTCGAGATCGTCACCGAGCGCGATCCGGCGGCGCTCGAGCTGCTGCGGCATTCGACCGCGCACCTGCTCGCGCACGCCGTCAAGGAGCTTTTCCCCGAGGCGCAGGTCACCATCGGCCCGGTGATCGAGAACGGCTTCTACTACGACTTTTCCTACAAGCGACCCTTCACGCCGGACGATCTCGCGGCGATCGAGAAAAGAATGGCCGAGATCGCGGCGCGCGATCTGCCGATCGCGCGGCGGATCGTGCCGCGCGAGGAGGCGATCCGGTTCTTTCGCGATCAGGGCGAGCTCTACAAGGCCGAAATCGTTGCCGCGATCCCCGAGGGCGAGGAGATCTCGCTCTACACGCAGGGCGGGTTCACCGACCTGTGCCGCGGCCCGCACGTGCCCTCGACCGGGCGACTGCGCGTGTTCAAGCTGACGCGCGTCGCCGGCGCCTACTGGCGCGGCGATCCGCGAAACGAGATGCTGCAGCGCGTCTACGGCACCGCCTGGGCGAGAAAGGAGGATCAGGACGCGTACCTGCGCATGCTCGCGGAGGCGGAAAAGCGCGACCACCGGCGCCTCGGCACCCAGCTCGACCTCTTTCACATCGAGGACGAGGCACCCGGCATGGTGTTCTGGCACCCGAAGGGCTGGGTGCTTTGGCAGCAGGTCGAGCAGTATATGCGGCGCGTCTGTCGCGAAAACGGCTATCAGGAGGTGCGCGGGCCGATCGTGCTGCACCGCCGGCTCTGGGAGCTCACCGGCCACTGGGAGAACTACCGCGAGCACATGTTCACCACCGAGTCGGAAAAGCGCGACTACGCGGTGAAACCGATGAACTGTCCCGGGCACATCCTCATTTTCAAGACCCGGGTGCGAAGCTACCGGGATCTGCCGCTGCGCTACGCCGAGTTCGGCGCCTGCCACCGCAACGAACCGTCCGGGGCGCTGCACGGCCTGATGCGCATCCGCGGCTTCACGCAGGACGACGGCCACATCTTCTGCACCGAGGCGCAGATCCTCGACGAATGCGTCGCCTACACCGAGCTGCTGCGCAAGGTCTATCGCGACTTCGGTTTCACCGACATCGTGTACCGCGTCGCGACGCGGCCGCAAAAGCGCATCGGCGCGGACGACGCCTGGGACAAGGCCGAGCAGGCGCTCATGGAGGCGCTGCGTCGCTCGGGCGTCGCCTTCGAGGTCGCGGCGGGCGAAGGCGCGTTCTACGGCCCGAAGATCGAGTACTCGCTGAAGGACGCGCTCGGGCGCCTGTGGCAGTGCGGTACGATCCAGGTCGATTTCTTCATGCCCGGGCGGCTCGGTGCCGAATACGTCGCGGCGGACAACACGCGCAAGACGCCGGTGATGCTGCACCGCGCGATCATCGGGTCGCTCGAGCGCTTCATCGGCATCCTGATCGAACACTACGGCGGGGCGTTTCCGCTGTGGCTTGCGCCCGAGCAGGTCGCGGTGCTCAACGTCACCGATCGGCAGGCGGGCTACGCCGAACAGGTCGCGGCGCGGCTGCGCGAAGCGGGTTTTCGCGCGGTCGCGGATTTGCGGAACGAAAAAATTTCCTATAAGATCCGCGAACATAGCCTGCAGAAGCTCCCGTATCAGCTGGTTGTCGGGGACCGCGAGATGCAGGCGCAAACGGTCGCCGTGCGAACGCGCAACGGCGAGGACCTCGGCGCGATGACGCTCGAGGCCTTCGTCGAACGCCTCCGCGACGAGGCGATGGCGCGCTAGCGCGGCTCATTTTTTGGGCGAGCAGAGGAGAGTTTCACCCATAGCGTTCGACAGATCGCAGCGCATCAACGCGGAGATCACCGCGCCGCAGGTGCGGGTCGTCACAGAAGAGGGCGAGCAGCTCGGCATCGTGCCGATCGCCGAGGCGCTCCGGATGGCGGAGGAGAGAAACGTGGACCTGGTCGAGATCGCGCCGCTTGCGAATCCGCCGGTCTGCAAGCTGATGGATTACGGCAAGTACCGCTACCGCGAGCAGAAGAAGGCCCACGAAGCGAAGCTGAAGCAGAAGCAGATTCAGGTCAAGGAAATCAAGTTCCGGCCGGGCACCGACGACGGCGACTACCGCATCAAGGTCGGCAAACTCGTGCAGTTCCTCGAAGGCGGCGACAAGGCGAAGGTGACGCTGCGGTTCCGCGGTCGCGAGGTGGCGCATCAGGAGTTCGGCCAGCGGCTGCTCGAGCGGGTGCGCAAGGACCTCGAGCCTTACGCGATCGTCGAGCAGTTTCCGAAGCTCGAGGGGCGACAGCTCGTGATGGTGCTCGCGCCGAAGAAAAAGCCCCAGGCCGCGAAAGGCGGCGCGAAGGCGAAAGAACCGAAGCCCGCCGCGGCCGCCTGACGCGCGGCGGCGCGGGCGCAGGCGAACGCGATCGCCGAGGCCACAAGCGCCCGCGCGGCGGGCCGCCCGGCGTCGGACAACGAACGGAGCAGCGCAATGCCGAAGATGAAGACGAGAAAATCGGCCGCCAAGCGCTTCAAGGTGCGCGCGAGCGGCGCGATCAAGCGTCAGCACGCCTACATGCGGCACATCCTCACGAAGAAGCCGACCAAGCGCAAGCGCAAGCTGCGCGGAACGACCCGGGTGGACGACGCGAATCGGCGCGCCGTGCTCGCGATGCTGCCGTACGCGCGCTAGGGGCTCGCGATGCCGAGAGTGAAAAGGGGCGTCACCGCGCGCGCGCGGCACAAGAAGGTGATCGCACGCGCGAAAGGCTACGTCGGCCGGCGCAAGAACGTCTTTCGCGTCGCCAAGCAGGCGGTGATGAAGGCCGACCAGTACGCGTATCGGGACCGGCGCAACCGCAAGCGCGACTTCCGCGCGCTGTGGATCGCGCGCATCAACGCCGCGGTGCGCGAGCTCGGCCTCACCTACAGCGCGTTCATGGCGGGGCTGAAAAGGGCGAACATCGCGCTCGACCGCAAGGTACTCGCGGACCTCGCGGTCACCGACCGGGCCGCGTTCGAGCGCATCGCGAGCCAGGCGAAGGCCGCGCTCGCGCACTGAGCCGCATCCCCGGGGGCGGCGGCGCAGGGGATGCAGGATCTTCAGGCCATCGTCGAGCGCGCGCTCGCGGACCTCGCGGCGGCGCCGGACGCCGCCGCGCTGGAAAACGCGAAGGCGCGGTACCTCGGAAGGAGCGGCGAGCTCACCGCGCTGCTGAAGCGGCTCGGCACCCTCCCTGCCGCGGAACGGCGCGCCGCCGGCGAGGCGTTGAACGCCGCCAAAGCGCGCCTCGAGGAGGCGCTCGCGCGCCGGCGCGCCGAGCTCGCCGAATCGAAGATGCAGGCGCAGCTCGCCGCCGAGGCGCTCGACGTCACGCTACCCGGGCGCGGCGCCTCGCGCGGCGGCATCCATCCGGTGATCCGCACCTGGCAGCGGGTGGAAGCGATCTTCCGCTCGATCGGTTTCGACGTCGCCGACGGCCCCGAGGTCGAGACCGACTGGTACAACTTCACCGCGCTCAACAACCCGGAAAACCACCCGGCGCGCTCGATGCAGGACACGTTCTACGTGGACCTGAAGGATGCGCAGGGCCTTGCGCTCCTGCTTCGCACGCACACCAGCCCGATGCAGGTGCGTTACGCGCGGCTCTGGGTCGAGCGTCACCGCGGCGCAAAGCGCATGCCGCCGATCAAAGTGATCGCCCCGGGGCGGACCTACCGCGTGGACTCGGACGCGACGCATTCGCCGATGTTCCATCAGGTCGAGGGGCTGTGGATCGACGAGGACGTGAGCTTCGCGGATCTGAAGGCGGTCTACACCGATTTCGTGCGCCGGTTCTTCGAGACCGACGCGATCGAGGTGCGCTTCCGCCCGTCGTATTTTCCGTTCACCGAGCCCTCGGCCGAGATCGACCTGCAGTTCGCCGCCGGGCCGCTCAAGGGCCGCTGGCTGGAAGTGTCCGGCGCCGGCCAGGTGCATCCGCAGGTGGTGAGGAATTTCGGCCTCGATCCGGAGCGCTGGATCGGGTTCGCGTTCGGCTCGGGCCTCGAGCGCTTGACGATGCTGCGCTACGGCATCGACGATCTGCGCCTGTTCTTCGACGGCGACCTGCGCTTCCTGCGTCAGTTCGCATGATCGTTCCCGAGCACTGGCTGCGCGAGTTCGTCGCGTTTCGTCTGCCGGTCGCGCAGCTCGCGCACCGGTTGACGATGGCGGGGCTCGAAGTCGAGTCCTGCGCGCAGGTCGCGCCGCCCCTTGCGCGCGTCGTGGTGGGCGAGATCGTCGCCACCGAGCGCCATCCGAACGCCGAGCGGCTCTCGGTCTGCACGGTGGATGCCGGCCGACGCCGACTGCGTGTCGTCTGCGGCGCGCCGAACGCGCGTCCCGGGGTCAAGGCGCCGCTTGCGCTTGCCGGCGCGACGCTCGGCGAGACCGAAGTGCGCGCGACCGAGGTGCGCGGGGTGCAGAGCGAAGGCATGCTCCTTTCGGCGCGCGAGCTGGGCGTCGGCGAGGACCACGCGGGGCTGCTCGAGCTGCCGGCCGACGCCCGGCCCGGGACGGCGATCGGCGAAGCGCTCGCGCTCGACGAACATCTGCTCGCGTTCAAGCTGACGCCGAACCGCGGCGACTGTCTGTCGATCCTCGGCATCGCGCGCGAGGTGGCGGCCTTGACCGGCGCAAAGCTGAGGGCGCCGCGCATTCGCCCGGTGCCGCCCGCGGGCAGGGCGAAGCACCCGTTCGCGATCGCGAACGCCGAGGGCTGCGGTCGCTTCACCGGGCGCGTCATCCGCAACGTCAATGCGGCAGCGCCCACGCCCGAATGGATGCGCCGGCGGCTTGAGCGCGCCGGATTGCGCTCGATCTCGGCGCTGGTGGACGTCACGAACTACGTGATGCTCGAGCTCGGTCGGCCGCTGCACGTGTACGACCTCGCGAAGCTGCGCGGCACGGTCGAGGTGCGCTGGGGCCGGCGCGGCGAGCGGCTCGTGCTCCTGAACGGCGCGGAAGTCGAGGTGGACGAAACGGTGCTCTGCATCGCCGACGACTCCGGGCCGATCGGCCTCGCCGGCATCATGGGCGGCGATTCGACCAAGGCGGAGACGACGACGCGCGACATCTTTCTCGAGTCGGCGTTCTTCTTTCCGGAAGCGATCGCGGGACGCGCGCGCCGCTACGGGCTTGCGAGCGACGCCGCGCACCGCTTCGAGCGCGGCGTCGATTTTGCGAACAGCGTCGCAGGCATCGAGCGCGCGACGCGCCTCGTTCTGGAGATCTGCGGCGGCGAGCCGGGCCCGACGGTGGACCTCGTGAAACGGTTGCCCGCGCGCCGGCCGGTGCGCATGCGCATCGCGCGCGCGCGCAAGGTGATCGGCATGCCGATCGCCGAGCGCGAGATGGCGCGCGCGTTCCGTCGCCTCGGACTTGTGGCGCGGCGCCGCGGCGACGCGTTCGTCGTGACGCCGCCGTCGTGGCGCTTCGACCTCGCGATCGAGGAGGACCTGATCGAGGAGGTCGCGCGCCTGCACGGGTTCGAGAACATTCCGCTGCATCCGCCGCGCGCCGCGGCGACGATGAGCGAGGCGCCCGAAGGGCGGCGCACGCTGCACGCGGTGCGCGAGCGCCTTGCCGCGCGCGACTATCAGGAAGTGATCAATTTTGCGTTCGTCGAACCCGACTGGGAGCGCGACTTCGCCGGCGAGGACAACCCGATCCGGCTGCTCAATCCGATCGCGAGCCAGGCGTCGGTCCTGCGCACGACGCTCTTCGGTTCGCTCATCGCCAACGTGCGCTACAACCATGCGCGCAAGCTCGCGCGCGTCCGCGTGTTCGAGATCGGGCGCGTCTTTTTGCGCGACGCGTCGGCGCCCGACGGCCCGCTCGCGGTCGCGGGATTGCGCCAGCCGGTGCGGGTCGCAGCGGCGGCGTTCGGCCCGGCGCTGGAAGAGCAGTGGGCGAGCGCGACGCGCCCGGTCGATTTTTTCGACGTGAAGGGCGATCTGGAGGCGCTCTATGCGCCGCGCGTGCCGCGCTTCGAGGCGGCGCCTCACCCGGCGCTGCATCCGGGACGCTCTGCGCGCGTGCTCGCCGAAGGCTCGGCGGTCGGCTGGATCGGCGAGCTTCATCCGCGATGGCAGATGAAGTACGAGCTGCCGCAGCCGGTGGTGCTCTTCGAGGTGGACGCCGAGAGCCTGCTCGATGCGCCGCTTCCGCGTCCGGAGCACCCCTCGAGGTTTCCGCCGATCGTGCGCGACCTCGCGGTGGTCGTCGATCAGGCGGTCGCGGCGCAGGCGCTGCTCGATGCGGCGATGGAGGTTCGCGCACCGATCGTTCGCGAGCTGCGCCTGTTCGACGTGTATCAGGGTCCGAACCTGCCGCCCGGCAAGAAAAGCCTTGCGTTTCGCATAGTTATGCAACATACTGACCGCAGTCTGACCGATGCCGAAGCTGACGCGGCGCAACAGGCGCTGCTGCAGCAGTGGGAGCGGCGGCTCGGCGCCCGGTTGCGCGCGTGAAGGCCGCCGACGCCGCGCGATACCAGGGGGGTGCGATGACCTTGACCAAGGCGGAGCTCGCCGACTTGCTCTTCGAGAAAGTCGGTCTGAACAAGCGCGAGGCCAAGGACATGGTCGAGGCCTTTTTCGAGGAGATCCGCGGGGCGCTGGAACGCGGCGAAAGCGTCAAGCTTTCCGGCTTCGGCAATTTTCAGCTTCGCGACAAGCCGCAACGTCCGGGGCGCAACCCGAAGACCGGCGAGGAAATCCCGATCAGCGCCCGCCGCGTGGTGACGTTTCACGCCAGCCAGAAACTGAAGGCCATGGTGGAGAAGGCGCGCCATGGAGCCGAGCAAGAAGCGCACTGAGCTTCCGCCGATTCCCGCTAAGCGCTACTTCACGATCGGTGAGGTGAGCGAGCTGTGCGGTGTCAAGCCGCACGTGCTGCGCTACTGGGAGCAGGAGTTCACGCAGCTCAAACCGGTCAAGCGGCGCGGCAACCGGCGTTACTACCAGCACCACGAGGTGCTGCTCATCCGTCGAATCCGGGAGCTGCTCTACGAAGAGGGGTTCACGATCAGCGGCGCGCGCAACCGCCTGGACAGCGCGCTCTCGGGCGAGGATCGCAGCGGCGCCTCCGGGCGTGCCTCGAGCGCCTCGGGAGCGACGGTCGACCTCGCTGCGCTCAAGCGCGAGCTGCGCGAGGTGCTCGCGGCGCTTTCGGGCTGATAGAATCGGCGCGCTCGGGGCGTAGCGCAGCCTGGTAGCGTACCTGCATGGGGTGCAGGTGGTCGCGAGTTCAAATCTCGCCGCCCCGACCAGAATCAGGCACTCTGCCGGAAGGCCGCGGCGGGATCCACGGATGCCGCGTGCGCGGCGGGCGACACCCCGAAGAGCAACCCCACCGCGAGCGACGAGCCGAGCGCGGCCATCAGGGACGCGGCGCCGATCGAGGCGGGAATCCCCGTGAGGTGGGCGGCAAGACTCACACCGGCGAACCCGAGAAGCAGCCCGGCCAGGGCGCCGGCGGCGCAAAGGACGAGCGCCTCGCCGAGAAACTGGGCGAGGATGTCCGACCTTGCGGCGCCGACGGCGATGCGGATGGCGATCTCGGCGCGCCGCTCGTTCACCGTGGCGAGCATGATGTTCATGACGCCGATGCCTCCGACGAGAAGCGAGATGGCGGCGATCGCGCCGAGCAGGTAGTCGAGCGTGCGCTGCGCGCGCGTCGAGGCGCGGATCACCTCGGCGAGCGTGCTCACCGAAAAGTCCTCGCGGCCGTGGCGCGCGAGCATGCGCGCGCGCAGCTCCTGCGCGACCGCGTCCGGATCGGCGCCCGGCTCGGTCTTCACGACGATCCGCTCGAGGTGTCCGCGGTTGAACAGGCGCGCGCCCGCCGTCGTGTGCGGCACCCAGATCTGGTTGTCGCGGTCGTGCCCCGGGCCGGTCGTGACGCCCTTGCGTTCCATCACGCCGAGGACGAGGAAGGGCGAGTGGCTGAGCAGAATGTAGTTTCCCGCCGCCGGCTCGCCGCCGAAGAGGTTGCGGGCGGCGGTCGCCCCGAGCACCGCCACCTGCGCGTGGCGGCGTACCGCCTCCGCGCTGAAGAAGGCGCCCTCGGCGAGCGGCCAGTCGCGCACCCGGGGCAGGCGGTCGCTCGTGCCGGTGACCGTCACGAGAAAGTCCCGCTGCCGGTAACGCGAGGTGACGACGCCGTCCATCTCCGGCGCCCAGTCGAGCACGCCGGGGGCGCCCGCGATCGCCGCCTGATCGGCGGCGACGAGCGACGTCACCAGGCGCTCGCCGCCGCGCACGCCCGGCGGGCCGCGCGAAATCGTCACCAGGTCCGAGCCGAGAGACTCGATCTGGGCGATGACCTGGCGCCGGGCGCCTTCGCCGATGGTGGCGAGCGCGATGACGGCCGCCGCGCCGATCGCGATGCCGAGGACCGTGAGCGACGACTGGAGCACCCGGGCCCGCAGCGTGCGCGCGACCATCCGCGCCGCCTCGCCGGATCGCTCGAGGAGCGGTGCGGCCGAGGGAGCCGCGCGAGCCGCGGCAAAGGCGGGTGCGCCGCGAGGCTGCGCGGGGCGCGTACGCTCGTCTTCCACCACGCGGCCGTCGGCCAGCGTGATGCGGCGCGCCGCCCTGCGTGCGAGCGCCGGCTCGTGGGTGACAAAAATGACCGTCCTTCCCTCGGCGTTCAGCGCTTCGAGCATCGCGAAGACGGCCTCGGCGTTCGCGCTGTCGAGCGAACCGGTGGGCTCATCGGCCAGGATGATCGTCGGGTCGTTCGTCAGGGCGCGCGCGATCGCCACGCGCTGCTGCTCGCCGCCCGAGAGCGTCGCGGGATGCGCGCGCGCGCGGTGCGAAAGGTCCAGTGCGGCAAGGCGTGCCAGCGCGGCGCGCCGGCGCGCCCCGGAGGCGACGCCTTCGTACAGGGCGGGCAGCGCGACGTTGTCCAGGCAGTCGAGGACGGCGATGAGGCCGTAGTGCTGGAAGACGTAGCCGAAGGTCCGGCGGCGCAACGCGGCGAGCGAGCGGTCATCCAGCCCGCGCAGCTCGACGCCGCCGACTCGGCAGGCACCCGAATAGGCGCGGTCGAGCCCGCCGAGAATGTTGAGCAGCGTGGATTTTCCGGATCCCGAGCGTCCGGTGATCGCGACGAGATCGCCCGGCGCGATGTCGAGCGAAATGTCCTCCAGCACGCGCAGGGGGCCGTCCGCGGCGGGAAACGCCCGGCCGAGGGACCGGAGGGCGATCGCCGGGGGCGTCAGGGCCTGCCTTTCGCTGCCGCCGGAGCGGCGATGATCCTCGTGCCGGGCGCAAGCCCCGCGCGCTCGGCCTCGCCGCAGGCGATGCCGATCTCGGCGTCGTTCGCGGCGCTCACCGGAACTTCGAGCGGTTGCGGGCGATCGCCGAGAACCGCGTTCAGGACGGTGCGCCCGCCGGGGCGCACCTCGGCCGGCAGCGCGACGCGCGGCACCTTCAGCATGCACTCGTGCCGGGCGAGGACGAACCGGACCTGCGCCGTCATGCCGATGCGGAAGAGGTCGGCCTGGGGCGGGATCTCGATCAGCGCATCGTAGAACACCACGCCGTTGACGAGATTCGGCGAGGGGAGAATCTGGCGCACGCGACCGGCGAACTCCCGGTCGGCCAGGCCGAGCAGCGAAAAGCGCGCCGCCAGACCCGGGCGCAGTTCGATCACGTCGGCTTCCGAAACCTGCGCCACCAGCGCAAGCGAGCCGGGATCGGCGATCCGCAGAATGACCGGCGCCTGCTGCGCCGCGTTGAGCGTCTGGCCGGCCCTCGCCATCAGCGCGACCACCACCCCGTCCATCGGCGCGTGCACTTTCGCGAAGGTGAGTTCCGCCGCAGCCTGATCGAGCACCGCCGCGAGCTGGCCGGCCTGTGCGCGCAGGCTCTCGACCTCGGCCTCGAGGCTCCGCACGCCGGCTTCGGCGACGTCCAGCGACGAGACCGCGATGAACCCCTGCCCGACAAGGCGCGCATTGCGGTCGCGCTGCGCACGCGCGAGTTCCAGTTGCGCGCGCTTCGCGGCGATCTGCGCCTGCATGCTTGCAAGCGACGCGCGCGCCTGCTCAAGACGCGCCCGAGCGGTCGAGTCGTCAATCTCGGCGACGAGCTGCCCGCGCCTGACCGGATCGCCCGGCCCGACCGCGATCATCCTGAGCTGGCCCGAGGTCTGGGCGCCGACGTCCACGTACCTGAGCGGCTGGAACGTGCCGAGCGCCGCCACCGTCACCTCAAGCGGTCCGCGAGTCGCGGTGACGGTGCGCTCTGCCTTCGCCGCCGGCGCACGGCGGTCCCCGGTCGGATTCGTCGCGAGCAGCCATGCGACCGCGGCGGTGAGCGCACCGCCCAGCAGGAAGGCGAGGACCGGCCGCGCCATCAGCGGGCGTAGAGCGGCTGCGGCGGCTGTCCCTCGGGTGCGAGCGCGGTCGCCTCGAACGCCCGGCCGAACTGGTTCTGCGTGCCGTAGCCGGAGGCGGCGATGCGCTGGCCGGCCGCGAGCAGCGCGCCGAAGCGCTGCGCCGCGTGGGACGGGACGCGCACGATCGTGCCGTCGGCGAGGATCGCGCCGTTGATCTCGCCGCGCCGGCCGAAGCGGATCTGGCGTATCTCGCCGCTCGCAGTCATTTCCCTGAGGCCGGCGCCGCGCAGGTGCTTCGGCATCTCCGCGCCCGGCGGCGGCTTGGGCAGCGTGAGCACCGACTGGCCGCTTGCGGCGTTGGTGACGACGTAGCCCTTGATCTGCCCCGGCGCCTCCGGGTAGCCCTTCACGATGACCGCGTCGCCGGGCTTCACGACGGCGGCCAGTTGCGCGCCCATGTGGGCGGGGTACGTGACGATCACTCCGTCCTCAAGCAGCAGCCCGTCCACCTCGCCGAAGGGGTTGAGGAGCAGTCGCGACACCTTCGCCTGTGCGGCGGGCGGAGCGTGCAGGTAGCTTTGCGCCCGCCAGTGCTCATCCGGCCCCTTGCCCTTCTTGCCCTGCGCGTAAGCCGGCAAACCGGCGCAGGCGAGCGCGACGGAAATCGCGTAAACGAAGGTTTTCACGGGAGCTCCTCCAAATCGGTTTTCCGGACCCGATGCAAACCCCGTGCCGGATGCAAGTGCTTGATTCCCCGACGGTGAGCCCGGCTTGCGCCGGCCGAAACGAACGCTTGCAGGACAGGCGCTGTCCCTTGAGGGGACAGCTTCGCGCCTCAGGACGCGATCCCGTACTGGCGCAGCTTCGCGTAGAGGAGCTGGCGCCGGATGCCGAGCCGGCGCGCGGCTTCCGCCCGGTTGCCGCCGGATTGCGCGAGCGCATTGCGGATCATGGCCTCTTCGAGCGCGGCGAGCGCCGAAGGCAGGGTCGCGTGCTTGCGGGCATCCGCTGACGCGGCTGATGCGAGATCGAGATCGGTGGCCTCGATGAGGGCGGCGCGCGCGAGCACGCTTGCGCGCTCGATCACGTTCCGCAGCTCGCGCACGTTGCCGGGCCAGTCGTGGCGCTCGAGCGCTTCGCAGGCCGAAGCCGCGAGCGTCTTCGGCGGATCGGCTGCGAGCGACAGGAAATGCTCGGCGAGCGGAACGATGTCGGCCCTGCGCTCGCGCAGCGGTGGCACATGGATGCGAAGCACGTTGAGCCGGTAGAACAGATCCTCGCGGAAGAGGCCACCGCGCACCAGGCTCTCGAGATCCCGATGCGTCGCGGCGACCAAGCGCACGTCAATCGGCACCGCGCGTTCGCCGCCGACCGGGACGACGACTCTCGCCTCCAGCACCCTCAACAGCTTGGCCTGCAGGTCCCGGCTCATGTCGCCGATCTCGTCGAGCAGCAGCGTGCCGCCCTCGGCCTGCTGGAAGTAGCCGGTGCGCGCCGCGCTCGCGCCGGTGAAGGCGCCCCGGACATGCCCGAAGAGTTCGCTCTCCAGAAGGTCGCGCGGAATCGCGGCGCAGTTCATCGCGACGAAAGGCCGCGCGGCGCGCATGCCGTGCCGATGCAGCGCGCGTGCGACCTCTTCCTTGCCGCTGCCGGTCTCTCCGGTGATGAGCACGGTTGCGTCGCTTGCCGCCGCACGGCCCACGAACTTCACCACTTCGCGCATCGCCTCGCTGCGGGCGATGAACGCCTCGGCCGCGGCGGGCGCACCGGCCTCGGGCGCCGCGGCGCGGGCACGCAGGGCCTCGTCGAGTACCCGCTCGATCGCGGCGCGGCTCACCGGCTTCACCAGGTGATCGAAGGCGCCGAGCTTGATCGCCTCGATCGTGTTGTCGGCGCTCGCGTAGGCCGTCAGCATGACCACCGGCGCGGTCCCGGCCCCGGGTGCCGTGCGCAGACTGCGGAGCACCTCCAGGCCGTCGAGATCCGGCAGCCGGAAGTCGAGGAACGCTGCGTCCAGGCCGCCGTCGCGGAGCCTCGCGAGCGCGTCCTGCCCGCTGCCCGTCGCGACCGGTTCGTGGCCGAGCGCCTCGATCGTTTCGGCAAGGGTGGCGCGAAACGCCGCGTCGTCGTCGGCTACGAGGACGCGGGCCACGGGATTTCCATCTCGAAGCGGGCCCCGGCGGACACCGCGACGCAGCGCAGCTCGCCACCGTGCGCCCGGACGATCTCGCGGGCAAGGGCAAGGCCGAGGCCGATGCCGTCGGGCCGTCCGGAGACGAACGGCTCGAACAGCCGCTCCCGTATCCCGGGCGCGACTCCGGGCCCGTCGTCGGACACAGCGATCACCAGCGCGCTGCCGGAATCCTTTGCCCGCGCCTCGACGCTCACCGTTCCGCCCTGACGCGCATGGTCGAGCGCGTTGTCAATCAGATTGTCGAGCGCACGCCCGATCGCCTCAGGATCGAAGCTCCAGCGGCCGGCTTCCGAGGCGCAGGAAAGCTTCACGCCTGTGGCCGAACTGCGCTCGGCAAACGAGCCGACCCGCTCGGCGAGCCAGCGGCCGACCTCCACTTCGCGCGGGCGGATCCGAACGGGTTCGGCGCGCGCAAGCAGCTTCCTGACGAGGCCTTCGAGACGGTCAATTTCCCCCAGGACGAATTCGAGTGCATGACCGTGCCGTTCGGGCCGGAGGCGGGCGTTTTCTACCTTGAGACGCATCGCCGCGATCGGATTGCGCACTTCATGCGCGACGGATGCGGCCATGCGGCCGAGCGCCGCGAAGCTCTCCTGGCGCTCCAGCGACGTGCGTAAGGCGTCCGCCTGCGCCTGCGCAGCGCTCAGCCGGGCGCCGAATTCGTTCAGCGCCGCGACGATCCGGTCCAGTTCCGCATCCCCGGTCTGCGGTATCCGGGCCAGCCCCTCGCCGCGAGAGTTGCGGAGCGCTTCCTCGATCTGTCCGAACTGGCGGGTCCAGCGGTAGAAGCTGTAGCTGAGCCACAGGCCCGAGCCGACTGCGAACGCGAGGAGCAGCCCGAGGCCGCGGGTCAGTTCGTCGTAGGCCCGGCCGGCCGCGACGGGCACGCGGACCATCGTCCAGGCGCCGAGGCGCGCCTGCGGTTCGCTCAGTGGACAGGCGACCGTGACGACCGTTTCCCGGCTTCCGGGCTGGCTGTCGAGCACGATTTCCGAGCGGCTCAGGCCGGAACGGACGAGCCTTTCGATGCGCTCGCGCTCGGTGGCGGGAATGTCGGTCTTCGGCCCGCTGCCCTGGTAGGTCGGGAACGCGTAGGCGACAAAGCCCTCCGCGACGTGCCAGAACCCGCCTTCCACGCCCGGCGCTTCATCGAGCAGCGCGTTCAGCAATGCGTTCATGAGCGCTGCGTCAGGCGACGCGGACGACGGCTTCGACGCGCGAAGGTACTCGTTCCCGAGGCTCTTGCACGCCTGAGTGGCGAGCGCCACCGCTTTTCCGGTCTGCGCCTCGGCGCCGAGTTCGTAGACGCTTCGCGCGATGTAGGCGAGCGCCCCGCACACGGCGATCATGAAAAGCCACAGAAGCAGCAGGCGGGCACGCAGCGTGAGTCCCGGGCGCGGGGTTTGCACGGAATCCATTCTGCCCGTTTTCGCCGGCGGCGAGCGGGGCCGTCCCGGCGGGGAGCGCCCGCCTGACCGGAAACCGAGCGGATTGCTTCAGCCGCTGCGCTTGCAGCCGGTGAGAAGCGGCGTGGCGCCGTCGTAGAGCGCCGCCTCCGCGCCATTGAGCTCGAGCAGCGTGTTGCGGTGGGCGTAGTTGGTGCCCGCGGCGGCCCCCGTGCGGTCGAGCCGGATCTCGCGCTCGGGCAGGATCACCCAGGCGGCGGCACCGTTCTCGATCATGCGCACGTACAACGTGCGGCCGCCGTCGCAGCGGTAGGCGATCGCGTCGGCGGGCGCGCGCGCTCGCTCGGCAGGCTCGCCGAATGGCCAGAGCTTCGCACCGCCGCAACCGGCGAGCGAGAGCGCGCCGAGGGCTAGGACGATGGGCACCGATCTTTGCCGCATACCGTCGCGTAGTGTAGCGAAGCGAGGGCGAGCATCGCAGGATCACGCCGGACGCGGTACGAGAGCGCGATCGCCCGCGTCGCTGGCGCACGCGGCGGATCCCGAGCGCCGCGGCTGCGGCGCTCGGCTAGAATTCCGCGGCGGCACCGCGCGCCGGCCTGCGCGAGCCGGTCGCGGCGCCAGAGGCGAATGCGGATCCTGCTCTCGAACGATGACGGGTATTTTTCGCCGGGCATCACGCTGCTCGCCGAGCGCCTCGCGGCGGTCGGCGACGTGACGGTGGTCGCGCCCGAACGCGACCGCTCCGGCGCGTCCAATTCCCTCACGCTCGACCGGCCGCTCACGGTGCGGCGCGCGGCGAACGGCTTCTGGTTCGTGAACGGCACGCCGACCGATTGCGTGCACCTCGCGGTGACCGGCATGCTGCAGGCCCTTCCCGACCTGGTCGTCTCCGGGATCAACCTCGGCGCCAACATGGGCGACGACACGATCTACTCCGGCACCGTCGCCGCCGCGACCGAAGGGTTCTTGCTCGGGTTGCCGTCGCTTGCGGTGTCGCTCGCCAGCAAGGAAGGCAAGCACCTCGAGACGGCTGCGCAGGTCGCGGTGCGGCTCGTCGAGCGTCTGAAACGTCGGCCGATCGGCCAGCCGGTGCTTCTCAACGTCAACGTGCCCGACGTCCCCGAGGCGGAGCTGCGCGGCGAGGAGGTGACGCGGCTCGGTCGCCGCCACAAGGCCGAGTCGGTGGTGCGGCTCGCTACGCCGCGCGGCGAAACCGCGTTCTGGATCGGACCCGCGGGCGACGCGCAGGACGCCGGCCCCGGGACGGATTTCTACGCGGTGGCGCAAAACCGCGTGTCGGTGACGCCGCTTCAGGTCGATCTGACGTTTCACGCGCAGATCGAGCTGGTGCGCAGGTGGATGGGGCAATGAGCGTCGTGCCCGCCGCGCGGCGGATGAACGGCAGCGGACTCACTTCCGAGCGCACGCGCGCGCGCATGATCGAGCGGTTGCGCGCCGAGGGGATCGTCGAGGCGCGGGTGCTCGCGGCGATGGCGGCGGTGCCGCGCCACATCTTCGTCGACGAGGCGCTCGCGCACCGCGCGTACGAGGAGACGGCGCTGCCGATCGGCGCCGGCCAGTTCATCTCGCGTCCGTACGCGGTCGCGCGCGTGCTCGAGCTGCTCGTCGCCGGGCGCGAGGCGGGCCGCGTGCTCGAGGTGGGCACCGGCTGCGGGTATCAGGCGGCGGTGCTCGCGCAGCTCGCCGCCGAGGTCTATTCGATCGAGCGCATCCGGGAGCTCGCCGAGCGCGCGCGCGCGAACCTGCGCCCGCTGCGCCTCGCGAACCTGCGGCTCGTCTACGGCGACGGCGCGAACGGGCTCGCCGCGGCGGCCCCGTTCGACTCGATCGTGGTGGCGGCGGCCGCGCCGCAGGTGCCGCAGGCGCTCCTTGCGCAGCTTGCGCCCGGCGGGCGCCTGGTGCTGCCGCTCGCGAGCGGCCGCAGCGCCCAGCGGCTCGCCCTCATCGAGCGCAGGCGCAACGGCTTCGTCGAGAAGGCGCTCGATCCGGTGCGGTTCGTGCCGCTCAAGGCGGGGACGCGATGAGGCCGCAGGTCGTTCTCGCGCTTTCCGCGGCGCTCGCCGTCGCCGGCTGCGCCGCGCGCGCGCCGGCGCCGGTCGACGACCGGCGCCCGGTGGCGGCGGCGAAGCCGGCGGCGCCGAAACCGCCGCCCGCGCAGACACCGACCGCCGCCGCGCCCGGCACCTACGTCGTCAAGCGCGGCGACACGCTCTACAGCATCGCGCTCGAGCACGGCCTCGATTACCGGGACCTCGCGCGCTGGAACGCGCTCGAGGATCCGGCGCGCATCCGCGTCGGTCAGGTGCTGCGCGTTGCGCCGCCCGAGGAGCGGCCGGGGGTCGAAGTGGGCAGCGTGCGCGCGGTCGGGCCGATCGAGGCGCGACCGCTCGAGGCGCCGCCGGCAGCGGGCGACGGGGCGCTGCGCACCTCGCCCAAGGCGCTTCGCCTTCCGTACTCCGAGCAGAATCTCGCGCTGTTACAGCGCGGCGAGACCGGCGCGCCGAAGAGCGCGCCGCCGGCCGCGGCGACGAAACCCGAGCCGATTAAGCCCGAGGGCGCGCGCGCCGGGGCCGAGCCGATCGAGTTCACCTGGCCGGCGCGCGGGACGGTGATCGCCGGCTTCGCCGAGCCGCGCGTGAAAGGCATCGACATCGGCGGGCGGCTCGGCGATCCGGTGGTCGCCGCGGCCCCCGGCAAGGTGATCTACGTCGGCGCCGGGATTCCGGGCCTCGGAAAGTTCGTCGTCATCAAGCACAACGACGAGTACTCGACCGTCTACGCGCACGCGCGCGAGGTGCTGGTCAAGATGGACCAGATGGTCGCGCGCGGCCAGCGCATCGCCGAAATGGGCGACTCGGACGCCGACCGGCCGAAACTGCACTTCCAGATCCGACGGCTCGGCAAGCCGCTCGATCCGCTCTCGCTCCTGCCGCCGCCGGGCTGAGGCGCGTGCCGGCGCCTTGCGCGCGGTTCAGCGCGCGGCGCCGTCGGCGCACGGCGTGCGCACCGCGAACCACGTCGGCGCGTCCGCGGCCTCGGTCGTGCCCCGCATGCGCTCGCCCTCGACCCGCCCGCGGTGGCTGCGCGGGTCGGCCTGGGGATCGAAGACGGTGAACTCGATCTCGGCGCCGCGCAGCCGCGCCCCGAGCACCGGCACGCGGCGCCCGTCGCGCTCGGCGCGCACGTCGATCTTCTGGTAGACCTGCTCGATCGCGAGCGAGAAGCGGTCGGCGCCCGCTTCGACGCGCCAGCAGCCGCGCACGTCGGCGGGCACGACCCACAGGTGCGCGGTGCGGTCCTCGACGCGGATCGTCTCGTCGGGCGCCCAGTCGCCGAAGTCGAAGAAGTGCGACACGACGCGCGTGCCGGGCGCGAGCGCGAGCAGTCGCGGCTTGAGCCGCCGCATGACCGAGGGGCCGATATAGAGCGCGATCACCGTCGCGCCCGCGAGATCGTAGTCGAAGAGGTCGCCGCGCACGAACCGCGCGCGCTCGGCGACGCCCTCGGCCTGGGCGCGCGCGATCGAGTAGCGCACCAGGTTCTCTTCCAGCTCGACGCCGACGGCGCGCGCGCCGAAGTGCCGCGCGGCGTAGATCGGGATGCGCCCGTCGCCGGAACCCAGATCGACGACCAGGTCGGCCTCGGTGACGTCGGCCATCTGCAGCATGCGTCGGATCACGCGTTCGGGCGTCGGCACCCAGACGGAATCGCGGCTGGGCTGGCCGATGCGCGGCGGATCGGCGGCCGCAGGCGTCTGCGACCGCGCCGCGCCCGCGGCAAGGAGCACGCAGGCCGCGAGCAGCCAGTGCGCGAACGCGCCGCCGGGGCGCCGCGCGGGCACGCGCCTTCGGCGCGCGGGTCGGACGGACGCACTAAGGTTCACGCCAGCGGGCGCGCAGTTCGCGCGCGAGGTCCTGCACCGCCGCGGCGTAGAAGCTCGAGCGGTTGTAGCGCGTGAGCGCGTAGAAGTTCGCCAGTCCCAGACGGTATTCGGAGGGTGCGCCGGGGCTCGCCAGCTCGACGAGCGCGACCGGCGTGTCGAGCGGCAGCGTCGCGCGCGCCTCGACGCCGTAGCGGGGCAGGTCGGCGAAGGCAAAGCGCGGCTCGACGCCGGCCGCGAGCATCGCGCGGTGCGCCTCGCCGCTGACCTGCGCGGCGAGCGCCACCGGCTCGCCGCGCCGCCAGCCGTGCGCGCGCAGGAAGTTCGCGACGCTGCCCACCGCGTCGGCGGGGCTCGCGACGAGGTCGGCGGCCCCGTCGCCGTCGAAGTCGACCGCCCAGCGCCGGTAGCTGCCGGGCATGAACTGCGGAATGCCGATCGCGCCGGCGTAGGAGCCGCGCACGCTGAAGACGTCGAGATCGCGCTCGCGCGCAAAGAGCAGGAACTGCTCCAGCTCGGCGCGGAAATAGCCGGCGCGCGGCGGATAGTCGAACGCGAGCGTCGCGAGCGCGTCGATCACGCGAAACGTTCCGGCGCGGCGCCCGTAGAAGGTCTCGACGCCGATGATCGCGACGATGATCTCCTCGGGCACGCCGTGCTCGGCAGCGGCGCGCGCGAGCGCCGCTTCGTTCCGGCGCCAGAACTCGATTCCCTCGGCGATCCGCAGGGCGTTGACGAACCGTTCGCGGTAGACGCGCCAGGAACGCTCGCGCGGATCGCTCGGCGGCGCGATCGCGCGCAGCACCGGTTCCTGCCGGCGCACGCGCGAAAAGAGGTATTCGAGCTCGGCCGCGACGAACGCGTGCCGCTCGACCATCTCGCGCACGAACGCGCGCACTTCCGGGCGGGCGACGTACGAACGCTCGCCCTGCGCCGCGGCGGGCGTCCCGGCGGCGGCCGCGAACGCGAGCAGCCACGTCCGGGCGAATGCGCGCGGTGTGCCGCGCATCGCGATCAGGCGGGGGTGAACGCCGCCACGCGACGGCGCAGCTCGGCGACGCGATCGGCGGGCGCCTGCGGGCCGTAGCGCAGCGCGATGTAGAGCGCGGCGATCGCGCGGATCGATTCGGCGGCGGCGGGCAGCGCGGCGGCGGCGCGCTCGGCGTAGTCGCGCGGACCCTCGTGCGGCGCGCGCGCAAGCCCCTTGCGCGCGAGGGTGCGGCAGAAAGCGCTCCAGGCGCGCGCGACCGGATCGCGGCGCGTGCGGCCGCCGAGCGACCACGCGGCGAGCGCGGCGACGATCGCCCCGAGGCAGACGGTGAGCGCGGCGGCGAGACTGCGCCAGTCCGGCTCGCGCAGGCCGAGGGAGGAGAGCAGCTCGCGCTGACGCTCCGTGTTGTAGCCGAGCACCCAGAGGTTCCACTGGTGCGAGAGCGCTTCCCAGTTGTAGCGTATCGCGCGCAACCAGGCGAATTCGGGCCGCAGCAGCCACGGCAGCTCGCGGCTCGCGCGCACCGCCTGCGACAGGCCCCGTTCGAGCCGCGCCGGCGCGGCGAGCGCGGTCGGATCGAGCCGGATCCAGCCGCGCCCGGCGAGATAGACCTCGGTCCAGGCGTGCGCGTCGGACTGCCGGACGGTGAACCGGCCATCGACCGGATTCGGGTCGCCGCCCAGATACCCGGTGACGACGCGCGCCGGAACGCCCGCGGCGCGCATGAGGACGGCGAATGCCGAGGCGAAGTGCTCGCAGAAGCCCGCGCGGGTGTCGAACAGGAACTCGTCGGCCGCGTGCTCGCCGAGCAGCGGCGGCTCGAGCGTGTAGACGAACTGCGCGTCGCGGAAGAACGCGACCGCGCGCTCGACGACCTCGGCGTCGCTCGCAGCCGCCGCGCGCCAGCTGCGCGCGAGCGCGACCGCGCGCGGATTCGAGCCCTCGGGCAGACGAAGCGCGCGGCGCAGCTGCCAGGGTTCGGCGCGCGGCGCGGGCGGCGCATCGGTCACCGAGACCATCGAGTAGCGCATGCGCGCGCGCACCGGCGACGCAGCGAGCAGCTGACCGTCGTCGAGCAGGCGCGCATGCTCGGGCACGCGCGCGGCCTGCTCGATCGCGAACAGCCAGTTCCGGTTGTGCGGCTCAAGGAGCACCGCGTACGCGATCCGGCCCGGCGCGCCCGGCTCGTCGGTCGGCTCTTCGCGGCGCGCGCTGTCGGGCGCGCCCGCGCGCCAGACGCGGCCGTCGAAATCCCACAGCACCGGGCCGCGCCAGTACAGCACCCGCCGCGGCGGGATCTCGCCCTCGAAGTCGACGCGGAACGCGATCGCATCCGAAAGGATGAGCTGCGACAGACTGCCCGGGGCCATGGTGTCCGACAGCCCGGTCATGCCGGCGTAGGCGTCCTGCGGCAACCCCCAGAGCGGTCCGTGCACGCGCGGAAAGAGCACGAACAACACGAGCGCCGCCGGCGCCGCCTGCGCGAGCAGCACGCCCGCGGTGCGCAGGTTCGCCCCGAGCGCGCGCCGCGGCGCGGCGAAATCGACGAGCGCGCAGGCGCTCAGCGCGAGCGCGGCGAGCATCGCGCCCGCGGTCGGGATCGACTGCGAATAGAGGAAGTTGGTGACGACGAGGAACCAGACGAGGAACACCGCCGCCGCCGCGTCGCGCTGCGTGCGCGTCTCGAGCAGCTTCAGCCCGGAGAAAAGCAAGAGCAGCGCGATGCCGGGGGTGCGGCCGAAGATCGCGCGGTACTCGAGCCAGATCGCGGCGAGGCCCGCCGCCGCGATCGCGAACAGCAGCGCGCGCGGCGGCGCGAGCGCCGGCCGCGCGAACGCCGCCCAGCGCCAGACGTAGAGCGCGAGCGCGACGGCCGCGAGCCACGCCGGCGCGCGCAGCGCGTGCGGCGCGGCGGCGACCGCGAGCGCCGCGGTGAGCAGCGCGAGCGCGCGCGCGCCGACCG
>JAOAFL010000133.1 GCA_026416295.1 Burkholderiales bacterium | reverse complement strand
GCTGCGCGCGGTGCTGCTCGACGCCGCGGGCGACGCCGCCGCGGCGCTCGCGCTCACCTGGCGCTGGGAGCTGCTCGATCTGCTGCGCGGCGAACGCGAATACGCCGAGGTCGCGCTCCCCGCGCCGGGGGGCGTGCGTATCGTTCCGGCGGCGCGCGGGGTCGCGGCGCTCGCCGAGTCGGGCGAGGGCGGCGCGCGGCTTTTCGAGGCGTTCGCGAACCTGTCCTCGCGCCCCGATCTTCTCGTCTTCAACACGCCGGCGCGGGAGTCGGCGGCCTGCGCGCTCGTTCCGGCGGAGGCCGAGGTGCTGCTCGTCACCACCGCGTCGGCGGAGGCGGTCAAGGCGACCTACGCGCGCCTGAAGGCGCTCGTGCGCCGCCACGGGCGGCGATCGGCGCGGCTCTTCGTCAACCGCGCCGAGCCCGAGCGCGCGCGCGAGCTGCACGCGCACATGGCCGCGGTCGCGCGCCGCTTTCTCGGCGTCGAGCTGCTCTGGGGCGGCGTGCTCGGCGCCGCCCCCGAACTCGCCTCGCTCGGCGCGGCCGCCGCCGCCGGGCCGGCGCACGCGCGTTTCGCGGCGCTCGCGACATCGCTCGACGACTGGCGGCTCGCCGAGTTCGGCGCGCCGCGCGCGGCGGCTTCTCCCTGAAGGCAGGTGGACCATGTACACACAGAAAGGCACGCTCAGCCGCGACGAGGCGGTGCGGCGCCATGCGCCGCTCGTGCGCCGCATGGCGCATCACCTGATCGCGCGGCTGCCGGCGAACGTCGAACTGGACGACGTCATTCAGGCCGGCATGATGGGGCTGCTCGACGCGATCCAGCGCTACGAGGAACACCACGGCGCGCAGTTCGAGACCTACGCCGCGCAACGCATCCGCGGCGCGATGCTCGACGCGCTGCGCTCGCACGACTGGCTGCCGCGCGGCGTGCGCCGCGCGCAGCGGCGCATCGATCGCGCGCTGCAGGCGCTCGAACACCGCCTCGGGCGCGAACCGACCGAATCGGAGATCGCCGCCGAGCTGCGGCTCTCGCTCGACGAGTACCGCCGGCTGCTCGAGGAGGCGCGCGGCACGCAACTCCTCTTCTACGAGGACCTTGCACCCGGCAGCGAGGACGAGCGCGAGGAGACCGACACGCCCGACCTCCAGACCGATCCCCTCGCGCGGCTGGAAGACCGGCGCTTTCGCGAGGCGCTCGTCGCCGCGATCGAGCGGCTGCCCGAGCGCGAGCGTCAGGTGATGGGCATGTACTACGAGCAGGAGCTGACGCTGAAAGAGATCGCCGCGGTGCTCGGGGTGACGGAATCGCGCGTCTGCCAGATCCACGCGCAGGCGATCGCGCGGTTGCGCGCGCGCCTGAAGGGCTGGTGAGGGGCGCGGGCAGGCGCCGAAGGTATCGGTTATCATTTTTTCCGGCACCGCGGACCGCCTCAAGAACCCGAAAAATCCGCCGATAACAGCTTCGCATCGGGCACGATCCCATGGGGGTAGCCGAAATCGCCGTACTGATCGTCGAAGACAACCCGAACGATGCGGAGCTCACCCTGCGCGCGTTGCGCGGTCTGGTCGGCCGCGAGCAGGTCGTGCTCGTCGAGGACGGGGTGAAGGCGCTGGAAATACTCGCGGGCATCGAGGCGCCGGGCCGGCTGCCGCGCATCGTCCTGCTCGACCTCAAGCTTCCGAAACTGGACGGGCTCGAATTGCTGCGCCGCCTCAAGGGCGATCCGCGCACGCAGCCGATGCCGGTGGTGGTGCTCACCTCCTCGCACGAGGAGCACGACCTGCGCGAAAGCTACCGGCTCGGCGCGAACAGCTACCTCGTCAAACCGGTGGGCTTCCAGGAGTACGTCGCCCTCGTCGCGCAGGCCGGCCGCTACTGGCTCGAGCTGAACCGCCTGCCGCCGGTGCGCTGAGCGGCGCGCGCATTGCGCAAGGCCCGGCTTCGCGGACGCGCACGCCCTCAAGTCGGCAGGGGCGCCGGCCGTAGACGCGGTGATCGAGGCCGCTTGCGCGAATAGAAAGCCGCGGGACATGCAACGCTTGACCGCCTATGCGCTGATCGCCGCGGGGCTCGCCAGCGCGGCCTGGTGCGTCGTCGCCGCCGGATCGGTCGAGCTGCTCGGCTCGCTCGCCGCGCCGACGCTCGGGCCGGCGGCGCTCGCTGCGCTCGGCGGCGCCGTCCTCCTTCGACACGCACGCCTGCGCGAAAGCGAAGCGCGGTTCCGCGCGCTGACGGCGCTTTCCTCCGACTGGTACTGGGAGACCGACGCCGAGCACCGCTTGGTCCGGATCGAAGGAGGCTCGAGCGAGGAGCGGCGCGCCTTGCTGGGCACCCGCCCCTGGGACGTCGATCTGGAGGGCGCCGACAGCGAGCGCATGCGTGCGCACCGTGCGCAAATCGCGGGGCGCGAAGCGTTCTCCGACGTGCTGATCCTCACCGCCGGCCCCGACGGCAAGCCGCGGTGGTCGAGCGTGAGCGGCGAGCCGATGTTCGACGCGCGCGGGCGCTTTCTCGGCTATCGCGGCACCGGGCGCAACGTCACCGCGCAGAAGCTCGCCGAACGGCGGTTGCAGAAAAGGCTTCTCGAACTCGATGCGATTTTCGCCAACGCCTCGGTGGGCATCGCGCTCGCGCGCGACGGCCGCATCGTGCGCTGCTCGCGCGCGCTGGAGGAAATGTTCGGCTACGGCGCGGGCGCAATGGAAGGATTGCCCGAGACGGCGCTCTGGGGCTCGATTGCCGAGGGGGCGGCGGCTGCGGCCGAGGCGGCGGCGGCGCTCGCCGAGGGGCGACGCTACGAGGCCGAGCGCGCGGCGCGGCGTGCCGACGGCGCGCTGTTCTGCGCGCGCGTGCTCGCCGGCGCGCTCAAGCGCGACGAGCCCCGCAAGGGCACGATCTGGATCGTCGAGGACGTCACCGAACGCAAGCGCGCCGAGGAGCGGCTGTTCGCGGAAAAGGAGCGCGCGCAGGCGACGCTTCAGGCGATCGGCGATGCGGTGATCGTCGCCGACGCCGCCGGCTGGATCGAGTTCATGAACCCGGCGGCCGAGCGCCTGACCGGCTGCGAGCTGATGCAGGCGGCGGGCGCGCACGTGGCCGCGGTGCTCAACCTCGCCGACGAGGCGAGCGGCGCGCCGCTCGAAGACCCGGTGACGCAGGTGCTCGGCCGCGGCATCGTCGTGCAGGGTACCGGCGCGCGCCTTGAGCGCGCCGACGGCACGTGCCTCGTCGTCGATTATTCGGCGGCGCCGATCCGCGACCGTGCGCACGCGGTGGCGGGCGCGGTGGTCGCGCTGCGCGACGTCACGAGCGCGCGCGAGATGGCGCGCAAGGTGAGCTGGCAGGCCACGCACGACGAGCTGACCGGGCTCGTCAACCGGCGCGAGTTCGAGCGCCGCGTGGGCGAAGCGATCGCCGAGGTGCGCGACAAGGGCGCCGCGCATGCGCTGCTCTTTCTCGACCTCGACCAGTTCAAGGTGGTGAACGACACCTGCGGCCACGCCGCCGGCGACGAGCTGCTGCGCCAGCTGAGCCGGGCGCTCGCCCGCCAGGTGCGCCAGACCGATACGCTCGCGCGCCTGGGCGGCGACGAGTTCGGCGTGCTCCTTGCGCACTGCCCGATCGAGCGCGCGGGGCGCGTCGCCGAGGCGCTGCGGCGCACCGTCGAGCAGTTCCACTTCCATTGGCAGGACAAGGTGTTTCGCGTCGGCGTTTCGATCGGCGGCGTGCCGGTCGCCGACCCGGCGCAAAGCCTCGCCGAGGTGCTGTCGGCGGCCGACGCCGCCTGCTATCACGCAAAAGACTCCGGCCGCAATCGCGTGCACCTTGCGCGCGCGGGCGACGGCGAGATCGCCGAGCGTCACGGCCAGATGCAGTGGGTCGCGCGCATCCACCGCGCGCTCGAGGAAAACCGCCTGCGGCTGTGGTACCAGGAAATCCGCCCGATCAGCGCGCGCGCGCTCGCGGCCGCCGCCGGCCGCGGCGATCGCTACGAGCTGCTCGTGCGCATGGTGGACGAATCGGGCACGCCGGTGCCGCCGGGCGCGTTCCTGCCGGCGGCCGAGCGCTACCATCTCATGCCCGCGATCGACCGCTGGGTAGTCGAGCACGCGCTCGAATTCCTCGAGCGCTGCTACGGCGCCTACGGCCCGAGCGCGCGTCGCCTGGAGAGCGCGAGCATCAACCTCTCGGGCGCCTCGGTCGGCGATCCGAACTTCCTCGCGTTCCTCGAGCGCGCGATCGCGCGCCGGCGCATCGCGCCGCAGGCGCTCTGTTTCGAGATCACCGAAACGGTGGCGATCGCCGATCTGGCGCGCGCCGAGCGATTTCTCGCGGCGCTGAAGGCGATCGGCTGCCGGTTTTCGCTCGACGACTTCGGCAGCGGCATGAGCTCCTTCGCCTATCTCAAGAACCTGCCGGTCGACTACCTCAAGATCGACGGCGAGTTCGTGAAGAACGTGCACCGCGACCCGATCGACTGCGCGATGGTCGAGGCGATCCACCGGGTCGGCCGCGTGATGGGCATCGCGACGATCGCCGAATTCGTCGAGAACGCCGAGATCCTCGAGCGGCTGCGCGAGATCGGGGTCGATTACGCGCAGGGCTACGGCATCGCGCCGCCGCGGCCGCTCGAGGCGCTCGCCGCGCCCGCGCGTCAGGCGGCCTGATCGGCGCCCGCGGGCAGCGTGAAGCGGAAGGTGGCGCCCGATCCGGGCGCCGATTCCGCGCCGATGCGCCCGCCGTGGCGCTCGACGATGCGCCGCGCGATCGCGAGGCCCGCGCCGCTGCCCTCGAACTCGGCCGCCGAATGCAGGCGCTGGAACACGCCGAAGAGCTTCGCGCTGTAGCGCATGTCGAAGCCGACGCCGTTGTCGCGCACCCAGTACTCGACGAGCCCGGCGCCGGCGGGCGCGCCGCCGATTTCGACGCGCGGCGGGCGCGCGTCGCGCGAGAACTTGAGCGCGTTCGCGATCAGGTTCACCCACACCTGGCGAACGAGCGAGGCGTCGGCGCGCGCCGGCGGCAGCGGCCCGAGCACCACCTCGGCCTGCTGCGCCTCGGGCAGCTCGGCGAGCACCGACTGGACCATCGCGCGCATGTCGAGCGGCCGGGGATGGAGCGCCGCGCGGCCGCTGCGCGAAAGCTCGAGCAGCGCATCGAGCAGCCGGCCGAGACGCAGCGCGTTGTCCTCGATCCGCGCGAGGTAGCGGCCCGGCTCGCCGGCGAACGCCGCGCCGAAGTCCTCCCGCAGCAGGTGCGCAAAACCGGCGATCGCGCGCAGCGGCGCGCGCAGGTCGTGCGACACCGAATAGGTGAAGCTCTCGAGCTCCCGATTCGCCGCCTCGAGCGAGGCGGTGCGCTCGGCGACGCGCCGCTCGAGGCTGGCCGCGAGCGCGCGCAGCTCCGCTTCGAGCCGCGCGCGCTCGATCTCTGCGGCGGCGCGCGCGGCGAAGATCTCGAGCGCAGTGCGCCAGAGCGCCGGGCGCTCGAGCGGCCGGCGCGAGACGGCGACCAGGACGCCGAGCGGCGCGCCGCGCGAGTCGAGGAGCGCGGCGCCGGCGTAGCCCTCGGCACCGAGGCGCGCCAGACCCTCGTCGCGCGGAAAGCGCGCGCGCACGCCGAAAGGATGGACGGTGGTCTCGCCATCTTCGACGACCCGCTCGCAGGGCGAGCCGGCGAGGGCATAGTCGAACGGCGCGCCGCGCGCGCCGTCGCGCCAGACCGCGAGCGTGCGCACGCGGTCGTTCGCCGGCCCGACGAGCTCGCCGACGAAGACCGCGTCGGCGCGGAGTTCGGCCGCGAGCCGCGCGACCAGCTCCTCGAGAAACGCGCCGGCCGCGGCGGGCGAGACCGCGCGCGCGACCTCGACGAGCAGGCGCTGGTGGACCTGCTGCTCGGTGACGTCGCTCCAGACCCAGAGCACGCAGCGCTCGGACCCGAGCTCGAGCGGCGCGGCCGACACGAGCGCATCGAGCAGCGCGCCGTCGGCGCGGCGAAAGCGAGCGGCGAAATTGGCGAGCGCGCCGTCGGCCTGCAGCCGCGCGAGCGCCTCCACCCGCTCGGCCGGCTCGGCCCAGATGCCGAGTTCGGCGACGCGTGCGCCGAGCGCGCGCTCGCGGGCGATGCCCGTCATGCGCTCCCAGGCGTCGTTCACCTCGAGGTGGCGGCCGTCGGCGGTCGCGAGCGCGATCGCGACGGGGCTCGTCGCGAACAGCGTCGCGAACTTGCGTTCGGCGGCGAGCTCCGCGGTGACGTCGCGCGGGGTCCAGACGAGGTGCGGCTCGCCGTCCAGCTCGACCGCGACGCACGAGATGCGCATGTCGCGCACCGTGCCGTCGGTGCGGCGGATCCGCGCCGGCACCTCGCTCACCGCGCCGCGCTCGTCCACCGCGCGCACGATCCGCTCGCGCTCGGCAGGATCGCACCAGTGCCCGATCGAGGTGCCGGGGCGCCCGAGCACGCGCTCGCGCGGCACGCCGCGCTCGCGCTCCCAGGCGCGGTTCACCGCGACGACCACGCCGTCGCGCCGGCGCGAGACGATGAGCGGCGTCTGCATCGCCTCGAGGATCGCGGTGTGCCGCTGCTCGATGCGCGCCGCGCGCGCTTCGAGCGCCTTGCGCGCGCTGCAGTCGAGCACGACGCCCGACAT
>JAOAFL010000075.1 GCA_026416295.1 Burkholderiales bacterium | reverse complement strand
TCGGGTTCGACTGTAGCGGATTGGTCGCGCATGTGTTTCGCGAAGCGTACGGCATCGAGCTTCCGCGCAATAGCCGGGCGCAGAGCGCGGCCGGCATCCCTGTGAGCGCACCGGATCTGCGGGCGGGCGATCTCGTTTTCTACGACACGCTCGGCAGCCCTTATTCCCACGTCGGCATCTACCTCGGCGACGGCCGCTTCGTTCATGCGCCGCGCTCGGGCGCCAAAGTGCGCATCGAGTCGATGAACAGCCCGTACTGGCGCTCGCGGTTCAACGGCGCACGACGGATCGATCCCGGAACGCGGGTTTCCAGTTTTTGACAACGATTCTCATTTGTGCTGTAATGAGAATCGTTGTCATTTGCTAGGAGCCCCCCGTGAACATTCGGATCGCTCGCATCCTCGCGCTTGTGTCCGGAATGACCGGCGCCGCAGGCGTGCTTTCCCAGGACAAGGTTCTCAACCTCTACACCTCGCGGCATTACCAGACCGACGAGGCGCTCTACGCCGGTTTCACCAAGGCGACCGGGATCCGCATCAACCGCATCGAGGCACCCGAGGACGCGCTGATCGAGCGCCTGCGCAACGAAGGCGCGCGAAGCCCCGCGGACGTGCTGATCACGGTGGACGCCGGCCGCCTCTGGCGCGCCGAGCAGATGGGGCTCTTTCAGCCGGTGAAGTCGGCGTTTCTGGATGCGCGCATCCCAGCCGCGTACCGCGAGCCGGGCGGCCTGTGGTACGGGTTTTCGCTTCGCGCGCGCGTGATCGCCTACCACAAGGCGAAGGTGAAGCCCGAGGAAGTCCCGACCTACGAGTCGCTCGCCGAGCCGAAGTGGAGAGGAAGGATCTGCGTGCGCTCGGCGACCAACATCTACAGCCTCTCGCTCATGAGCGCGCTCATCCATCACCTCGGGCCGCAGAAGGCCGAGGAATGGGCGCGCGCGGTCAAGGCGAACCTCGCCCGCGACCCGAAAGGCGGCGACACGGACCAGCTCCGTTCGGTCGCTGCGGGCGAGTGCGATGTCGCGATCTCCAACCACTACTACTACGCGCGGCTTGCGCGTTCGGACAAGCCCGAAGACCGCGCGGTCGTCGAGCGGGTGGGTATCGTGTTTCCGAACCAGGCGAGCTGGGGAACCCACGTCAACGTCTCCGGCGCCGGCGTGGCGAGGCACGCGCCGAATCGCGAGGCGGCGGTGCGGTTCCTCGAATACCTCGCGAGCGACGAGGCGCAGCGCTATTTCGCGGACGGCAACAACGAGTGGCCGGCGGTGCCGGGCGTCAAAACCGAGAACCCCGCGCTTGCCGTCCTCGGCGAGTTTCGGCGCGATGCGCTGAACGTCGCGGTGCTCGGCCGCAATCAGCCGGAAGCCCAGAAGATCTACGATCGCGCCGGCTGGAAGTGAGCGCCGGAGATCAGCCGCGCGGCGCGCCGGCCCCGCGCCGCGCGAGCGCGACGAGCGGCAGCACCCCGACCGCCACGATCACGAGCGAGGGCACGGCGGCTTCGGCGAGCCGCTCGTCCTTTGCGAGGTTGTAGGCCTCGATGGCGAGCGTGTCGAAGTTGAAGGGCCGGAGCGCAAAAGTGGCGGGCAGCTCCTTCATCACGTCGACGAACAGAAGGAGCGCCGCGGCGGCGAGGCTCGAGGCGAGAAGCGGTGCGTGCACGCGCGCAAGCACCTGCGCGGGCGATGCGCCGAGACTGCGCGCCGCGTCGTCCATGCGCGGGGTCACCTTCGCGAGCCCCGCTTCCACCGTCTGCAGCGCGACCGCGAGGAAGCGAACGAGGTAGGCGTACACGAGCGCCGCCATCGTGCCGGTGAAGACGAGCCCGAGGCGCACGCCGCTCGCCTGCTCGAGGAGATCCGCGAGCCAGTTGTCCAGCCGCGCGAGCGGGCCGAGTATGCCGACGGCGACGACCGCGCCGGGCAGCGCGTAGCCGAGCGCCGCGGCGCGGTTCGCGAGCGCGACCGCCGCCGCCGCGCGCCCGCGCGCAAGCCGCGCGCCGTAGGCCATCGCCGCGGCGAGCGCGACGCCGACGAGCGCCGCGGCGCCCGCGAGCAGGAAGCTGTTCGCGACGAGCGTCGCAAGGCGCGCGCCCGGCCGCGCGGCCGGGTCGGCGATCGCCAGATGAACGAGCAGCCCCGCAGGCAACAGGAACCCGAGCGCGACCGGCACCAGGCAGGCGACCGCGGCCGCGACCGCGCGCGCCCCCCGCAGCCGCTCGCGCGGCGCCGGCTTGCGGGCGCTCGGCGCGAACGAGGCGCGCCCGCGGCTCGCGCGCTCGAGCGCGATCACGAGCGCGACGAACCCGAGCAGGCAGGCCGAGAGCTGGCTCGCGGCAGCGAGATCGCCCATCGCGAGCCACGCCTTGAAGATGCCGGTCGTGAATACCTCGAGCGCAAAATAGGACACCGTGCCGAAGTCGGCGAGCGTTTCCATCAGCGCGAGCGCGGTTCCGGCGGCGATCGCCGGCCGCGCCATCGGAAGCGCCACGCGCCAGAAGCTTCCCCAGGCGCTCAGACCCGCAAGCCGCCCGGCCTCGAGCGCGCTGCGCGAAGTGTCGGCGAACGCGGTGCGCGCGAGGAGGTACACGTACGGATAGAACGCGAACGACAGCACCGCGACCGCGCCCGGCAGCGAGCGGATCTCGGGAAACCAGTACTCGCGCGCCTGCCAGCCGGTGAGCGCGCGAAGCGCGGATTGCACCGGACCGGTGAACTGCAGCCAGTCGGTGTACGCGTACGCCATCACGTATGCCGGCATCGCGAGCGGGAGCGCGAGCATCCATTCGAGCAAACGCCGCCCGCGGAACTCGTAGGCAGTGACGAGCCAAGCGCTCGGCACGCCGATCGCGATGACACCCGCCGCAACCCCCGCCGCGAGCAGCGCGGTGTTCGCGACGTAGGTGCCGAGCACCGTGTTCGCAAGGTGGGACCAGGTCTCGGTCGCCGGGCTCGCGAGGCTCGCGAGCACCGAGACGATCGGCAGCAGAATCAGCCCGGCCGAGGCAAACGATATCGCGCCGAGTATCCCGATCCTTTGAAAATCAAGCACTCCCGATTCTAACAAGAATGATTCTTGCTACAATTTCGGCGATGTCCGCGACCGACGCACCGCTTCTCGTCGTCGAGCATCTCGCCCACGCCTACAACGGCCACGAAGTCGTGCGCGACCTGTCGTTCTCGCTCGCGCGCGGCGCGATCGGCTGCCTGCTCGGTCCGAGCGGCTGCGGCAAGACCACGGTGCTGCGCTGTATCGCCGGCTTCGAGACGCCGCGCGCAGGACGGATTCTTCTCGCCGGCGTCGAGGTGTCCTCGCCCGCGCGGCACGTGCCGCCCGAGAAGCGCCGCGTCGGAATGGTATTCCAGGAGCACGCGCTGTTTCCGCACCTGACGGCGGCGGCGAACATCGCCTTCGGCCTGCCGCGCGCCGAGGCGCGCGCGCGCGTGCGCGAACTGGCCGAACTCACCGGCCTCGAGGGGCTGCTCGACAAGTACCCGCACGAACTGTCCGGCGGCCAGCAGCAGCGCGTCGCGATCGCGCGCGCGCTCGCGCCGCGGCCGGAACTCCTGCTTCTCGACGAGCCGTTCTCCAGCCTCGACACCGATCTGCGCGAGAAGCTCTCGCTCGAGGTGCGCGACATCATCAAGGCCTCGGGGGCGACCGCGATTCTCGTCACCCACGACCAGCACGAGGCGTTCGCGCTCGCCGACGAGATCGGCGTGCTGCGCGACGGCCGCATCGAGCAATGGGACAGCGCCTACAATCTTTACCACCGGCCGGCGAGCCGCTTCGTCGCCGATTTCGTCGGGCAGGGCGTTTTTCTGCCGGCGCGCGTGCTCAGCTCGCGCCGGGTCGAGATCGAGCTGGGCGTGCTGGAGGGCGAGATCCCCCACCAGTGCGAACGGGGCTGCGACGCCTGCGGCCGCGGCTGTGTCGCGGAGGTGCTGCTTCGGCCCGACGACGTGGTGCACGACGACGCCTCCCCCACGCGCGCCGAGGTGGTGCACAAGGCGTTCCGCGGCGCCGAGATCCTCTATACGCTGCGGCTGGACAGCGGCCGGCAGGTGCTCGCGCTCGTGCCCTCGCACCACAACCACGCGATCGGCGAGAAAATCGGCATCCGGCTGGACGCCGATCACGTGGTCGCTTTTGCGCCCCGCGGCTAACGCGGCGCGCGCTGCCTCACTCCTCCCTCAGGTCGAAAATCACCGGGATCTCGACGCTGAACTCGCGCCCGCGCAGCGCCGGCGGAACGGGTGTGCGCGCCTGCGCGCTGCGGAGCATGTCGAGCGCCTGCTGATCGAGCACCGGATAGCCGCTGCTCGAGGCGACTGCGACCGCCGCGAGGGCGCCGCCCGGTGCGATCGCGACGCGCACGGTGACGCGCCCCTGCCAGTTGTTTTCGCGCGCAAGGCGCGGGTAGCGGCGGAACGCGCGCGCCGCCTCCATGAGCGCGATCCGGTACTGCGCGAGCGTGTTCGCCTCCTCGGCCGCGGAAAACCCCGCGGCGGCCGCCCGTTCGCGCTCGATCGCTGCGGCGCGCTCTGCGGGCGGCGCGACCGCGGGCGGCGCCGGTTCGGCGGCGCTCGCCGGCGCCGGCTCCGCGCCGGGCGCGGCAGCCGGCGTCGCCGCAGGCGGCGGGAGCCCGGCGGCTGCGCTCGCGGAAGCGTCCGAGGACTCGGTCCGTGCGCTCGGGGGTCCGCGCACCGCGGAGCGCTGCGGCGGCGGCTCGCGCGCGGCGGTGCCGTCGCGCGCCGGTTCTGCGCGCGGCACCTGCGCAGGCGGCGCCTCGGGCGCCGCGAGCCGCGCGCGGATGGCGCCGGGCACGATCCGCATGTGTTCGCGCGCGACCCACTGGGGAAAACCCAGGGCGAACGCGACGTGCAGCACCACCGACGCGGCGAGCGCGCCCACGAGCAGGCGCAAGTCGCGCTTGCGCGCGCGCACCCTCCAGCCGGCCAGCGCCGCCATGCCCCCTCCGGGGGCCGACTATACCCCGGCGAGCGCGCGCCAGATTCTCTCGGAGGTGAGCGGCATGTCGAGGTCCTCGATGCCGCGCTCGGCGAGGGCATCGAGCACCGCGCTCACGATCGCGGGAGTGGCGCCGATCGTGCCGAGTTCGCCGACGCCTTTCACGCCGAGAAGGTTGGTGCGACAGGGCACGCTCTCGTCGAACGCCGGATGCATCGGCGGCAACTGGTCGGCGCGCGGCAGACAGTAGTCCATGAGCGAGCCGGTGAGAAGCTGCCCGCTCTCCGGGTCGTAGCGGACCGCCTCCCAAAGCGCCTGCCCCGCGCCCTGCGCGATGCCGCCGTGGATCTGCCCTTCGACGATTGTGCGGTTGATGATGCGGCCGATGTCGTCGGCGCTCGCGATCGCGGCGAGCGTCACCTCGCCGGTCTCCGGGTCGATCTCGACCTCGGCGACCTGCGCGCCGTTCGGCCACGAGGGCGCAGACGGCGTCTCGGTCGCCGAGACGCGGAACCGCCCCTCGGGCTGGCGCGCGGCGAGGTCCGCGAGCGCGATCGAGCGGTCGGTGCCGGCGACGACGAAGCGCCCGTCGCGGTATTCGAGATCGGGTGCCGCCGCCTCGAGCGCCTCGGCCGCAAGCGCCCTTCCGCGCACGATCACCTCGCGACCGGCGGCAGCCACCGCCGAGCCGCCGACGAAAGCCGAGCGGGAACCGACGCTGCCCACGCCGTTCGCGCGATCGGTGTCTCCCTGAACGATGCGCACCTTCTCCGGCGCGATCCCGAGCACCTCGGAGACGAGCTGCGCGTAGCACGTCTCGAGCCCCTGCCCCATCGCCATCGTGCCGGAGTAGACCGTGACCGTGCCGTCTGCCGCGACCTCGATGTCCGCCGTTTCGGTCGGAAGCGCCCCGGTCCATTCCAGATACGCCGCGATGCCGAGCCCGCGCAACCGGCCGCGGCGGCGCGATTGCTCGCGGCGCGCGGCGAATCCGGCGACATCGGCGGCCTTCAAGGCCGCCTCGAGCATTCTCGCGAATTCGCCCGAATCGTATACGTCCCCGAGCCAGGTGCGCCACGGAAACGCCTCCGGCGGCACGAAGTTGCGCCGACGGATCTCGGCGCGGTCGATCCCCAGCCTGCGCGCCGCCTTGTCCATCAGGCGCTCGATCAGGAAGTTCGCCTCCGGGCGGCCGGCGCCGCGGTACGCGCCGGTGGCCATCGTGTTCGTGAGCACGCCGCGCACGCGGTATGCCACCGCCGGGACCCGATAGACCGAGGTCACCACCTTCGGCCCGAGGCCGAGCGGAACGATCATCGTCGAGGCGACCGGCACCGCGCCGAGGTTGGCGAGCGCGTCCACCTCGAGCGCGAGGATCCGCCCCTCGGCATCGAGCGCGAGCCGTGCGCGAAAGTGCTGATCTCGCCCCATGTGCGCGGCGAGGAACTCCTCGCTGCGGTCTGCGCGCCACTTCACCGCGCGGCCGAGCTTGCGCGCTGCGTAGCAGGCGAGCCCGTCCTCGACGTAGACGCCGGTCTTCATGCCGAAGCCGCCGCCCATGTCGCCGACGACGACGCGAAAGGTCTCCGGCTTCGTGCCGAACGCCGCGGCGAGCGCATCGCGCGCCGCCGTCGGCTGCTGCGTCTGGGTGTAGAGCGTGAAGCGCCCGTCGCGGTATTCGGCGAGCGCCGCGCGCGGCTCGAGCGGCACGGCGGCGAGCCGCTGGTTCACGATCGCGACCTCGACGACGTGC
The DNA here is from genome assembly GCA_026416295.1 of Burkholderiales bacterium. Classification (GTDB taxonomy): domain Bacteria; phylum Pseudomonadota; class Gammaproteobacteria; order Burkholderiales; family SG8-39; genus RBG-16-66-20. The sequence goes on along the minus strand of JAOAFL010000075.1, from coordinate 1,217 downwards.
GCGGCGCGCGCGAACGCCGCCTCGACCGCCGCCGGATCGCCGTAGCGCGCCTCCGCCGCGATGTTGTCCGGCGCCTCGGGCCAGAGCACCGGCGCGCCGGGGGCGAGAGCCTGCTCGGGCGTCACCGCGCACGGCAGCGGCTCGTACTGGACTGAGACGAGTTCGGCTGCATCCTGCGCTTGCGCGCGCGATTCCGCGATCACCGCCGCGACCGGATGGCCGACGTAGAGGACTCTTGCCTCGGCGAGCAGCGTGCGCGGCGGCGCAGCCGCGGGCGCGCCGTCCGCGCGCTGAAAAAGCGGCGGTATCGGAAGCGCCCCTACGCCGTCGGCCTTCAGGTCGGCGGCGGTGTAGACGGCGAGCACGCCCGGCGCCGCGCGCGCGTCGTTCGCCTCGATCGAGACGATGCGCGCGTGCGCGTGCGGCGAACGAACGACGACCATCCACGCCTGGCCGGGCAAGTTCCGGTCGTCGCTGAAAAGGCCGCGGCCTGCGAGCAGCCGGTCGTCTTCCAGGCGCTTTTGCGTGCGCGAGGCCCCGAATCGGGCGATCGAGGGATCGAACTGGGTTTGCGGCAACGGCGGCGCGTTCATGATCGACGGAGCGAGCGGTTGCGGAGTGCGGAATCGGGTTGGCGGAGAGAGAGGGATTCGAACCCCCGGTACCCTTGCGGGTACAACAGATTTCGAGTCTGCCGCATTCGACCACTCTGCCATCTCTCCGCGGTCGAAACGCAGGGGCGCATTGTATCAGCCGCGCCCGGCGCGGCCGCGCGCCGCGCCGCCTGCGCCGTCGCTCAAAGCGGCCGCAGGGTGTCCAGCCCTCCCATGTAGGGCCGCAGCGCGGGCGGCACCGTCACCGAGCCGTCGGCGTTCTGCCAGTTCTCGAGCACCGCGATCAGCGTGCGGCCGACGGCGAGCCCCGAGCCGTTCAGCGTGTGCACCAGCTCGGGCCGTCCTTTGTCGTTACGGAACCGCGCGTGCATGCGGCGCGCCTGGAACGCCTCGAAGTTGGAGCAGGACGAGATCTCGCGGTAGGCGTTCTGCCCCGGCAACCACACCTCGAGGTCGTAGGTCTTCGCCGCGGCGAACCCCATGTCGCCGGTGCACAGCGTCACCACCCGGTAAGGCAGCTCCAGCTTCCGGAGGATCGCCTCGGCGTGCGCGGTGAGCTGCTCGTGCGCCTCGTACGACTTCGCCGGGTGCTCGATCCAGACC
>JAOAFL010000039.1 GCA_026416295.1 Burkholderiales bacterium | reverse complement strand
GATTCTCGAGCACTTCGACCTTTCGCTCGGCACCGGTCTCGGCAAGCTCGCCGGCAAGGTGTTCCGCATCGGCCACCTCGGCGACTTCAACGATCTCACGCTCGCCGGCACGCTCGCCGGTTGCGAGATGGGGCTTGCGCTTGCCGGCGTGCCGGTGAAAAAGGAGGGCGTTCAGGCGGCGCTCGACTATCTCGCCGCTTGCCGGGCGAGCCCGGTGCGCGCGGCGGCCTGAGCCGGGCGCGGGCTGCGGTATCATCTGTCGCGAGGCGCGTATCGCGATCTGGAGGAGGAAACGATGCTGAGAACCGTCATCGCCGCGGCGCTCGCCGCGGGGGCGCTCGCTGCGCAGGCGCAGACCTGGCCGTCCAAGCCGATCACTTTCCTCAATCCGTTTCCGGCGGGCGGCGGCACCGACACGTTCGCGCGGCCGATCGCCGCGCGCCTTTCTCAGACGATCGGTCAGCAGGTAATCGTCGAGAACCAGGGCGGCGCGGGCGGCACCGTCGGCGCGGCGAACGCCGCAAAGCGCGCCCCCGACGGCTACAACTGGTTCTTCGGCGCGGTGCACCACACGATCGCCGAAAGCCTCTACACCAAGCTCCAGTACAGCCTCGAGCGCGACTTCGAGCCGATCACCGTCGTCTCGTTCGTACCGAACGTCGTCGTCATCCATCCGAAGCACGCAGACAAGTTCAAGACGCTGAAGGACCTGATCGACTTCGGGCGCAGCAGCCCGAACCGGCTCAACTACGGCTCGGCCGGCCCGGGAACCACGCACCATCTGTCGGTCGAGCTGTTCAAGACGATGACCGGGGCGCAGTACGTGCACGTTCCGTACCGCGGCGCCGGTCCCCTGATGGTCGATCTGCTCGCCGGCCAGGTGGACTTCGCCTTCGACGGCATGGGAACCTCGGCGGTGCAGATCAAGGCCGGAAAGCTGATACCGCTGGCGGTGACGAGCAAGGTGCGCAACCCGGTGCTGCCGAACGTGCCGACGGTGGAGGAGGCGGGCGTGCCGGGCTACGAAGTGCGGACCTGGTACGGGATCTGGGCGATCCGCGGAACCCCGAAGGACATCAAGGACCGCATGTACCGCGAGGTGGTCGCCGCGATCAACACGCCCGAACTGAAGAAGATCTGGGCCGAGCAAGGAGCGGAAGCGGGCGGCATGCCGCCGGAGGAGATGGAGCGGTTCGTGAAGGCCGAGATCGCCAAGTGGGCCAAGGTGGTCAAGGACTCCGGCGCCAAGGTGGACAACTAGGCGCGCAGGCGAACGCGGCTCGCCGCTTTCCGCGCCGGCCGCAGCCGGCGAGCGCGCCCGCGCGCGGCGCCGTTCAGATGACGCCCGCCTCGCGCAGTCGGCGCATTTCCTCCGCGCTCTTTCCGAGCAGCCCGGCGAGCACCTCCTCGGTGTGCTCGCCAAGCAGCGGCGGCGCGCGGTCGTAGGCGAGCGGCGTCGCCGAGAATCGCATCGGATTGGCGACCATCGGGAGCTTGCCCGCAGTCGGGTGATCGACCTCGATTCGCACGCAGCGGGCCTTCACCTGCGGCTCCTCGAACACCTGCGCGAGGTTGTTGATCGGGCCGTTCGGGACGCCAGCGGCCTCGAGCAGCTCGGTCCATTCGCGGGTGGTGCGCCGGCGAAACACGTCTTCCAGCAGCCGAGTCAGCTCGGCGCGGTTCTCGACGCGCTTTCCGTTCGTCGCAAAGCGCGCATCGGCGGCCAGGTGCGCGCAGCCCGCCGCCTCGCAGAAGCGCCGGAACAGGTTGTCGTTGCCGCAGGCGAGGATGACGTCGCCGTCGGCAGTGCGAAACGGCTGGTAAGGCACGATATTCGGGTGGAGGTTCCCGATCCGCCTCGGCGGCTCGCCGGTCGCGAAATAGTTGGTCGCCTGGTAGGCGAGAAGCGCGATCTGCGAGTCGAGGAGCGCGAGATCGAGGTGCTGGCCGACGCCGCTCTCGGCGCGATGCGCGAGCGCCGCGCAGATCGCGATCGTCGCGTACATCCCGGTGACGATGTCGGCGACGGGAACGCCCGCCCGCATCGGCGGCCCGTCGGGTTCGCCGGTGACGCTCATCATGCCGCCCATGCCCTGGATCATGAAGTCGTAGCCCGGGCGGTCGCGGTACGGGCCGGTGTGGCCGAAGCCGGTGATCGAGCAGTAAACGAGCCGGGGGTTGACCGTGCGCAGATCGTCCCACGCGAGCCCGTAGCGCGCGAGGTCGCCGTACTTGAAATTCTCGACCAGGACGTCGCAGCGCGCAGCGAGTTCGCGAACGAGCGCCTGCCCCTCGGGATGCGCGAGGTTGACGGTGACCGACTTCTTGCCGCGGTTGGCGGAGGTGAAGTAGGCGGAGTCCCTGGTGTCGCGGCCGGCGCGATCCTTGATCCACGGCGGGCCGAAGGCGCGCGAGTCGTCGCCCACCCCGGGCCGCTCCACCTTGATCACCTCAGCGCCCAGATCGGCGAGGTTCTGAGTCGCCCACGGGCCGGCGAGCACGCGCGAGAGGTCGAGAACGCGGATGTGCGAGAGCGGTCCGGGCATTGCCGGCGGATTCTAACCGGCCAGCGCGCGCAGCCGCCGGCGAATTCGACCGCGCCCGGCGTCAGCGCGCGCAGACGAGGTGCGCCGCGAGCTCGGCGAAGCCGGCGCCCGAGGCGCGCTCGGTGACGTAGCGCGGCGCCGCGGAAAGCCGCCCGGCGAAGCGCCGCACGTTCGCCACACCGACCGAATGGTCGAAGAACGCGAACATCGGCGCGTCGTTCGGAGAGTCGCCGACGAACGCTTAGTCGGTGCGCAGGCGCGCCGCGTCCACGCCGTAGCGCTCGGCAAAAAGGATTTTCGCGGTGGCGAGCTTGTCCCAGTCGCCGAACCAGCCGTTCACGTGGATCGAGCTGATTTTCGCGGTCAGCCCGGCCGCCTCCATGATCGCCCGGATGCGCTCTGCAGCCGAGAGCGGCAGCGGTGCGACGTCCTCGCACCAGTCGATCGCGAGATCCGTCTCGCGCCAGGGCTGATCGGCGGCGAGCGCGCAACCGGGCACCTCGGCGAGGATGCGTTCGGCGATCGCGGCAAGCCGCGCGCGCTTTGCCGCGCGCGTCGCCGCGTCCTCCAGCCAGCGCCGCTCGATGCGACGGCCAGCGCGCGCGAACCAGAACGCGCCGTTTTCGCCGATCACGGCATCGACCGGCCACAGGCGCGCGATCTGGTCGCACCAGCCGGCGGGCCTCCCGGTGACCGGCACGAGCACGCGGCCGGCGCGTTTCAGGCGCTCCATCGCGGCGTACGCCTCGGCGGTGAGCGCGCCCTCGGTCGTCAGCGTGTCGTCGATGTCGAAGAGCAGCCCTTTCAGCCGCGCCGCGTCGCGCAGCTCGGCGAGCGGTCTCATGCGAGCCGCTCGAGCGCCGCGCGCACGCGCCGGCGCGCGGCCTCCTCCAGCACGAGCCCGGCTTTCGTCCTTCGCCAGAGCACGTCGTCGAGCTCGCGCGCCCATTCGTGCTCGACGAACCAGGCGAGCTCCCGTTCGGTGAGCCCGGCGCCGTAATGCTCGCCGAGATCGCCGTCGCCGGCGATCTGCATCGCGCGCGCCCCGTGGCGGCGAAAGAGCCCTTGCCGGACTTCGAGCGGCAAATGCGCATGGCGGGCGAAAAACGCCGCGCGTGCTTCGGCCCGGCTTGCGCCGAAGTCGCTCGCGGCGAGCGGCGTCGATGCGGTCCAGGGCGGACCCATGCCGGCAAAGTACGGCCGCAGCCGCTCGAGCGCGTGCTCCGCGAGGCGCCGGTAGGTGGTGATTTTTCCGCCGAAGACCGACAGCACCGGCGCCTCGCCCGCTTCGTCGTCGACGCGCAGCGCGTAATCGCGCGTCACCTTCGAGGGGTCCGCGCCGCCGTCGTCGTAGAGCGGCCGCACGCCGGCGTACGTCCAGACCGCGTCCTGCGGTCGCAGCGGGCGCGCGAGATAGCGGTTCACCGCGCGGCAGAGGTACTCGACTTCGGCGTCGGTCGCGCGCGCAGGCTCCGCGGCGCTCGGGTGCGCGACGTCGGTCGTTCCGACGAGCGTGAAGCGCGCTTCGTACGGGATCATGAACACCACGCGCCGGTCGTCGTTCTGCAGGATGAACGCATGCTCGCCCGGGTAGAGCGCCGGAACCACGATATGGCTGCCGCGAACGAGCCGGAGGCGGTCGGCCGAAGGCCGGCCGAGCCGCGC
>JAOAFL010000037.1 GCA_026416295.1 Burkholderiales bacterium | reverse complement strand
CCGCGCGCGATCGAGGCGCGCGCCGACTTCGACTGGCCGGAGCCGGATGCGCGGCGCGAATTCCTGCGCGTAAAATGGAACGCGCAGGGCGGGCTGGATCTGTATCCCACCCAGGATTCGGCGGTGCTCACTTCGACCGCGTGGGCCGACGGGCTGGTGGACAATCCCCCGAACCGGGCGATCCGGCGGGGCGACCGGGTGCGTTTCCTGCCGTATTCGGAGCTTTTCCGGTGACGGACACGATCAGGGTTCTCTACTTCGCCAGCGTGCGCGAGAAGGTCGGCTGCGACGCCGAAGAGATTGAGCTTCCGGCCGGAGTGACGACGATCGCGGCGCTGCGCGCGCATCTGCGCGCGCGCGGCGGCCCTTGGGCCGAGGCGCTCGGCGAGTCCCGGGCCTTGCGCGCGGCGGTCAACCAGGAAATGGTGCCGCCCACGGCCGCCGTTCGACCGGGCGACGAAGTGGCCTTTTTTCCTCCGGTGACCGGCGGATGAAGATCGTCGTCCAGCGCGAGGACTTCGATCCCGGCGCCGAGATCGCGGCGCTCGCGCGCGAGACTGCGGTCGGCGCGGTGGCGAGTTTCGTCGGGCTCGTGCGCGACGAAAACGAAGGCGCGCGGGTCGGCGCGATGACGCTCGAGCACTACCCCGGCATGACCGAAAAAGCGATTCGCGCGATCGTCGGGGAGGCGATGCGGCGCTGGCAGGTGCGTGGCTGCACCGTCATTCACCGCGTGGGCGAGCTGAAACCGGGTGACCGGATCGTGCTTGTGGCGGTCGCCTCCGCGCACCGGGGCGACGCTTTTGCAGCCTGCGAATTCATCATGGACTACCTCAAGACCCGCGCGCCCTTCTGGAAGAAGGAGCAGACCGCGCAGGGCGAGCGCTGGGTCGAGGCGCGTGCCTCCGACGACGCGGCCGCGGCGCGCTGGCAGGAACCGGCGCGCAAGGCCGTCTGATGCCGCTCGGCGCGATCGCCGCGGTCGGCATCGGTGCGGCGCTCGGCGCGTGGCTGCGCTGGGCGCTCGGCGGCTGGCTGAATCCGCTGCTGCCGCCGCTTCCGCTCGGCACGCTCGCCGCGAACCTGGTCGGCGGCTACCTGGTGGGGCTCGCGGTCGCGTTCTTCGGCGAGCACTCGGCGGTCGCTCCCGAAGTGAGGCTCTTCGTCGTCACCGGCTTTCTGGGCGGGCTGACGACGTTTTCGACTTTCTCGGCCGAGGCGGTCGCGCTGCTTGCGCGCGCGCAGTACGGATGGTGGGTGCTGCACTCGGTCGGTCACCTCGCCGGCTCGATCGCGATGACGCTGCTCGGCATCGCGAGCTGGAACGCCTGGAGGCACTGAGAGCGATGAAAGGCGCGGTGCTGCGCTTTTTCGTGCACGAGGGCGAGCGACACCGCGGCCAGCTCCTTTTCGAGTGGCTGCTCGCCGAGGCGCGGCGCGCGGGCATCTCGGGAGGATCCGCGTTTCGCGCGATCGCGGGCTACGGCCGCCACGGCGTGCTGCACGAGCAGACGTTCTTCGAGCTCGCCGGAAACCTCCCGGTGCAGGTGGTGTTCTTCACGAGCCGTTCGCTCGCGGAGGCGCTGCTCGCCCGCGTCGCCGCCGAGGGGCTGCGGCTCGTGTATTCGCTCTCGGAGGCCGAGTTCGGCATCACCGAGCCACAGGGCGCGGGCGGCTGAAAGGCTAGAGGGCGCGCGCGCAGGCGGGCGATGAGGGAATCGGTCCCGCGCGGCGTTTGGATGCTCGGCTTCGTGAGCCTGGCGATGGACGTCTCCTCGGAGATGATCCACAGCCTGCTGCCCGTGTTCATGGTCGCAGGGCTCGGCGCGAGCGCGCTTGCGGTCGGCATCGTCGAGGGCATCGCCGAGTCCACCGCGCTCATCGTCCGCGTGTTCTCCGGCGCGCTCAGCGACCGGTTGGGGCGGCGCAAGCCGCTTGCGGTGGCGGGCTACGCGCTCGGCGCCCTCGCCAAGCCGCTTTTTGCGCTTGCGCCCGGCGTCGGCTGGGTGCTCGCCGCGCGCTTCATCGACCGCGTCGGCAAGGGCGTGCGCGCGGCGCCGCGCGATGCGCTGGTTGCCGATCTCACGCCGCCGCAGACGCGCGGCGCCGCCTACGGGCTGCGCCAGGCGCTCGATACCGTCGGCGCGTTCCTCGGACCGCTCGCCGCGGTCGGCCTGATGCTCGCCTGGGCGGGGGATTTTCGCGCGGTGTTCTGGGCCGCCGTTCTGCCTGCCTCGGCGGCGGTGCTGCTCCTCGTTTTCGGTGTGCGCGAGCCGGCGGCGCCGTCGCCGCGCGCCGCGGAAACGGCGAACGCGTTTCGCCGGCATACGCTCGCCGCGTTCGATCGCGGCTTCTGGTTCGTCGTCGCCGCAGGCGCGGTGTTCGCGCTCGCGCGCTTCAGCGAGGCGTTTCTCGTCCTGCGCGCGCACGAGGCGGGACTCGCCGAAGCGTACGCGCCGCTCGTCTTCGTGCTGATGAACGCGGTCTACGCCGCCTCCGCGTATCCGGCCGGCAGGCTCGCCGACCGCATGAGCCGGCGACGGCTCCTCGGTTGGGGGCTTGCGCTGCTCGTCGCCGCCGATCTCGTGCTCGCGCTCGCCGGGGGCCTTGCGGCGGTCGCCGCCGGCATCGCGCTCTGGGGCTTGCACATGGGCCTCACGCAGGGGCTCCTTGCGGCGATGGTCGCGGCGGCAGCGCCTTCGCACCTGCGCGGCACCGCGTTCGGGATCTTCAACCTCGCAAGCGGCGTCGCGACGCTCGCGGCGAGCGTGCTCGCCGGCTGGCTCTGGGACCGGCTGGGCTCGCCCGCCACTTTCGCCTGCGGCGCGGCGTTCGCGCTCGCGGTGCTCGTGCTATTGCGGCGGACCGTGCGCGCCGACGGCGCCCGCGGCTGAACCCAAGCACGCAAAGCATTGCGCCAGCCTTCGCGCCGTCAACGCCTTGGCGCGGCCGCAAGCAACGCCTGCGGATCTCCGACCGCGACCACCTCGAGGCTCGTCGTCTTTCCCCGCACCTCGACGCGGTGCACCGGAGCGTCCGGCGCCGCGATTCCCGCGTAGCGCAGCGTATCGA
>JAOAFL010000015.1 GCA_026416295.1 Burkholderiales bacterium | reverse complement strand
ACCATCGCGAGCACGAGCGCCATCGAGGCGCGCAGGCCGGCCTCGTCCTCGCGGCCGCTGCGCTGGCCGAGGTCGTCGGCGAGGATGTCGTACCACGCGCGCATCGGGAAGCCGCCGTTGATCGTGACTTCGCGCACCGGCGCGTGCGGCAGCACGAAGCGCACCGCGCCGACGTTGCCCAGGTCGAGCATCTGCACGACCGGCACGAAGTCGGTGCCGTCGGCGCCGAGCCCGTGCAGCACGATCACGCTGGCCGTCGGGTCGTCGCCGGTGGCGAGTTCGAGGCCTTCGAGCGGCGCCGGCGGCGCGCCGGGGTCGTCGTCGAGATCGTCGGGGTCGCGCGGGTCGCTGGCGTTCATCCGCGGCATCGTACCCGCACGCTCACTCAGGCACGACGGCGGTGACCTCGATCTCGACCTTCGCGCGGTCCTCGATCAGCGCCGCGACGACGACAGCCGTCATCGCGATCGCGTAGTCGCCGATCACCTCGCGGAACACGGCACCGACTTCGCGCCCACGTGCGAGGTACTCGCGCTTGTCGGTCAGGTACCACGTCATCCGCGTGATGTGGCGCGGCTCGGCGCCGGCCTGCGCGAGCACCGCGACGACGTTGACGAGCGCCTGCCGCACCTGGGCGACGAAGTCGTCGCTGTCGAAGCGCTGCTGCGCATTCCAGCCGATCATGCCGGCGACGAACACCTGGCGGCCGGTCGCGGCGACGCCGTTCGCATAGCCCTTCGGCGTGGCCCAGCCGGGCGGTTGCAGGACGGTCTTCATGCGGTCTCCAGGTAGGCTTGCATCGCCGCGCGCAAGTCGTCGGGGATCGGCTGCGGGCGGTGCGTGGCCAGCGACGTGCACACCAGCACCTGCCGCACGCGCAGCCGCAGTCCGTCGCCGCCGTGGAACTCGTGCTGCAGCCGGGCCATGAGCCCTCTGCGGCGCTCGTCGAGGACATCCAGAACCACGTGCGCGGGCGCCTTGCGCCGTACGAGTATCCGCGCGAGATCGAGTTCATCGACGCGCTTCCGATGACGACCACCGGCAAGGTGCAGAGAAAGGAGCTGCGAAAGCGCGAGGAGGCGCGCCGCTCGCAGAAGGGATAGCGCCGCGCAGGCCGCCCCGTGCCGTCGGGCGGCGCGGGGCGGCCGCCCCCGGTTCGCGCCCGGGGCGCGCTGTCGCTAGAATGCGTGCACCTTTGGAGGAGGGAACCATGACACGCATCGCCCTGACGCTCGTTCTCGCGCTCGCGGCGCCGCTTTGCGCGCTCGCGCAGTACCCCGATCGCCCGATCAAGCTCATCGTGCCCTGGCCGGCGGGCGGCGACACCGACAACATCTTCCGGCCGTTCGCGCCGCTCTTGCAGAAGCAGCTCGGCCAGCCGGTGGTGATCGCCAACGTCGCCGGCGCCTCCGGCACGCGCGGCGCAAAAGAGGCGAAAGAGGCGCCCGCCGACGGCTACACGCTTTACGCGGTGCACGACTACATCCACAGCACCTACTACACCGGCATCGCCGACGTGCAGTACACCGATTTCGAGCCGATCTGCCTCATCGCCTCCACGCCCTCGGTGCTCACCGCGAGCCCGAAGACGCCGTGGAAGGACTGGCAGGGGCTCCTTGCGGACGCAAAAGCGCGGCCGGGGCAGATCACCGTCGGGGCGACCCTCGGCTCGACGAGCCACTTCTTTCCCGCGCTGATCGAGAAGGCCGCCGGGATCAAGTTCAAGTACGTGTCCTACGAAGGGCTCGCGCCGCGCATGAACGCGATCCTCGGCGGGCACGTCGACCTCACCGACGCGAACCTCACGCAGAAGGCGAAGGTCGAGGCGGGCGAGCTGAAGTTCATCGCGATCGCGACCGAGAAGCGCCACCCCGAGATGCCGAACGTGCCGACGCTGAAGGAACTGGGGGTCAACGTCGTCTACGACGTCAACCGCGGCCTCATGGTGCCGAAGGGCACGCCCGCGGCGGTGATCGCGCGGCTCGAGGCGGCCTGCGGCGCCGCGGCGCGCGAGCCGGCGTTCGCCGAGGCGATGCGCAAGCAGGGCACCGACGTGCGCTTCATGGACCGCGCGACCTACGCCGCCTGGCTCAGGCAGAACGACGAACTCACCCGCAACCTCGCGAGGGACCTCGGGCTGCTCAAGCGCTGATGCTGTCGAAGGACGGCTGGGCGGGGCTCGTCGTCGCCGCGACGAGCCTCGTTTTTTTCGCCCTCACGCTCGGGCTCAAGCAAAATCCCCTCGTGCCGATCGGGCCGGGGTTCTATCCCCGGATCGTCCTTGGCCTGACCGCCGCGCTGGGACTGGCGCTCGCGCTCGCCGACGCGCTGCGCGCGCGCCGGCGCACGGCGGCAGAGACGCCCGAGCCGCGCGCGGCGAACTACCTCGCGGTGGGGCTCCAGTTCGCGCTCTTCGGCGCCTACGCCGGGCTTATGCCGCTCCTCGGGTTCCGGCTTGCCACGTTCGCGTACGTCGCGGCGGCGAACGCGCTCTTGGATCCGCCGCGCGGGGCGCGCGGGCTCGCGCGCGCGGCACTCGTCGGATTCGCGACCGCCGCGGCCGCCTGGCTCGTCTTCGAGCGCTACCTGCTCGTGCTGCTTCCGCGCGGCAGCTGGACCGGTTTCTAGCCGATGTTCGAACTGCTGCTCGATGCCCTGCAGGGCATGTTCGCGCCGAAGTACCTCGTGCCGCTCGCCGCCGGCACGCTCGCCGGCATCGTCGGCGGGGCGCTGCCCGGCGTCACGATCACGATGACGATCATCGTCGTGCTGCCGTTCACCTTCGGCCTCGATCCGCTGCAGGGGCTCGCGGCGATGGTCGGCGTCTACGTCGGCGGCTCGGCGGGCGGGCTGGTCACCGCGATCCTCCTCGGCATTCCGGGCACGCCCTCGGCGATCGCCACCACGTTCGACGGGCATGCGCTCGCGCGCAAGGGCGAACCCGGGCGCGCCTTGTGGCTCGGCATCTGGGCATCCTTCCTCGGCGGCCTGCTCGGCGCGGTGTTCCTCGTCGGCGCGACCGGGCCGCTTGCGCGCTTTGCCCTTCAGTTCGGTCCCTGGGAGTTTTTTTCGCTGTTCGTGCTCGCGCTCTCGATGGTCGCCGGGCTCGTCGAGGCTTCGATCCTGAAGGGGCTCGTCGCCGGCATGCTCGGGCTGGTGGTCACCGTGATCGGCAACGATCCGGTGATGGGCCAGGAGCGGCTCACGTTCGGCATCGCGTTCCTGCGCGGCGGCATCGATTTCCTTCCGGTGCTGATCGGCGTGTTCGCGTTCTCGCAGGTGATGCAGGAAGTGGAGCGCATGGGCGGCCCGGCGCAGGCGGCAGCCCGCGCGCAGCGCGCGCTCGCGCTCGCGGTCTCGCATGCGAAAGTGATCTGGGAGATCGTCTCGCGGCCCGTGCGGCTGGTCTGGTTCTCGTTCATCGGCGTGCTGATCGGGGTGCTGCCGGCGATCGGCGGCAGCGCGGCGAGCATGTTCGCCTGGGACCAGGCGAAGCGGCTTTCGCGCCATCCGGAACGCTTCGGCACCGGCACGCCCGAGGGCATCGTCGCCTCGGAGTCGGCGAACAGCGCCAACGTCGGCGGCTCGCTCGTCACCATCATGGCGTTCGGCATCCCGGGCGATGCGGTGACCGCCGTGATGCTCGGCGCGCTCACGATCCACGGCATCCAGTCCGGACCGCTGTTCATCGCGCAGAACGCGGCGCTCGCCTACGGAATCTTCGCCGCCTACATCCTCGCGCACCCGCTGATGGTGGCGATGCTTGCGCTCGGGGCGCGCGCGATGCTGCGTGTGGTGAGCGTCCCGCGGGCGGTGCTCTTTCCGGCGGTGCTGGTGCTGTGCACCGTCGGCGCCTACGCGCTCAACAACACCATGGCGAACGTCTACGTGCTCCTCGTCTTCGGCGTCGCCGGCTACGCGATGGTGAAGGCGGGCTTTCCGCTCGCGCCGTTCATCCTCGGGGTGATCCTCGGCGATCAGATCGAGATCAACCTCGTGCGCGCGATCATGACCGACGCGAACCCGTGGCTTTTCGTGACGCGCCCGATCTCGGGCCTGCTGCTCGCGGCGGCGCTCGCCTCGTTCGCCGCCGCGCTCTGGCAGCACCGGCGCGTGCAGGCGCGCGCGGCGCGCGCCGCGGATTTCTAGGCGTTTTCCGATAGACTTGCGCCGGCCGCACCGGTGGCGCCCCGGACACGAATCGAACGTGCGACCTGCCCCTTAGGAGGGGGCTGCTCTATCCACTGAGCTACCGGGGCGGAAGACGCGATTGTACGGTCCTTGAGACTCGCCATTTCCGCATGCCTTGCGCTCGCCGCCGCGAGCGCGATCGCGCAGAGCTGGGCCTGGGACGACGGCACGACGCCGTTCGTCGTCTCGCCGCCCGACGTCGTCGAGCGCATGCTGCGCCTTGCGGCGCCGAAGCCGGGCGAGCGGCTGGTCGACCTCGGCTCGGGCGACGGCCGCATCGTGATCGAGGCGGCGAAGCGCTACGGCGCGCAGGGGCTCGGCGTCGACATCGACCCGCGGCTCGTGCGCCTGGCGAGCGAGAACGCGCGCCGGGCGGGCGTCGAGGCGCTCGCGCGCTTCGAGGTGCGCGACCTTTTCGAGACCGATCTGCGCGGCGTGCAGGTGGTCACGCTCTATCTGCTGCCCGACGTCAACCGCAAACTGCTGCCGAAACTGTTCGCGGAGCTCGCGCCGGGCGCGCGCGTCGTCTCGCACGACTACGACATGGGGCCGTGGCCGTTCGACGAGATGATCGAGCTGCCGCTCGCCGAAAAGCTCGTCGGCCCGCCCGGCCGCTCGCGCATCTACCTGTGGGTGATGCCGGCCGATGCGCGCGGCACCTGGCTCGCCGAGCTGCCCGGGCACGGCGGGCGCTGGCGCTTCGCCATCGCGCAGCGCTATCAACTGCTCGAGGTCGAGGCGAGCGTCGCCGAGGGCACGGTCGCGGTGCGCGGCGCGCGGTTGCGCGGCGACGAGATCCGCCTCGCCGTCGTCGGCACCGTCGGCGGACGCGGGTTCGTGCACCTTTTCCGCGGGCGCGTCGCGGGCGCGCGCATCGCGGGCGAGGTCGAGATTTCGGACGGAGAAACTTCGAGGACGCTGCCATGGAACGCGACGAGAGAGTGACCGGCCCGACGACGGGCGAGGAGACGGTGATCGCGCCGCGCGCGCAGGCGCCGGCGACGGAGGCGGCGCCGCGGCCGATGCTTTCGGTCGCCGACGGCGTGTTCCTGATGATCGGCATGATCGTCGGCGTCGGCATCTTCAAGGCGCCCTCCGTGGTCGCCGGCGCGAGCGCAAGCGGCGCCGAGTTCCTGCTCGCGTGGCTGCTCGGCGGCGTGGTGTCGCTGTGCGGCGCGCTGGTGTACGCCGAGCTCGCCGCGCGCCACCCGGACACCGGCGGCGAATACCGGTTCCTTGAGCGCGGACTCGGCCGCGCGGTCGCGTTCCTGTTCGCCTGGTCGCGCATGACCGTGATACAGACCGGGGCGATCGTCGCGGTGGCCTTCGTGTTCGGCGACTACGCGAGCACGCTCGCGCCGCTCGGCAAGCACAGCGCGGCGATCTACGCCGCGATCGGCGTCGTCGCGTTCACCGCGCTCAACGTCGCCGGCACGCTGCCGACCAAGAACCTGCAGCGCTGGATGGAGACGGTGCTGATCGCCGGGCTGCTCGCGCTCGCCGCCGCGGGACTGATGGCCGAGGCGCCGCGAGAGCCCGCGCCCGCCGCGGGCGGCAGCGGCGCCTTCGGGCTGGCGATGATCTTCGTGCTGCTCACCTACGGCGGCTGGAACGAGGCGGCGTATCTCGCCGGCGAGGTGCGCGAGCCGCGGCGCAACATGCGCAAGGTGCTGGTGATCGGCATCGTCGCGGTGACGCTGCTCTACCTGCTCGTCAACCTGGGGTATCTCGCCGCGCTCGGCCTTGGCGGCATGCGCGAATCGAAGGCGGTCGCCGCGGACGTGATGAAGCTCGTCGCGGGCGAGGCCGGCGCGGTCGCGGTCGCGCTGCTCGTCTGCGTCTCGGCGCTCACGACGATGAACGCGGCGATCTTCACCGGCGCGCGCACCACGTGGGCGTTCAGCCGCGATTTTGCGGCGTTCGGACGACTCGGGCGCTGGCGCGCGGCGGGCAGCACGCCGGCGAACGCGCTGCTCCTTCAGGGCGCGATCTCGCTCGTTCTCGTGCTCGCGGGCGCGTTCACCCCGGACGGCTTCAGCGCGATGGTCGCCTACACCTCGCCCGTGTTCTGGACCTTTTTTCTGCTCACCGGGCTGACGCTGTTCGTGTTCCGCGCGCGTGAGTCGCGCGGCGACCTCGCGTACGCCGAGACGCGCGTGCCGCTCTATCCGCTCGTGCCGCTCGTGTTCGTCGGCGCCTGCCTCTACATGCTCTGGTCGAGCGTCGATTACGTGCGCAACCCGGACTACGGCCCGAAGTTCGGCGCGATGGTGCTCGCGGGGCTGGCGGTGATGGCGGCCGGCGTCGCGGTATACGCGGTCGCGCGGCGCGCTTCGCCTCGCGCCGGTGCCGCGTGAGCGCGCACGAGCCGCTCGAACCCTCGCCCTGGGTGCTCGCCTGGGCGCCGCGCATCGCGCGCGGCACGGTGCTCGACGTCGCCTGCGGCGCCGGGCGGCATGCGCGCCTGTTCCTCGCGCGCGGCCTTCGGGTCGTCGCGGTCGACCGCGTCGCGCAGTCCATTCCGGGGGCGCGGTTCGTTCAGGCCGACCTCGAAGCCGGCCCCTGGCCGTTCGCCGGCGAGCGCTTCGAGGGCATCGTCGTCACCCATTACCTCTGGCGGCCGCTCCTTCCGGTCCTTGCGGCCGCGCTCGCGCCCGGCGGAATCCTGATCTACGAGACGTTCATGGTCGGGCACGAGCGCTACGGGCGCCCGAGCCGCCCGGAGTTTCTGCTGCGCCCCGGCGAACTGCTGGACGCGTTCAAGGCGCTCGCCGTGATCGCGTTCGAGGAAGGCGACGTCGCCTCGCCGCGGCCTGCGAAGATCCAGCGGTTGTGCGCCGCGCGCCCGCCCGAGGAGTAGAATGCGCGTCTGTCCGACGACTACTCGCGGGGATCCGATGATTACAGGCAGCCTGGTCGCGATCGTCACCCCGATGCACGAAGACGGAAGCCTGGATCTTGCGCGCTTCCGCAGCCTGATCGACTGGCACATCGCCGAAGGCACCGACGGGATCGTCGTGGTGGGCACCACGGGCGAATCGCCGACGGTGAGCTTCGACGAGCACAAGGCGCTCATCCGCATCGCGGTCGAGCACGCGCGCGGCCGCGTGCCGATCGTCGCCGGCACCGGCGGCAACTCGACCGCCGAGGCGATCGAGCTCACGGAAGCGGCAAAGCGCGCGGGCGCGACCGCGTGCCTGTCGGTCGTGCCGTACTACAACAAGCCGACGCAGGAAGGCCTCTACCGGCATTTCCGCAAGATCGCCGAGACGGTGGACCTGCCGATGATCCTGTACAACGTACCCGGGCGTACGGTCACCGACCTCGCGAACGACACGGTGCTGCGCCTTGCGGAGGTGCCCGGCATCATCGGCATCAAGGACGCGACCGCGAACATCGAGCGCGCGACCGACCTCATCCGCCGCGCGCCGCGCCACTTCGCGATCTACTCGGGCGACGACGCGAGCGGCCTTGCGCTGATCCTGCTCGGTGGCCACGGCGTGATCTCGGTCACCGCGAACGTCGCGCCGCGCCTGATGCGCGAGATGTGCGCCGCGGCGCTGGTGGGCGACGTGAAAAAGGCACGCGAGATCAACCTGCGGCTCCTGCCGCTGCACCAGCGGCTGTTCATCGAGACGAACCCGGCGCCGGTGAAATGGGCGCTCGCGCAGATGGGCATGATCGAACCGGGCATCCGGCTGCCGCTTGCGCCGCTGTCGGAGCGCTGCCACGACGCGGTGCGCGAAGCCCTCGCCGAGGCGGGCATCGCGCTGCCGCTGCGCGTGGTCGAGCGGGCGGCGCGGTGAACGGGCTCGCGCGCATCGCGCTCTGCGCGGCGCTCGGCGCCGCGCTCGGCGGCTGCCAGACCGCGGGCGAGCTGCTCGAGGGCCGCCGGATCGACTACAAGTCGGCGGGCACGGTGCCGCCGCTCGAGATCCCGCCCGACCTCACGACGCCCGCGCGCGACACGCGCTTCGTCGTGCCCGAAGGCACCCGCGGCTCGGCGACGTTCTCCGAGTACCAGGCGGGCGTTGCGCGCGCGCCGAAGCCGGGTGCCACCTCGGTGCTGCCCGACGTGCAGAAGATGCGCATCGAGCGCGCCGGCACCCAGCGCTGGCTCGTGGTCGCCGAGCCGCCGGAGAAAATCTGGGGACTGGTCAAGGACTTCTGGCAGGAGAACGGCTTTCTCATCTCGCTCGAAGTCCCCGAGGCGGGCGTGATGGAGACCGACTGGGCGGAAAACCGCGCCAAGATCCCGCAGGACTGGATCCGCTCGACGCTCGGCAAGCTGCTCGATCAGATCTATTCGACCTCGGAGCGCGACAAATTCCGCACGCGCCTCGAGCGCGCCGAGGACGGCGGCACCGAGATCTACATCAGCCACCGCGGCATGGTCGAGGTGTTCGTCGACGCCTCGCGCCAGCAGACGATGTGGCAGCCGCGCAACCCGGACCCCGACCTCGAGGCCGAATTCCTGCGCCGCCTGATGGTGCGCCTCGGTACCCACGAGGAACAGGCGAAGAAGACCTTGGCGACGGCGCAGAGCCAGGCGCCGGCGCGCGCGGCGCTCGCGAAGGGCATCGGCGGATTCGAGACGCTCGAGGTGTTCGAACCCTTCGACCGCACCTGGCGGCGCGTCGGCCTCGCGCTCGACCGCGTCGGCTTCACCGTCGAGGATCGCGACCGGCAGAAGGGACAGTATTTCGTGCGCTACGCCGATCCGGAGGCCGAGATGGCGAAGAAGGACGCGAGCCGCCCCGGGCTGCTCGCGCGGCTTGCGTTCTGGCGCTCGGACGATTCCAAGGTGAAGGCCGAGCAGTACCGCGTGCACATCCGGCAGTTCGCCGGCAAATGCGTGGTGCAGGTGCTGAACAGGGACGGCTCGGCCGACGGCTCGCCGGCGGCGCGGCGCATCATCGCGCTGCTTTACGAGCAGCTGAAGTAGTGCCGCGGCGCGGCCGGCGAGGCGCGCCGTGATCCGGTTCGCGGCGCTCGCGAGCGGCAGCGGCGGCAACTGCTGGGTGGCACAGAGCGCGCGCTCCTGCGTGCTCGTCGACTGCGGCCTCGCGCCGCGCGAGACGGCGCGGCGTCTTGCGCGGCTCGGGCTCGCGCCGGGCGACGTCTCGGCGGTGCTCCTCACGCACGAGCACGGCGATCACGCGGCGTCGGCGTTCGCGTTCGCAGCCGAGCAGCGCATCCCCGTCTGGCTCACGCTCGGAACGCTGCGCGCGCTCGAAGAGGCGCGCGCGACCTGCGCCGAGGTGGCGGTGCGCATCGTGGAGGCGCGCGTACCGTTAGCGCTCGGCGACTTCGAGGTGCTGCCGTTCGCGGTGCCGCACGACGCGCGCGAGCCGGTTCAGTACGTGCTGTCGGACGGCGCGCGGCGGCTCGGCCTGCTCACCGACCTCGGGTCGCCCACCGCGAGCGTCGCGGCGGCGCTCGGCGGCTGCGACGCCCTCGTCGTCGAATGCAACCACGACGAGACGCTGCTCGCGCGCGGGCCGTATCCGCCGTGGCTGAAGGCGCGCATCGCCGGGCCGTTCGGTCACCTGTCGAACGCCGCCGCGGCGGCGCTGCTCGCCGCGATCGACCGTTCGCGGCTGCAGCACGTCGTTTGCGCGCATCTGTCGGAGAAGAACAACCGCCCTGAGCTAGCGCGCGCGGCGCTCGCGGCCGCGCTCGGCGGCACCGAGGACGGGATCGACGTCGCGACCCAGAACGGCGGTCTCGACTGGCGGACCGTCGAATGAAAAACGGCGGCGACCCGTCGGGTCGCCGCCGTTCTCCGGCGCCGCGCTATTTCTTCTCTTCGGCCTTCTTTTCCTCGGCCTTGGGCGCCTCCGCTTTCGGCGCATCCGCCTTCGGCGGCTCGGCCGGCTGCGCGGTCGGCGGCGCAGGCGGCTGCTGGCCGACGGGCTGCGCCGGCGCGTCGGCCTTCTTTTCGGCGGGCGGCGGGGCCGCCGGCGCCGCGGGCTTCTTCGGCTCCTCCTTGCCGCAGGCGGCGAGCGCCAACGCCGTAGCCGCGGCAACGATCCACAGCTTGCTCATCGATTCTCCCTTCGGTGAGTGGAACGGGTGAGGTGCGCGCCGAGAGACGCTGGCGCGCGCGGCGCATTATAGCAGTGCGCTCTCACAGGCCGGTGGCGGTCGCCGAGACGCCCGGCTCCGAAGCCGCCCAGATCTCCAGAAACCGCGCGCGCATCGCGAGCGCCTCGGTCTCGTCGTGAAAACCGGCCGCGCCGCGGAAATACGCCGCCGCCGGCCGTCGCACGTAGTGCGCGGCATCGAGAACGAGGAACGCGTCCTGCGCGTGCCGGATTTCCTCGAGCGTGCGGTGGATGCGGATCGCGTGCGAAAAGCGCGCGACGAGATCCATCATGCGCGCGCAGCGGCGCGTGAGGTGCGCGGTGTCGTGCACCGCGACGTAGAGCCGCCGCGCGCGGCTCGCGCGCAGGAAACGCTCGAGCGCCTCGACGCGCGCGCGCCGTTCGAGCCGCAGCGCGGCGAGGTCCGGATCGAAGATGCGCAGCTCGCGACCGTCCTGCGCGAGCAACCGCTCGACCGCCGCCTGAAAGCCGGCTTCCGAATCGAAGCGCACGTACTCGCGCGCGGGCGCCGCGCCGGGCGATTCCGCTTCGCTCATCGCCGCGCGGCCGCCGGCGCAAGATGCAGCCAGCCGGCGCCATACCAGTCGTAAACGAGCGGCGCAAGGCCCGCGCGCGCGAGCAGCCGGCCGGGCGCGCGCCGCCGGTCGGCGAGCCGCGCGAGCGGCGCGCGCTGGCGGCGCGCGACGCGGTACGACTCGCCGTTCAGGAATACCTGCGCGCCGCGATAGAGCATGCGCGAACGCGCATCGAGCACCGCGTCGCAACGCTCGAGCGGTACGCGCGGGCGAGCGCGCCGCGGCGCGAACACCGCCGAGGCGCGCGGTGCGCTGAGATAGCGGCCGAGAAATTCCGCGACGTCGGCGCGGCGCCAGCGGATCGCCGCGAGCAGCCGCGCGGCGTGTTCGAGCAGCCGGCGATCGATGTGCGCCGGGCGCGCCGCCGGCGCGCGGTCGGGGTCGCGGTAGTCGGCGGCCGGCAGCCCGCGCTCGTGCAGATGGTCGAGGAAGGCGGCCGCGAGCTCCTCGCCCTGCGGCGCGCGCATGCCGACCGAACACGTCATGCACGGCTCGAGCGCGATGCCGTCGTGCCCCCAGCCGGGCGGAAGGTAGAGCAGGTCGCCCGGCTCGAGCAGATACTCCTCCTCGGCGCGGAAATCGGCGATCAGACGCAGCGGCGCGCCCTCGACGGTGCGGAACGCGCGCGGGCGCGCAAGGCGCCAGAGCCGACGCCCGCGCGCCTGCACGAGGAACACGTCGTAGGCGTCCCAGTGCGGGCCGACGCCGCCGCCGGGCGCGGCGTAGCTCACCATCACGTCGTCCAAGCGCCACTGGGGCAGGAACGCGAAGCGGCGCAGCAGGCGCTCGGCGGCGGGCGCGTGATGCTCGACCGCGTTCACGAGCAGCGTCCAGTCGCGCGCGCCGGCGCGCGCAAGGCGCGCCGGCGCGATCGGGGCTTCGGTGACGCGCCAGCGCGCCCCGCGTCGCTCGACGAGACGCGCCTCGGCGTACGGGCGCGCCGCGAGCGCAAACAGCGCGCGCCGGCCGATCACGCCGGCGAACCCGGGCAGCGCCCGGCGCACGAGGAGCGGCGTCTTCTGCCAGTGGCGGCGCAGAAACTGCCGCGGCGTCAGCCCGCCGAGCAGCGGATCCTCCATCGGCGCATTATAGGCGGCGCGGCGCGCGTGAGGCGCGCGCGACGCCGAGCGCGCGCAGGTCTTGTCAAGCGCGAACGCGCGACTAGAATCGTGCGCGATCGCGCGCATGCTGAAAATCGGACAACCTGCCCCGCGTTTTGCGCTGCCGGACGCCGACATGGAGATGGTCGATCTCGCGTCGTTCGCCGGACGCAAGAACGTCGTGCTCTTTTTCTATCCGCGCGATCGCTCGCCCGGCGGCGCGATGGAGGCGGAAGCGTTTTCCGATCACGCCGAGGAGTTCGCGCGCTGCGACACCGTCATCCTCGGCGTCTCGCGCGACGACTGCCTCTCGCACGCCGAGTTCCGCGACCGCCACGGGCTCGCGATCCCGCTGCTGTCGGACCCCGACGGCGAAGTCTGTCGGCTCTACGGCGTGCTGCACGAGAGGGAGCTCGACGGCGTCGTGCGCGAGTGCGTGCGGCGCGCGACCTTCGTCATCGACCGCAAGGGCATCGTCCGCCACGCCGACTACGACGCGAATCCGCGCCATCACGTCGCCGAGATTCTCGCGGTCGTGCGCCGCCTGAAGCGCGCGAAGGCGCGGGTCTGACGCGCGCGTTTCGCCTATCATAGGCGGCGAGGAGGGCCGCCATGCTCGTCGAGGTGCTGTCCTACGGCATCGGCACGGTGATCGGCTTCGCGCTGATCGTCGTGCTCGTCTTCGTCTTCGTGCGCGACATCACCCAGAAGCGCCACTCGGTGCTGCGCAGCTATCCCGTCGTCGGCCGCCTGCGGTTCTTCTTCGAGCAGCTCGGCGAGTACTTCCGCCAGTACTTCTTCATGGGCGATCGCGAGGAGATGCCGTTCAACCGCGCGACGCGCGCCTGGGTGTACCGGCTCGCGAAGAACGAGGGCGGCACGATCGGCTTCGGCTCGACCTACGACATCAACGCGCCGGGGGCGCTCGTGTTCGTCAACCATCCGTTCCCGGTGCTCGAGGAGGAGCGGCTGCCGACGCCGCCGCTCGTGCTCGGCGAGGGCTTCGCGCGCGAGCCGTTGGAGGCGCGCTCGATCGTCAACGTGAGCGGCATGAGCTACGGCGCGATCTCGGCGCCGGCAGTGCGCGCGCTTTCGCGCGGCGCGGCGGTCGCCGGCTGCTGGCTCGATACCGGCGAAGGGGGCCTTTCGCCGTACCACCTCGAGGGCGGTTGCGACCTCATCATGCAGATCGGCACCGCGAAGTACGGGGTGCGCGACGCCGAGGGCAACCTCAGCCCCGAGCGACTGCTCGAACTTGCGCGCGTGGTGAAGGCGTTCGAGATCAAGCTGTCGCAGGGCGCAAAGCCCGGCAAGGGGGGGGTGCTGCCGGCGAAGAAGGTCACTGCCGAGATCGCGCGAATCCGCGGCATCCCGGAAGGACGCGACTCGATCAGCCCGAACCGGCATCGCGACATCTCGAACATGGCCGAGCTGCTCGACCGGATCGCCTGGATCCGCGATCTCACCGGCCGCCCGGTGGGCGTCAAGACCGCGATCGGCGGCTGGCGTTTCCTGCACGAGCTCGCGGAGCAGGTGCACCGCCGCGGGCTCGAATTCGCGCCCGATTTCCTCGTCGTGGACGGCGGCGAAGGCGGCTCGGGCGCCGCGCCGCAGGCGCTCGCCGACCACATGAGCCTGTCCATCAAGGAGGCGCTGCCGCGCGTGGTGGATGCGCTGATCGAGGCGGGCCTGAAGAACCGCATCCGCGTGGTCGCCTCCGGCAAGCTCGTCACCCCCGCGCAGGCGGCCTGGGCGCTCGCGGTCGGCGCCGATTTCGTCAACACCGCGCGCGGCTTCATGTTCGCCCTCGGCTGCATCCAGGCGCTGCGCTGCCACCAGAACACCTGTCCCACCGGCGTCACGACGCACAACAAGCGGCTGCAGCGCGCGCTGGTGGTCGAGGAAAAATACCTGCGCGTCGCGAACTACGCGCTCAACATGAACCGCGAGATCGACATGATCGCGCATTCGTGCGGCGTTCGGCACGCGCGCGAGCTGCGCCGCGAGCATGTGCGCATGGTGCAGGCGAACCAGCAGTCGGTCGCGCTGAACATGCTCTATCCGTACCCCGAGCCCAAAGCGCGCGCCAAGGCGGCCTGAGGGCGCGGGCGATGAAGCGGGCGCCCGGCATCGCGCTGCTCGCCGTCCTGCTCGCGTGCGCCGGCATGCCCGCGCGCGCGCTCTCGCCCGAGGGGCGCGAGTTCGTCGAGATCCTGAAGAAGCTCGAGCCGGTGCACTGCGAAAAGAGGAAGCTGCGCCGCGCGGTCGCGCTCGCCGAGGCCGAGGGGCGCGCGGCCGAGGCGCGCGCGCTGCGCGAGCGGCTGGCGGCGATCGGGCGCGAACCGGAAACGGCGCGCCTCGAGCGCCGGCTCGCGGAACTGGAAAAGCGCCTGTCGGACGGCAAGGGCGGGGTGCGCGATCCCCGAGACCTCGACGCGATCAGCTTCCAGAACCGTCTGGCGTTCTATCGCTGCGAATAGGCGCGGTGCTCGCGTCGCGGCCTTCGAGCCAGCGGTTCCAGAGACGCCGCGCCGGCTCGATCGTTTCCGAGGCGGCGAGCCCGACCGGCCCGGCGCCGGCGGCGACGCATTCGTCGGCCGCGCACCCGTGCAGGTGCGCGCCGAGCGCGAGCGCCGCCTCGCCGGGCACGCCTTGCGCGAGCAGCGCGCCGAGGATGCCCGAGAGCACGTCGCCCATTCCGGCGGAGGCCATCCCGGGGTTGCCCGACGTATTGACGAACCAGTGTCCGTCGCGCGCGGCGATCACGCTGCCCGCGCCTTTCAGCAGCGCGTGCGCGGAAAAGCGGCGCGCGAGCTGGCGCGCGGCGCCGACGCGGTCGGCCTGCACGTCGGCGGTGCGCGCGCCGAGCAGGCGCGCCGCCTCGGCCGGGTGCGGGGTGAGCAGCGTATCGGCGCTGCGGCGCGCGCACGCCGCCGCGAGGTCCGGATTTTCGGCGATCAGGTTGAGCGCGTCGGCGTCGAGCACGCAGGGCAGCTCGCTCGCGAGCACGGCGCCCACCAGCACCTCGGCGCGCGCGCTGCGCCCGAGCCCCGGGCCGGCGACCACCGCATCGAGCGCCTGTCCGAGCGCATCGTCGGGGTGCCGCAGCATCAGCTCGGGCGCGCCCGGGTCCACCGGCAATTCGTCGAGTAGACCGACGTAGACGCGCCCGGCGCCGAGCTTGAGCGCCGCGCGGCCCGCAAGCAGCGCCGCGCCGGTCATGCCGGCTGCGCCGCCGAGGATCGCGACCGAGCCGGCCATGCCCTTGTGGAAGTTGCGCGGGCGCCGCCTGAGCGCATGCGCGAAAAGTGCGGGCTCGGCCACCCAGGCCTGCGGCGCGAGGAGCTTTTCCGGCTCGAGGTCGAGCGTCGCGACGCGCAGCGCGCCGCAGTGGTCGGGCCCCGCAAGCGTCAGCAGCCCCGGTTTGAGCGCGATGAACGTGATCGTGTGCGTCGCGCGCACCGCGCGCCCGAGCACCGCGCCGGTGTCCGAGGCGATGCCGCTCGGAACGTCGAGCGCGAGCACCGGGCAGCGCTGGGCGTTGGCGTAGTCGACGAGCGCCGCGTACTCGCCTTCGACCGGGCGCGAGAGCCCGATGCCGAAGAGGCCGTCCACCACCAGCCCCCAGCGTGCGCCCGACGGGACCTCGCTCGGCCGGGTTGCGACGTGCACGCGGTGGAACTGCTCGCGCAGAATGCGCGCGGCGACGCGCGCATCGCCGCCGTTATTGCCCGGCCCGGCGAGCACCAGGATGTCTTTTGCGCGATCGGCAAGGAGCGAGGCGGCGAGCGCGGCCGCCGCCGCCCCCGCGCGCTCCATGAGCGGGGCGTCGCCTGCGGCCGCCTCGATCCGGCGGATGTCCTCGGTGAGATAGACCGGCTGCGCCATCAGCGCGCGATCGCGTAGGGCCCGCCGCGCTCGAGCGCCCGGCGGTACGCGGGCCGCGCGCGGATGCGTTCGAGAAACGCGCAAAGCCTCGGCCGGCGCGCATCCAGCGCGCCGCGCGCCTCGGCGACCTCGACCGGAAAGCTCATCGCGATGTCGGCGGCGCTGAAGGCGTCGCCCGCGAACCAGGGACGCTCGGCGAGCGTCCGCTCCATGAAGTCGAGGTTGCGCTCGAGGGTCGGGAGCACGTACTCGCGTTTCACCCGCCGCGCGATCGCGCGCGCGACCGGCCGCGCGAAAAAAGGCATCGGCGCGGCTTCGATCCGGTCGAAGACGAGCTTGAGAAGGAGCGGCGGCATGGCGCTGCCTTCGGCGAAATGCAGCCAGTAACTGTAGCGCAGGCGCTCCGGGGAACCCGCAGGCGGGACCAGCCGCGCCCCGCCATCGCGGCCGGCGAGGTACTCGATGATCGCGCCCGATTCCGCGAGCGTCAGACCGTCGTCCTCGATCACCGGCGACTTTCCGAGCGGGTGCACCGCGCGCAGCTCGGGCGGCGCGCGCAGCGTTTTCGGGTCTCGCTCGTAGCGGCGTACCTCGTAGGCGAGGCCGAGCTCCTCCAGCAGCCACAAGATGCGCTGCGAGCGCGAATCGGCGAGGTGGTGCACGACGATCACCGCTAGCGCGCCTTCGGGATGACGACCTCGGGCAGCCAGGTGGCGAGCTGCGGAAACGCGACGAGCAGGACGAGCGCGAGCACCATCATGCAGAAGAACGGGATCGAAGCGAGCGCAACATAGTTCGAGTCGCGCCCGCTCATCGTCTGCAGCACGAACAGGTTGAAGCCGAGGGGCGGGGTGAGTTCGGCGATCTCGACGAGCAGCACGATGAAGATCCCGAACCAGATGAGGTCGAAGCCGGCCGCTTCCACCATCGGCAGCACGATCGAGGTGGTGAGCACGATCATCGAGATGCCGTCGAGCGCGGTGCCGAGGAGGAGGTAGATGAGCGCGAGCACCGCGATCAGGCCGAGGGGCGAGACCCCGAGCGACGCCACCCACTCGGCGAGCGCCCGGGGGATGCCGGTAAAGGCCATCGCCGAGCTGAGGAACGCCGCACCGCCGAGGATGAAAAGGATCATGCACGAAAGGCGCGTCGCGCCCATCAGGCTCGCCCAGAAGGTGCGGGCGTTCAGTCCGCCGCTCCACGCAGCGATCGCGAGCGCCCCGAGCACGCCGAAGGAGGCCGCCTCGGTCGCGGTGGCGTAGCCGGTGAACATCGAGCCGAGGACGAAAACGATGAGCGCAAGGCACGGAATGAGATTGCGCGCGCGGCGCAGCCGCTCGACGAACGGCAGGCGATCGATCTCGCGCGGGGTCTTGTCCGGGTTGAGCAGCGCCCAGACGACGATCGTGCCGGAGAAAAGGAGCACGAGCAGCAGCCCGGGAATGACGCCCGCGAGGAACATCTTGAGGATCGAGACTTCGGCCGCCACCGCGTACACGATCATGATGATCGAGGGCGGAATGAGGAGGCCGAGAGTGCCCGCGCCGCAGAGCGATCCGAGGCACATTTTTTCGTCGTAGCCGCGGCGCTTCAGTTCCGGCAGCGCCACCTTGGCGATGGTGGCGCAGGTGGCCGAGGAGGAGCCGCTCACCGCGGCGAAGATGCCGCAGCCGAAGATGTTGACGTGCATCAGGCGGCCGGGGAGCCACTGCAACCACGGGCTGAGTCCCTCGAACATCTCGTCCGAGAGCCGCGTGCGAAAGAGGATCTCGCCCATCCAGACGAAGAGCGGCAGCGCGGCGAGGGTCCAGGACGCGTTCGAACCCCAGAACGCCTGAAAGAGGTTCACTTCGGGGGGGCTGGAGCTGAAGAACTGCAGCGCGAACCAGGCGGCGACGCCCATCGAGACGGCGATCCAGACCCCGCCCGCGAGCAGCACCACGAGCAGCGTGAAGACGAGCGCGGCGATCGCGAGCGTGCTCACAGCGTCTCGGAGAAGTCCTTGGCGGCGCGCCGCTCCTCTTCGGAGCGCTCGTAGGCGGGCTTGCCGCCGCGCACGAGCACCACGAACTCGTCGAGCACGGCGACGAAGAAGATGACGGCGCCCACCGCGAAGCTCGCCTGCGGGATCCAGATCGGAATCTTGATGAGGCCCTGCGCGACCTCGTTGAAGCGCCAGCTGTCGTAGACGAAGCGCAGGACCGCCCAGGCCATGTACGCGGCGAAGGCGAGCGCGACCGCGAGCGCCGCGATCTCCGCCGGGCGGCGCGCGCGGGGGGGCAGCCGCTCGATCAGCAGCCCGACCCGCACGAGTTCCCCTCGCCGGAAGGTGTGGCCGAGGGCGAGGAACGCGGTCGCAGCGCACAGCCAGGCGACGATGTCGTCCGCGCCCCGCAAGAGCATTCCGGCCTCGCGCATCGCCGCCTGCGCGAGCATGACCGCGGCGATCGCAGCGAGACAGACCGCGGCGAGCGCGCCGCTCGCCGCGTACAGGCGGTCGAGGAACCGCCTCAAGCGAGCGCAGGCGTCATCGGCCCCGGTAGGCCTTGACGATCGCTTCGCCGTCGGCGCCGGCCGACTTCAGCCACTCGGCGGTGATCTGCTCGCCTACCTTGGCGAACGCGGCCATCATCGCGGCATCCGGCGTATGCACCGTCATGCCGTTGTCGGCGAGCATCTTGTTGGCCGCCTGCTCGCGCTGGCGCGACATCTCCCAGCCGCGCTTTTCGGCCGCCGCCGCCGCGTCGAGCAGCGCCTTCTGCTGCGCCGCCGGCAGCTTCTGGAAGGCGCGTTCGTTCACCACCACCGCGTTCTTCGGGTGCATCGCGTTCGTCATGTAGTAGTTCTTGACGAACTCCCAGGCCTTGGAGGAGCTGCCGGTCGCCGACGAAGTGATCATCGCGCTGATCGTGCCGGTCGCGAACGCCTGCGGAATCTCGGGCACCTGGATCACGGTCGGGCTCGCGCCGAGCAGCTCGGCAAGCCGCGCGGTGAGCGGGCTGTAGGTGCGGAATTTCACCCCTTTCAGGTCGTCGATGCTCTTGAGCGGGTTCTTGGTGTAGATACCCTGCCCGGGCCAGGCGACCGAATAGAGGAGCCGCAGGCCGCGCCCTTGAAGCTTTTTCTCGAGGATCGGCTTCTGCGCCTGATAGAGCTTCCAGGCGTTGTCGTAGCCGGCGGCGAGGAACGGAACGTTGTCGGCGTTGAACACCGGCTCCTCGTTGCCGAACTGCCCGAGCAGGAACTCGGCGATGTTCACCTGGCCGGTCGAGACCGCGCGCAGCATGTCCGGGTGCTTGATGAGCGAGCCGTTCGAGTGCACGACGATGTCGAGCGCGCCGCCGGTGGCCTTCTTCACGTCCTCGACGAACTGGCGCACGTTCACCGTGTGGAACTCGCCGTCGGAATACGGCGTCGGCATGTCCCATTTGGTCTGCGCGCGCCCCGCGCCTGCGCCGAGCGCGAGCGCGCAGCCGGCGATGGCCAGCAGCAAGTGGCGGGAAGTCATGTGTCCTCCGGGTTACGCTGAGAGTTGTGCGGCCACAGTGTCGGCCAACGCGAGCGAGGCTGTCAATCCGGGCGACTCGATCCCGAACAGGTTCACGAGCCCCGGCACGCCGTGCTCGCGCGGCCCCTGCACGACGAAGTCCGCCGCCGGCTCGCCGGGACCCGAGATCTTCGGCCGGATGCCGGCGTAGCCGGGCGCGAGCGCCCCGTCGGGCAGCCGCGGCCAGTAGCGGCGGATCGCGCCGTAGAAGCGCGCCGCGCGCGCCGGATCGACGCGGTAGTCGATGCGCTCGACCCATTCGACATCGGGCCCGAAACGCGCCTGCCCGGCCAGATCGAGCGTGATGTGCACCCCGAGCCCGCCGGGCTCGGGCACCGGATAGACGAGGCGCGAAAACGGCGCGCGCCCGGCGAGCGCGTAGTAGTTGCCCTTCGCGTAGAACTCTCGCGGCGCAGCCGAGGGCGGGTAGCCCTCGATCCTGCGCGCGAGGCTCGGCGCCGCGAACCCCGCGCAGTTGACGAGCAGCGCGCAGCGCACCGGGTCGGCGCCGGCTACCTGCAGCTCGAAGCCGCCTGCGCGCACGACGGCACGCTCGAGGCGGCTCTTGAGGGCGAGCATCGCGCCGGCGCGCTCGGCGTCGGCAAGCAGCGCGAGCATCAGCGCGTGGCTGTCGACGATCCCGGTCGAGGGCGAATGCAGCGCCGCAACGCACTCGAGCTCGGGCTCGAGCGCGAGCGCTTCGGCGCGCTCCAGCCAGACGACGTCGGTGACGCCGTTCGCGTGCGCGCGGCGCTGGAGGGCGGCCAGTTCGGCGAGCTGCGACCCGTCGGTGGCGACGATCAGCTTTCCGCAGCGGCGGTGCGCGATGCCGCGCTCGGCGCAGTAGCGGTAGAGGCGGTGCTTTCCCTCGACGCAGGCGCGCGCCTTGAGGGAGCCGGGCGGGTAGTAGATCCCGGCGTGGATCACCTCGGAGTTGCGCGAACTCGCGTGCGCGCCGATCGCCGCCTCCGCTTCGAGGATCACCACCTCGCGCCCGGCCTGCGCGAGCGCGCGCGCGACCGCAAGGCCGACGACGCCCGCGCCCACGACGACGCACTCGATCGCGTCCATCAGCCGGGCGCGGCGTAGCGCCGGAAAAGCAGCCGCTCGGCGGCGAGCGCGGCGGCGCCGAAGACCGCGATCGTGCACGCCATCGGCACCGCGGTACCGTCGAACGCCGCGCCGAGCGCCGCGCTCACGAGCGCCCCGAAACCGAACGGCAGCACGCCGAGCAGCGACGAGGCGGTGCCCGCGAGCGCGGGAAACGGCGCGAGCGCCGCCGCGGTGGCGTTCGGAATCACGAACGCGCAGCCGAGGATGAAGGCGAGCATCGGCACGCCGAGCGCCGCCCAGTGCGAGACGCCGGCGAGCGCGAGCACGGCGAGCAGCGTCCCCGCGCCCGCCGCGACGCGCACGCCCGAGCGCACCATCGCGGCGACGCCGCGGCGCGCGACCAGACGGCTCGCCCAGTAGCCGCCGCCCATCTGTCCGAGCATGATCGCCGAGAATAGCAGGCTGAACTCCCCGGGCGTGAGCGCGTACGCGTGCACCGCGACGAGCGCGGCGTTGCTCACGAACGCGATGATCGCCATCTGCGCGCAGAGCGCGGTGGCGAGCGGCGCGACGAAGCGCGCGTCGGCGAGCAGCCGCACGAAAGCGTGCGCGAGCCGGGCCGGCGCGAGCGCGGCGCGTGTCGCGCCCGCGGTCTCCGGGAGCCGAAGCCACACCGCCGCGAGCAGCAGCGCGGCGACCGCGGCGTAGGCGCCGAATACGGCGCGCCAGCCGCCCGCTGCGAGCACCTGCGCGCCGACGAGCGGTCCGAAGACCGGGATCAGTCCGAAGACCGCGGTCATTCGGCCGAGAAGCTGCGCGGCCTGCTCGCGCGCGTACAGATCGCGCACGATCGAGCGCGCGATCACCGGTCCGCTCGACATGCCGACCCCTTGGGCAAAGCGCAGCAGCGCGATCGCCGCGAGCGACTGCGCCGCGGCGCAGGCGACGCTCGCGAAAAGGAAGAGCGCGAGCCCCGCAAGGAGCGCGGGCCTTCGGCCCATGCGGTCCGACACCGGCCCCCACGCGAGCTGCCCCGCCGCGAGGCCGGCGAGATACGTCGTTACCGCGAGCTGCGCCGCGCCCGGTGCCGCGGCCATCGCGCGCCCGAGTTCGGGCAGCGCCGGCAGGAACATGTCCATGCCGAGCGCGGTAAGGCCGATCAGCAAGCCGAGGAGCAGCGTAAAGCCGAAGGAAGGTGCGTCGTGCGCGCCGGACACCGGCGCGATTCTAGCGGCCGCAGGCGGGCGGCCCGCTGCGAGGGGCACGCTTATAATACGAGCGCACCCGGATTCTCCCTCGAACGGAAACCGCCACCGGCAGCGCGCTTGAATCCGTCCGCGATCTACTCGAAGACCGGAAAGGGGGTCCAGGAGGCGAGCGGCAAGACGAGTCACCTGTCGCGCGCCGATCGGGCGGTGCTGGCGGCGTTCGACGGACGAACGCCGATCGGCGAGATCGCGAAAAAGTTCGACAGGATCGCGCCTGACCGGTTCGCGCAGCTCGTCGAGCAGCTCGACCGCGACGGTTTCATCCGCGAGGTGACGACAAGCGCCGCCGGTGCCGGTGCGCCGCGCCAGAGCGCGGCCGCGCCCGCAGCGGCGCCTGCGGACGACGAGCTCGATTTCACCCAGATCCTGAAGGCGCCGCCGCGCGCGCCGCAGCCGCCGCCTGAGGTGGATGCCGCCCGGCTCGACGCCGAGCGCAAGGCGAGGGAGCGCGAAATACTCGAGCGGCGCGCGCGCGAAGACGCGCAGGCGCGCCGCGAAGCCGAGGAGCGTGCGCTGCGCGAGGCGGAAGCGAGGGCGCGCGCGGAGGCGGAGGCGAAAGCGAGGGCGGAGGCCGAGGCGAAGGTGCGCGCCGCGCGCGAAGCAGCGGCGCGCCTTGCGGCCGAGGCGAGGGCGCGCGCCGAGGCCGAAGCGCGCGCGAAGGCCGAGGCCGAGGAGCGCGCGCGCAGGGAGGTCGAAGAAAAGGCGCGGCTCGCAGCCGAGTTGAAAGCGCGGCTCGAAGCGGAGCGACGCGCCCGCGAGGAGGCCGAGAGGAAGGCCGCCGAGGCGGCCGAGCGCGCGCGGCGCGAGGCCGAGGAGCAGGCAAGGCGCGAGGCGGAGGCGCTGCGGCAGCGGCTGGAAGAGGAGCGCCGCGCGCGCGAAGAGGCCGAGCGCAAGGCGCGCGAGGAGGAAGAGCGGCGCAGGCGCGAAGAGGAGGAGCGGCGCGCTCGCGAAGAGGCCGAGCGCCGCGTGAAGGAGGAAGAGGAGCGAAGGCGCCGGGAGGAAGAAGAGCGTCGCATCCGCGAGGAAGCGGAGCGGCTTGCGCGCGAGGAGGCGGAACGGCGAGCGGCCGAGGCGGCCGAGCGTGCGCGGCGCGAGGCCGAGGAGCAGGCAAGGCGCGAGGCGGAGGCGCT
>JAOAFL010000125.1 GCA_026416295.1 Burkholderiales bacterium | reverse complement strand
CGAGCGCGGTCGCCGCAAGCGGCGCGAGCGCCTCGACGACCGCGGTCTCCCAGCCGCTCGGGCCGCGTGCAGCGCGCGCATAGAGCGCAAACGTGCCGAGCACCCGCCCGGTCGAATCCATCACCGGCTGCGACCAGCAGGCGCGAAGCCCGCGCGCGCGCGCGACTTCGCGCCCCCCTTCCCAGAGCGGGTCGGTGTCGATGTCGGTGACGACGACGCGCTCGCGCCGCCAGATCGCGGTGCCGCAGGAGCCCGCCTTCGGACCGATTTCGAGCGACGTCACCGCTCGATGGTAGTCTTCGTCGAGCCCCGGACCGAAGCTCTTCGCGATGCGGGTGCCGGACTCGTCCAGCAGCACGAAGCTCGGGATCGTCTGCGGAACGAGCGCCTGCGCGCCTTCGAGCATCACGCGGATGAAGGCGTCGGTATCGGCGCCCTGCGCGGCGAGCGAAAGCAGATCGCGCTGCACCCTGAGGAGCTGCGAGGCGCGTTCCTCTTCCGTGACGTCGCGCTGCAGGCCCCAGGCGCCGAGCAGTTCGCCGTCCTCGACGATGCCGTAGATCGAGCCGCGAAACCAGCGTACGTCGCCCGCGACCGTCTCGCTCCAGAGCGCGTTCTCGACCCGGTAGTTCGAGCGCACGAAGCGCTCGACGAGCGCGCGGTTCGCCTCTCGCCCGCCGAAGCGCTCGAGCGGCTCGCCGACGAGCGCCGCCGGGTCGGCGACGCCGTAGATTCGCGCGTGGGCCGGGTTGGACTGCGCGAGCCGCGCGGTCGCGAGGATGCGCTCGACCTGGTCCTCGCGCGGCATCGTCACCGGCAAAGGGTCGGCGTGCGTGAAATAGAAGATCCCTTCGCCGGTCACGCTCAGGAACTCCGCCAGCCGTGCCTCGGTTTCTCGCATCCGCGTCACGTCGAGGATCACGCCAGCCATCCCGCACGCCCGCCCGCTCGCCGGATCCCGCTCGGTCACCCGCCCGAGCGAGAAGATCCGCCTCCAGCCCCGGGCCGCGCGATAGCGATACTCGACCGCGTACTGCGCGGCTTCGCCTTTCAGCGCGGCGATCCGCGCGAGGCGCTCGCGCGGCGCGTCCTCCGGATGGATCAGCTCGGCCAGCTCGTCGATGTGCGCCGGCACCCGGCTTCGCTCGCCGAGCACCCGGGACGCATCGCCGCGGACGCGAAGCGCGCCGGCGGCATCCGCCTCCCATTGCAGCGCGCCGGCGGCGTCGAGCGCGATCTGCAGCCGCGCGTTCGCCTCCTCGGCAGCGCGCCGGGCGGCGACCTCCGGCGTGAGGTCGCGCGCGACGACGAGGTAGCCGGAGAACGCGGCGCTCGCAGACGACGCCGGCTCGGCGCTCAGCGACACCCAGCGCCCGCCGGGCGGGACTTCCAGCAGCAGACCGCGGAGCGACTCGCGGTTTTCGAGCTGCGCGCGAAGCCGCGCGCGGTCGTCCTGCGAAAGGTTGACCGCCGGCAGCTCCCAGAGCGCCCGGCCGAGGAGGTCGGCCGGCGCGATCGGGCTGCGCGATTGCGCCGACTCGGAAACGAAGCGCACGCGAAGGCTCGCGTCGGTCTCCATGAACCAGTCGGCGGCGAGATCGAGGAACGCGGCAAGGCGCGACTCGGCGCGCCGGCGCAGCGCCCGTTCGATCGCCTGTCCGTGCACGTCCACCGTGACGCCGATCATGCGCACGGGGCGCCCGGCGCGGTCGGCCTCCGCGCGGCCGCGCGCAAGGCAGGTACGCACCTCGCCGTCGGTGCGCACCAGCCGGAACGCGCATTCGTACGGTACCGCGCGCCGCGTGCGCGAAAGCGCCTTGAGCGCCGCGCGGCCGGAGGCGAGAAACCGCGAGCGGTCGGAGGGGTGCACCATCTCGCGGAAATCCGGATAGTCGCCCGAGGCGGGTCGCGGTCCGAGAAGACCCTCGGGCGGCGTCATCCAGCGCAGCCGGTCGGAGCCGATTTCCCACAGCCAGGCGTAGGCCCGCGCCGCCGCGGCCGCGAGCGCGAGCTGGCGCAGAAGGACCGTCGTCCCGTCGGATTTTCCCGCGGCTCTTCGGGATTTCGCCTTCGCCGCCGCAGTCTTCGCTTTGCGCGTCACCGTTTGCGTTTATGCGGGCCCGCGCGCCGGATGTCCGCCGGAACAAAGGCGCGCCGTCGGGCCATTTTCGCGCGTTCCGGGCACCCCCGCTGCGCGCGGGAGGCTGCCCCTCGGTCAGACGGCGCTTGCGCCCCCGTCGGCCGGAAGGATCGCGCCGGTCAGAAACCGCGACTCGTCGCTTGCGAGAAAAACCGCGAGCTCCGCGATGTCTTCCGGCTCGCCGGGGCCGAGCGGAGTCTTGCGGCGAATCGGGTCGTCTTCGCGGAGGAGCGCCCGCACGCGCTCGGTGAGGACGACACCGGGGGCGACCGCGTTCACGCGGATTTTCGCGGGTGCCCACTGCAGCGCGAGCGCCCGGGTGAGCGCGACCACGCCGCCTTTTGCGGCGGTATAGGCGTCGGCGCCCGCGGTACCGACGAGCGCCCGGATCGAGGCGGTGTTGATGATCGAGCCGCCGCCCGAGCGCTGCATGTACGGGATCGCGAACCGGCAACCGAGGAAGGTGCCGAAGAGGTCCACGCGGACCGCGCGCCAGAACTCCTCCAGATCGATGTCGGTCACGCGGCCGTCGGCGCGGGTCGCGCCGCCGGCGTTGTTGTATAGGACGTCGAGGCCGCCGAACGCCTGCGCCGCCGACGACACCGCCGCCTCCATCGCCGCCGGATCGCCGACGTCGGTCCGGAAAAAGAGCGCCTCGGCGCCCGAGCTCCGCAGCTCGCGAACGAGCGCCTCGCCCTCGTCGGCCCTCAGGTCGACGAGCGCAAGCCGCGCCCCTTCGGCGGCGAAGCGCCGCGCCGCCGCCCGGCCGATGCCGGCGGCCGCGCCGGTGATGATGACCCGTTTGCCCGAAAGCCTGCCCATCGCGCGCCGCTGCGCTCCCGAAGTCCCGTCCGGCGCCGATCGTACCCCGGCTCAGCCCGCCAGCGCGCGAGCGGCGCCCCGGGGCGCGCCGTCAGCCCCTCGCCGCATCGAAAGGATGCCGAAGGACGATCGTTTCCTCGCGCTCCGGCCCGGTCGAGATGAGGTCGATCGGAACGCCGCAGAGCGCCTCGATGCGCGCGAGGTAGTCGCGCGCGGCGCGCGGAAGCGCCTCGTAGCGGCGCACGCCGACCGTGCTTTCGCGCCAGCCGGCAAGCTCCTCGTACACCGGCACGCAGCGCGCGAGCTCCTCGGCGCCGACCGGCAGGATGTCCGAGAGCCGCCCCTCGATTCTGTAGCCGACGCAGAGCTTCACCGACTCGACGCCGTCGAGCACGTCGAGCTTGGTGTTGCAAAGGCCCGAGACGCCGTTCAGCTGGATCGAGCGCTTGAGCGCCGCGGCGTCGAACCAGCCGGTGCGCCGCGGCCGCCCGGTGGTCGCGCCGAATTCCTGGCCGCGCGCGCGCAGCCGTTCGCCGATGTCGTCGGAAAGCTCGGTCGGAAAAGGCCCTTCGCCGACGCGCGTGCTGTAGGCCTTCGTGATGCCGAGGACGTAATGCAGGTGCTGCGGCCCGATGCCGGCGCCGGCGGCGGCGGCCCCGGCGACGCAGTTCGAGGACGTGACGAACGGATAGGTGCCGTGGTCGATGTCGAGGAGCGAGCCCTGCGCGCCTTCGAACAGGAGGTTCTTGCCGGCGCGGTTCGCCTCGTAGAGCGCGCGCGGCACGTCGGCCACCAGCGGTGCAAGCCGCGGCGCGAGCGCAAGCGCCTCCTCCAGCGTCTTCGCGTAGTCCACCGGCTCCTGGCCGTAGTACTTCGTCAGCACGAAGTTGTGGAAGTCGAGCCGCTCGCGCAGTTTTTCCGCGAAGCGCTCCGGGCGCAGCAGGTCCTGAAGCCGCAGCGCACGGCGCGCGACCTTGTCCTCGTACGCCGGTCCGATGCCGCGGCCGGTGGTGCCGATTTTCCTTTCCCGCTCGCGCGCCTGGTCGAGCCGCACGTGGTATTCGAGGATGAGCGGGCAGGCCTCCGAGATCCGCAGCCGGCCGGCGACCGAAACGCCCGCGGCCTCCAGCTCGTCCATTTCGGCGACGAGCGCCTGGGGCGACAGTACGACGCCGTTGCCGATGAAGCATTCGACACCCTCGCGCAGGATGCCGGACGGAATGAGGTGGAGCACCGTCTTTCTGCCGCCGATCACGAGCGTGTGGCCGGCGTTGTGCCCGCCCTGGAAGCGCACGACGCCCTGCGCGCGGTCGGTGAGCCAGTCGACGATCTTGCCCTTGCCCTCGTCGCCCCACTGGGTGCCGACGACGACGACGTTGCGCGCCGCGCCGCTCATCGCCGCGCCCCCCAGGGCCGGATGCGCGCGACCGCGGCGAGCTCCCGCAGATCGATCGAGAAGCCGGTCGCCGGCCGCGCGCGGCCGAACGCGCGACCGACCTCGTCGTAGCGGCCGCCGCGGGCGATCGGTCCCGGCACGCCGTCGCAGTAGGCGTCGAACACCACGCCCGAATGGTAGTGGTAGCCGCGCAGCTCGGCGAGGTCGAAACTCGCCGGGATCGTGCAGGCGCGCGCAAGCGCGCGAAGCGTCGCGAGCGCGCGCCGAAGCGGCGCGAGCGGCGGAAGCCGCCGTGCGGCGAGCGCGAGCACGCGCCGGTCGCCGTAGAGCTCGGGCAGGAGCAGCAGCGCCTCGCGCCAGCGGCGCTCGAGCCCGCGGGTCAGCTCGCGCGCAAGGGGCACGTCCTTCTTCTGCATCGCCTCGAACAGTTCCGCCTCGCGCTCGGGCCCGATCGCGGCCGCCTGCGCGAGCGAGCGGAACACCGCGACGTGCCCGATGTCGAGGCGTGCGCCCTTCACCCTCGCGAGCGCGAGCGCGCGGATGAGGAGCCGCTGGACCTCGAGGTCGGCGGCGATCCCGGCCCGGCCGTAGAGCTCGGCGCCGATCTGCAGCGGCTCGCGCGTCGCGGTGGGCGTCGCCGGCCGCGTGTGCAAGACGCTGCCGCAGTAGCACAGCCGCGTCACCCCGCGCCGGTTGAGCAGGTGCGCGTCGATGCGCGCGACCTGCGGCGTGATGTCGGCGCGCAGCCCCATCATGCGGCCCGAGAGCTGATCGACCACCTTGAAGGTGCGCAGTTCCAGGTCCCGCCCGGTGCCGGTGAGGAGCGAGTCGAGGTACTCCAGCATCGGCGGCATGACGAGCTCGTAGCCGCAGCGCGCGAAAAGGTCGAGGATCGCGCGGCGCAGCGCCTCGATCCTCGCGGCCTCGGCCGGCAGCACGTCCTCGATGTGCTCGGGCAGCACCCAGCGCATCAGAACCACCGCGCGAGCATGAGCAGCGCAAGGCCGAGCAGCATCGAGGTGAGCCCGAAGAACCGGATCTGGCCGTCGGTGAGCTGCAGGATCCGGCGGAACGCCTCGCGCCAGAGCGCCGGCGCAAGGAACGGCAGGATCCCCTCGATCACCAGCACGAGCGCGACAGCGGTGACGAGCGCCGCGGCCATCGGCGCCTACTTCTTGCCGCCCGTGCGGCCCGAAGCGTCCTTGAGGTAGCGGAAGAAGTCCGAGTTCGGCTCGAGCAGCAGCAGGTCCGAGCGCCCGCGGAACGTGCTGCGGTAGGCCTCCATCGAGCGGAAGAACGAGTAGAACTCGGGGTTCTGCGAGAACGCCGCGGCGTAGATCGCGGCCGCTTTCGCGTCGCCCTCGCCGCGGATGCGCTGCGCTTCGCGGTAGGCTTCGGCGAGGATCACCTCGCGCTGCTTCTCGGCCTCGGCGCGGATCTTCTCGGCCTCGGCCGCGCCGGTCGAGCGCAGCTCCGCGGCGACGCGCTTTCGCTCCGATTCCATGCGCCGGTAGACGTCGGCGCTCACCTCCTGCGGGAGGTCGACGCGCTTGAGCCTCACGTCCACGATCTCGACCCCGATCTTCTTTGCGTCGTCGGCGACGCGGTCGGTGACGCGCTTCATGATCTCGTCGCGCTCGCCCGAGACCACTTCGTGCACCGTGCGCCGGCCGAATTCCTCGCGCAGCAGACCGTTCACCGTCTGGCTGATGCGGTAGGCGGCGCCGCGCTCGTCGCCGACGGCGATGTAGTAGGTGCGGGGATCGGAAATGCGCCACTTGACGAACGCGTCCACGAGCACCGGCTTGTTCTCCGAGGTGATAAAGCGCTGCGGCTCGGGATCGTCCAGCGTGAGGATGCGCGTATCGAGATACCGCACGTTCTGCACGAGCGGCAGCTTGAAGTGCAGCCCGGGCTTCGTGACCACGTCCCGCACCTCGCCGAACTGGAAGACGATCGCCGCCTGGCGCTGATCCACCGTGAACATCGTCGCGCCGGCAAGCAGCGCGGCGGCGGCGACGATCGCGACGACCGGTCCGAGCGCCTTCATGCGCGGCTTGCCCGCTTCATCGCTCGCCCCGCTCGCGCGCGCGCAACGACTCGCGCGAGCGCGGGCTGGCCTCGGCCGGCGCCGCGGGCGGTGTCGCCGCCGCCGGCGGCGTCGGCGCCGGCTGCGGCGCGAGGTTGTCGATCGCCGGCGCCGCCTGCTGCATCAGCTTGTCGAGCGGCAGATAGAGGAGGTTGCCGCCGCCCTTGTAGTCCATGACGATCTTCGAGGTCGAGGACAGGATCTGCTGCATCGTCTCGATGTAGATGCGCTCGCGCGTGACCGCCGGCGCCTTGGCGTACTCGGCGAGCACCTGACGAAAGCGCACCGCATCGCCCTCGGCGGTCGCGATGACGCGCGCGCGGTAGCCCTCGGCCTCAAGGAGCAGCCGCTGCGCCACCCCGCGCGCCTTCGGCACCACGTCGTTGAAGTACGCCTCGCCCTCGTTCTTGAGCCGCTCGCGGTCCTGCCCGGCCTTCTGCGCGTCGTCGAACGCCGCCTGCACCTGCTCCGGCGGCTGCGCGTTCTGCACGTTCACCCGGCTGATGAGGATGCCGGTGCCGTAGCGGTCGAGGATCGCCTGCATGATCGGCGCGGCGTCCTCGACCACGCGCTGGCCCTGGTTGAGCACGAAGTCCATCTTGCTCTTGCCGACCACTTCGCGCAGCGCGGTCTCGGCCGCCTGCAGCACGCTCTCGTCCGGACGGCGCACGTTGAAGAGGTAGTCTTTTGCGTCCTTCACGACGTACTGCACCGCCATCTGGATGTCGACGATGTTCTCGTCGTCGGTGAGCATCAGCGACTCCTTCGGCACCTTGGTCTTGATGCTGCCGCGGTAGCCGACCTCGACCGAGCGCACCTGCGCCATGTTGACGATCTCGTGCGACTGAATCGGCCAGGGCAGCCGCCAGCGAAGTCCCGGGCCGGTCTCTTCCGAGAACTTGCCGAAGGTGAGCCCCACGCCGCGCTGGCCTTCGACCACGATGTAGAAGCCGCTCGCGAGCCATATCGCCGCGACGATGCCGGCGATCAGCGCGGCGCCGCGGCTGAGGTCGGCCGGCCGAGGGATGCGCGGGCCGGGCTCCGACGGCCCGGTGCGCCCGCGCCGGCCGAACAGCTCCTGCAGGCGCCGGTTGAAGTTGCGCCACAGCTCGTCCAGGTCGGGCGGGCCCTGGTTGCTGCCGCCCGGCCCGCGGGATCCGCCGCCGCGCCCCCAGCCGGGGTCGTTCAACGACATAGGAAGGCCGTCAGAGTGAAATCGTTTGCGAGGCGGGAACGGATTCTACCGCCGCACGCGACACGAGCCTCGCGCACGCGGCTTGCGCGATCGCGCGGCGCAGCTCGTCGAGCCCGGCGCCGGAGCGCGCGCTCGCGAAGACGCGCCGGATGCTACCACGCTCGTCGCGCTCGAGGCCGGGGTCGAGCCCCGAGAGGTCGATCTTGTTCCAGACCTCGATCTGGGGGATGCGGTCTGCGCCGATCTCGGCGAGCACCGCGTTCACCGCCTGCGCCTCGCGCGCCCGCTCGGGCGAGGCGCTGTCGACGACGTGCAGCAGCAGATCGGCGCGCACCGTCTCCTCGAGCGTCGCGCGGAACGCCGCCACCAGTTCGTGCGGCAGGTCGCGGATGAAGCCGACCGTGTCCGAGATCACCACGGTGCCGGCCTGCGGCAGCCACACGCGGCGCGTGGTGGTGTCGAGGGTCGCGAAAAGCTGGTCGGCGGTGTAGCCGCCGGCGCCGGTGAGCGCGTTGAAAAGCGTCGATTTCCCGGCGTTCGTGTACCCGACGATCGAGACCGAGAACACGTCGCGCCGCTCGCGCGCGCGGCGCTGAACGCCGCGCCGCGCGCGCAGCGCCTCGAGCTTCGCGCGCAGCGCGCGCACGCGCTCGGCGATGTAGCGGCGGTCGAGTTCGATCTGCTTTTCGCCCGGGCCGCCGGTCTTGCCCAGTCCCCCGCGCTGGCGCTCGAGGTGCGTCCAGCCGCGCACCAGCCGCGTCGCCGCGTGCTCGAGCTGCGCGAGCTCGACCTGGAGCTTGCCCTCGCGGGTCTGGGCGCGCTGCGCGAAGATTTCCAGAATCAGGTCGGTGCGGTCGAGCACCCGGCGACCGAGCGCGCGCTCGAGGTTGCGCTGCTGACCCGGCGCGAGCGCGTGATTGAAGATGACGAACCCGGCGTTCATGGCGTCGGCCGCGCGCCGGATCTCCTCGACCTTGCCGCTGCCGCAGTAGTAGCGCGGATCGGGCCGTTCGCGCCGGCCGCGCACCACCTGCGTGCGCCGCGCTCCCGCGCTCTCGGCGAGGCGCACGATCTCCTCGACCCCGGCGGCGTAGCCGGCCTCGCCGAAATCGAGACAGACGAGGACCGCCGCCGCGGCGTCGGGCTGGGCGGCGCCTGTCCCGCCCGGGACCGCCTCAACCCTGCTCAACGTTCAGACTGATCGGCCGCGAGGGCACGACGGTGGAAATCGCGTGCTTGTACACCATCTGCGTGACCGAGTTCTTGAGCAGCACGACGTACTGGTCGAAGGACTCGATCTGGCCCTGGAGCTTGATGCCGTTCACGAGGTAGATGGAAACCGGGACGTGTTCCCTGCGCAGGGTGTTCAGGAACGGGTCTTGCAACAGCTGCCCCTTGGTGCTCATGTTGTTACCTCTTGTCCGAGAGGTTTGTGCCGCTACTGTAATTGATTCCCAAGGGTTTTCCTAGCCGACCGAAGGTCAGCGGAACCGCACCGGCGCAACGACGTCGCCGCACTGCGCGCGGTGGCGCAGCGCATGGTCCATCAGCACGCAGGCGAGCATCGCCTCGGCGATCGGCGTCGCGCGGATGCCGACGCAGGGATCGTGCCGGCCGGTGGTGGCCACCGTGACCGGCTCGCCCTGCAGGTTTATCGTGCGTCGCGGGATGCGGATGCTCGA
Source organism: Burkholderiales bacterium (assembly GCA_026416295.1). GTDB lineage: Bacteria > Pseudomonadota > Gammaproteobacteria > Burkholderiales > SG8-39 > RBG-16-66-20. The sequence goes on along the minus strand of JAOAFL010000125.1, from coordinate 6,491 downwards.
CGTCGGCTTGAGCGCGATCGAGACGACGATGTCCTGGCCGGTGGAGATGCCGCCGAGCAGGCCGCCGGCGTGGTTCGTGACGAATCCCTCGGGCGTGATCTCGTCGCCGTGCTCGCTTCCGCGCTGCGCGACCGCGGCGAAGCCGGCGCCGATCTCGACGCCTTTCACCGCGTTGATCGACATCATCGCGGCAGCGATGTCGGCATCGAGCCTGCCGTACACCGGCTCGCCCCAGCCGGCGGGCACGCCGCTCGCCACCACGTTGACGCGCGCTCCGCACGAATCGCCCGCCTCGCGCAGTTCGTCCATGAACCGCTCGAGCGTCGGCACGATCGCCGCGTTCGGCGCAAAGAACGGGTTCGTCTCCACCTCGTTCCAGGACACGAACTCGATCGGCAGCGGACCGAGCTGCGCGAGATAGCCCCGGATGCGCACGCCGTAGCGCTCGGCGAGCCACTTTTTTGCGATCGCGCCGGCGGCGACGCGAACCACCGTTTCCCGGGCCGACGCGCGCCCGCCGCCGCGCGGATCGCGAATGCCGTACTTCTGCGTGTAGGTGAAATCGGCGTGCCCCGGGCGGAACCGGTCGGCGAGCGCCGCGTAGTCCTTCGAGCGCGCGTCTTCGTTGCGGATGAGGAACCCGATCGGCGTTCCGGTGGTCCGACCTTCGTAGAGGCCGGAGAGGATCTCGACCGTGTCGGATTCCCGCCGCTGCGTGACGTGGCGCGAGGTGCCCGGTTTTCGCCGGTCGAGCTCTCTCTGCAGGTCGGCGGCCGACAGCGCAAGCCCCGGCGGGCAGCCGTCCACCACCCCGCCGTAGGCCGGCCCGTGCGACTCGCCGAACGAGGTGACGCAGAATAGCGTTCCGAAGGTGTTTCCCGACACGCGCAGAGCTTAGCATAAGGCCATGAGCCGATTGGCTTTTCTCCTCGTCGCAGCGGTGCTCTCGGGCTGCGCCGCGATCGACGGTCCGAAGCCTCTTTCCGAGCAGGAGATCGTCGCGCTCGTGCGCGCCGGGCGGCCGTCTGCCGAAATCGTCGAGGAACTGAAGCGCACCGGCACCGTGCTCTTTCTCGGTGCGGGCGACATCCTGAGGCTGCACGAGGCCGGCGTTCCGCGCGACGTGCTCGAACATCTTCAGCGCGCGCAGATGGAGGAAATCCACTGGCGAGCGCGCAGCGCCTTCGGCTGCTGCGGCCCGCTTTATCGCGGGGTCGGCCCCTGCCCGTGGCCGGCGCACCCGCTCTTCTTTCGCCTCGGCCGCGACCCCTGGGGTTGCTACTGAGGCGCAAAGAACCGCCGCGTCTCGAACACCTGGTTCGCGAGCGCCTTGCCGTTTGCGCGCAGCGTGCGCTTCAGCACGAAATCGTAGAGCAGCGGGTTGTGGTGGCGGATCTGCTTGAGGATGCCGGCTGCGCCCGGCGCGAGCAGCCCGAGCGAGACGAGATAGTCCGCCGAAAAGATCGGCATCACGCCCGGCAGCGGATAGTCCGAGCCGTTGAGCAGTCGCGCATGCCAGTCGCTTCGCTCGATCACGCGCGCAAGCGCAGGCCCGGCCCGGTTCACCTGCGTCATCGCCGAGAGGTCGCCGAAGAGCCGCCCGCGATAGCGCGGCTCGTCCATCAGGCGCGCGAACAGCTCGAAGCTCTCGACCCACGGCCCGTTCGGCCCGCGGTCGAGGTCGCGATCGAAGCCCATCGAGGCGCAGTGCGCGACGACGACGCGCACCCCCGCATCGAGCGCGCGCCGCAGCCGCAGCGGATTGCCGTACGCCTGGACGTCGGTGCCGAGCAGCGCGCGCTCGAGGCCCGCGTGCGAAACGAGCGGCAGATCGAGGCGCGCCGCTGCCGCGTAGAACCGGTCGCAACGCGCCGAGGCCGGATCGATGTTCATCGCCGCGGGCAGCCACTTCACCGCGCGCGCCCCGTCCCGCTTCGCCTGCTCGAGCGCTTCGACGCAGTCGGCGCGGTACGGATGGATCGACGCGGCCCATTCGAAGTAGCGCGGGTGCGCGCGCGCCACCTCGCGCGCCCACGCATCGGGCACCCAGAGACCTGTGCGCGCCATGTCCGGCCGACCGTCGTCGCCGTGCGCGCGCTCGAAGGCGAAGAGAACGAGCTTTGCGCCCGGACGCATGCCCTCCAGCAGGTTGTGCATGCGCTCGACGTAGGCGAGATCCACGCTCGCCGGCGCCTCGTGCACGCAGCCGGCGTTGAGAAAGAAGAGCCGGCGCGCGTACTCGCCCGGGTTGAGGAGGCTCTGCATCTTCGGATTGACGAAGATGCCGCTCGCCGCATCGCCCGTGCCGACCAGGTGCGCGTGCGCATCCCACACGGCGCTCGGATCGAGACCGTCCCAGGCCGCCTCGACGAGCTCGTGCTCGGCGAGCCGCTTCGGAAGGGTCGCGAGGCATCGGTTCCAGAACCCCTCGTCGGGCCACAGCCGCCAGGCGGCGAGCGCGCCGGCGGCCGCTGTCGCCGCGCCCGCAAGGAGAAGCTTGCGTCGCTTCAGGACCGCGTCGCGGGCGCGCGCCTCAAGCGGGCCAGTTCTTGATGTAGCCCTTCAGCATCTTGTTCTCGAAGTCCTGCTCTTCGAGCACCGCCTTCGCCACGTCCCGGAACGAGATGACGCCGATGAGCTTGCCGTCCTCGAGCACCGGCAGGTAGCGGGCGCCGGTCTCGAGCATCGTGCGGCGCAGGTCGTTCACCTCCATCTCGGGGGCGGCGGTGACCGGGTTCGCGACCATGATGTCGCTCACCTTCACGTCGCCGAGCGAGCCGTCTCCGCGCGCGATCGCGCCGAGCAGCTCGTGGAAGGTGAGCATGCCGACCATGCGGCCCTGGTCCATCACCACGAGCGACCCGAGGTTCTGCGCCGCCATGGTCTTCACCGCGTCCACCGCGCGGCCTCCGGGTTCGATCGTGACGAGCCGACTGCCCTTGACCCGCAGGATCTCCTTGACTTGCATCGCGCCTCCCTCCCGGCGGCGAACCCGCATACATACTAGTACGAAAGGCGGGCACGTGGGAACGCCCGCGGCGCGGGCACCGTCGCGCGCAACCAAAGACGCCGTCCGGGTCGGGGCGCGAGGATCGTGATCAGAGCCCGAGCGCGTCGGCGACCAGCCGCCGCAGCTCCCGCCGCAGCCGCTCGCGCACCGGGCGGGCGGCCCGGCTCGCGTTGAGGTTCCTGAGCTCGTACGGGTCGCGCTCGAGGTCGTAGAGTTCGTCCAGTTCCCCCGCCCGCCCGCGGTTCACCCAGTGGATGTACTTGTAGCGATCGGTGCGCACCGCCTTGTAGGTCATGCCGACGAGCCATGGATAAGCCTGCTCGGCCCAGTATTCGACGAGGAACGACCGGCGCCAAGGCACGCGCCGGCGATCGAAGAGCGGAAGGAGCGAGCGCCCTTGGACATGCGCCCCGGGGCGGCCGCCCGCGAGCTCGACGAGCGTCGGCGCGATGTCCTGGCAGATGACGAGCCGCCGCTCGCGGCCGCCGGCGCGCACGCGCCGCGGGTAGCGCACGACGAAGGGCGAGCGGATGCCCTCTTCGTAGGCGAAGCGCCGCTCGGGTCCGAGCCCGTGTTCGCCGAAGAAATAGCCGTTGTCGCCGAGAAAGAGGATGAGCGTGTCGTCGAGCTGGCCGGTGCGCTCGAGCGCCTCGAGCATCGCGCCCACCCCCTCGTCCACCGCCGCCATCATGCGCGCGCGCTGGCGGATCTCTTCCTGCGTGCCCGCCCGGATGGACTCGAGCACCTTGCGCGAGCCCTCGGTCGCGCGCAGCGCGAAGATCTCCTTCCAGGCGGGCTTCGCCTTCACCACCTCCTCGGGCGGGCGCATGTTCGGCTTTTTCGGATACACCGCGCCTTCGTACAGATGCCGGTGCCGCTCGGCGGCGATGTAGCCGCCGAAAAATTTCACGGTGCCGTCTGCCGCCTGCTCGGCGTCCGGATGCACCGCCTTGTGCGCGAGAAAGAGCGACCAGGGACCTTCGTGCCGGCGCTCGATCCACTCGAGCGCCAGCGCGTTCATGAGGTCGGTGATGTAGCCGCGGTGTTCGACGTATGTGCCGTCGTGGTTGAGGCGCGGATCGACGATGCGGCCGTGGCCGTCGTAGCTCACCCAGGTGTCGTAGCCCGGCCGCGGCATGCCGTCGTTTCCCATGTGCCACTTGCCGATGTGCGCGGTCGCGTAGCCGAGGCGCTGAAGGTCCAGGTGATAGTTCGGCAGCCGGTGGCTCATCGCGTCGCGCGCGACGTTGTCGATGATCCCGTGGCGGCTCGCGTACTGTCCGGTGAGAATCGATGCGCGATTGGGCGAGCAGATCGGCGTCGTATGGAACGCGCGCTCGAAGAGCATGCCCTCGTGCGCGAGGCGGTCCACGTGCGGGGTCTTCATGTAGGGGTGGCCGCCCGCACCGAACTCGTCGTAGCGCAGGTCGTCCACCAGGATCACGAGAAAATTCGGTCGGCGGGCCTTTTTCATGACAGCGCCTCGAGCGGAAGTCCGGCGAGTGTATGCGGCCGCGCGCCGGCCCGCCATGCGGGTTTCGCGCGCGGCTAGAATCGGCGCCGTCTTTCGCCTGCGATCCGCCTTGCCGGGGTGTTGCGCCGCTCGCCAGCGAATCCCGGGCGCCTTGGGCGCCGCGCGCGGCGCTTCGCGCTCGCGCTGAGCATCGCCTGCGCGATGCCGAGCGCCCGCGCGGATGCGCCGCCGACGCTTGAGGCGGGCGTGCCGCGCGCCCTTGCCGAGTGGCGCGCAAGGCACTACCGCGACGTTCGCTACGAGCTGGAATTCCGGCTTTCGCCCGGGGCGGCGCGCGTACCCGGCACGCTCGCGCTCTCGGTGACGCTCGGCGCGCGGCCGGTCGACCTCGTCCTCGACTGGCGCGGCGAGCCGCCGCAGAGCCTCGAAGTGAACGGCGCGCAGGCGCAGCCCGAGGTGCGCAAGGACCGCCTCGTCGTCCCTGCGCGGCTGCTCGAGCCCGGCCGCAACGTTCTTCGACTGCGCTTCGAGGCCGCTGCGGGCGACGCCGGCGCGCCGCTTCTTCGCTATCGCGACGCCGAGGACGGCGCCGAGTACGTGTACACGCTTGTCGTGCCGGCCGATGCGAGCGCGCTTTTTCCCTGTTTCGATCAGCCGGATCTGCGCGCGCGTTTCAGGCTGTCGCTCGAGCTTCCCGCCGGCTGGCGCGCGGTCGCGAACGCCCCCGCCGAGGCGGAAACCGCAGGCCGCGTTCGCTTCGCGGAAACCGCGCCGCTTCCGACGTACCTCTTCGCCTTCGCCGCCGGACCGTTCGAAGCGCTGACGAACGCGGACGATCCGGTGCGGCTGTTCGTGCGCCGCGCGCGGGCCGAACGCGCGCGCGCCGAGGCCGGCGAAGTGCTCGCGCTCAACCGTGCGGCGCTCGACTGGTACGCGCGCTATTTCGCGCGCCCCTACCCGTTCGCGAAATACGACCTCGTGCTGCTGCCCGAATTCCCCTACGGCGGGATGGAGCACGCCGGCGCGACGTTTCTGAACGAGGAGCGCGTGCTGCTGCCGCAAACGCCCTCTGCGACCGAGCGGCTGCGCCGCGCGCAGCTTCTTTTGCACGAGGCCGCGCACCAGTGGTTCGGCAACCTCGTGACCTTGCGCTGGTTCGACGACCTCTGGCTGAAGGAAGGCTTCGCCAACTTCATGACGGCGAAGGCGCTCGAGGCGCTCGCGTCCGAGTTCGACGCCTGGGTCGCGTTCCATGCGCTGAAGACCTCGGCGGTGCGGATCGACACGACCCGCGGCGCGACCCCGATCCGGTATCCGCTCGAAAACCTCGCCGACGCCAAATCGGCCTACGGCCCGATCGCCTACGGAAAAGCGCCGGCGCTGCTGCGCCAGGCGGAGTTCCTGCTCGGTGAGCCGGTCTTCCGGCGCGCGGTGCGGGATTTCCTGCGGCAGCACGCCTTCGGCGCGGCCGACTGGCGCGACCTCGTGCGCGCGTTCGAGCGCGCCTCGGGCCGGCGGCTCGGCGCGTGGGCCATCGGCTGGGTCGAGCGCGCTGGCGCCCCCACCGTGCGCGCGCGCTGGCGCGCCGATTCCGTCGGCCGGCTCGCCGAAGTGCATCTCGAGCAGCACGACGGTGCGGGCGCACGGCGGCTTTGGTCGCAGCGGCTGCGGATCGCGGCGATCGGCACGCACGGCATCGCCTCGGCCGAGGTGCTGCTTTCGCGCGCCTCGGTGCGCGTGCGCGCGTTGGAAGGCGTCGGCGCGCCGCAGCTCGTGCTGCCGAACGCGGGCGACTTCGGCTACGGGCGGTTTCTCCTCGACCCGCAGAGCCAGGAGAGCGCGCTCGCGCCGGAGTTCGACATCGCCGATCCCCTGATGAAGGCGCAGATCGCCGAGGCGCTCTGGGAGGCGGTGCGGGATTTCCTGCGGCAGCACGCCTTCGGCGCGGCCGACTGGCGCGACCTCGTGCGCGCGTTCGAGCGCGCCTCGGGCCGGCGGCTCGGCGCG
>JAOAFL010000113.1 GCA_026416295.1 Burkholderiales bacterium | reverse complement strand
TGCTCGCTCGGGCAGATCACGCAGGCGCTCTTCGAGGTGGGCGGCCAGTACCGCAGGAACATGTAGCGGCGGGATCGGCCTTCGCGCCGCGGCCCGGCTGCGGCGCTGTCACCGAACCGTCATGCGCGCTCGCCCATAATAAGGGTCTGCGGCGCGCGCGCCGCGTTCGGCTCTCGACTCCGCGAAACGATCATGGCAAAAGATTTCCGCGAACTGGAAGATTCCAACCGCTCCCGCAATCCGACGATTTACGAAGTCTCCGACCCGCGCCGGCGCATCGTGCTGCGCGCAGGGCTCGGGGCGCTCGCGGCGGGGTTCCTCTCGCCGCTCGTCTCCGGCTGCGCCTCCGCGCCCGTAGGACGCACGGGCGGGCCGCTCATCGGCTTCAAGAGCGTGCCGGTCTCGACCGCCGACACGGTGCTCGTGCCCGAGGGCTACATCGCGACCCCGGCTTTCGCTTGGGGCGAGCCGGTCGGGATCGCCGGCAACATGCCCGCGTTCCGGCCCGACGGCTCGAACTCGGCCGCCGAGCAGGAGGCGCAGATCGGCATGCACCACGACGGCATGCACTATTTTCCGCTCGAGGGCAGCCGCCGGGGGCTTCTCGTCTTCAACAACGAGTACACCGACGACGGGCTGCTGCATCCGGACGGCATGAAGACGTGGAACGCCGAAAAGGTGCGAAAGTCCATCGCCGCCCACGGGGTGACGATCCTCGAGATCGAGGAGCGCGGCGGGGAGTGGCGGATCGTGCGCCCCTCGCGCTATGCGCGGCGCATCACCGGCGCGACGCCGATGGCGATCTCAGGGCCTGCCGCCGGGCACCCGATGATGCGCACCGCGGCCGATCCGTCGGGCACCCGGGTGCTCGGCACGCTCAACAACTGCGCGCACGGGGTGACTCCCTGGGGCACCTACCTCACCTGCGAGGAGAACTTCATCTTCTACTTCAGCGGGCCGGAGAAGCCGGATGCGCACGGGGCGCGCTGGGGGCTGCGGCGCGGCGGCCGCGGCTACCGCTGGCACGAGCACGAGGAGCGGTTCGACGCGGTGAAGCACCCGAACGAGCCGAACCGCTTCGGCTGGGTGGTCGAAATCGATCCGATGGATCCGACCTCCACCCCGGTCAAGCGTACCGCGCTCGGGCGCGCGGCGCACGAGGGCGCTTGGGTGGTGCAGACAAAAGACGGCCGCGTCGTCGTCTACATGGGCGAGGATGCGGCGTTCGAATACATCTACAAGTTCGTGAGCCGCGACCGCGTGCGGGCCGGCGGCTACGCCGCAAACCGCGACCTGCTCGATCACGGGCGGCTCTATGTGGCGCGGTTCGACGCCGACGGCCGCGGCCGCTGGATCGAGCTCGCCGCAGGCGTAAACGGGCTCACGGCCGAGCGCGGGTTCGCAACCCAGGGCGACGTGGTGATCAAGCTGCGCCAGGCGTCCGACCTCGTCGGCGCGACGAAGATGGACCGGCCCGAGTGGATCGCGGTGGATCCGAACACCTCCGAGGTCTACTGCACGCTCACGAACAACCCCGCGCGCGGCGCAAGCGGCCGCCCGGCGGTGGATGCCGCCAACCCGCGCGCGAACAACACGATGGGCCACATCATCAAGTGGAAGGAGGACGGCGACTTCGACGCGACGACGTTCACCTGGTCGCACTTCGTGCTCGCGGGCGATCCGGCGAATTCGCGCCCCGAGGCGAAAGGCAACATCCGCGGCGACATTTTCGCGAACCCCGATGGCCTCTGGTTCGACGCGCGCGGCGTGCTCTGGATCCAGACCGACATGCACGCGAGCGTCATGTACAAGGACGAGTACGCCGGCTTCGGCAGCAACATGATGCTCGCGGCCGACCCCCGCACCGGCGAAGTGCGCCGCTTTCTCGTGGGACCTCCGAACTGCGAGGTGACCGGCGTCGTCTGCACGCCCGACATGCGCACGATGTTCGTCAACATCCAGCACCCGGGCGAGTCGCCGACCGACCGCAGCGACCCGGACAACCCTTCGCGCTACTCGAGCTGGCCGAGCGGCACGCCCGGGGCGCGCCCACGCTCGGCGACCGTCGTCATCCGCCGTCGCGACGGGGGCGTGATCGGGACCTGAGCGGCCGCCGCGCGGCGCCTTGGCGGCGACCTCAGGAGTCTGCGGCGAGCGCGAGCAGCCCGGCGGCGGTGTTCGAGATCGGGATGTGGTAGTGCGCGTGCACCTTGCGCACCGCGCCGGGCAGCGCCGCGCGTGCGATCACCCAGTTGAGCAGCTCGACGCCCTGCGTGCCGGTGAGCTCGACGAGGTCCAGGATCCCGTACTGCGTGATCCACTGCGGATCGCTCACGAGCTTGTCCATGAAGAGGAGGTCGAACGCCTTGTTGATGAAGCCGGCGCGCCGACCGTCCAGCTGGTGCGAGAGCCCGCCGGTGCCGACGAGGAGGACGCGCGCGTCCGACTCCCACGCGGCGATCGCCCGCCCGAGCGCCTCCCCGAGCTTGTAGCAGCGGCGCACCGAGGGCAGCGGAAACAGCACCGTATTCACGCAGATCGGCACCGCGCGGATCGGCCACGGTTCGCGCGCGCGATCGCCCGGCCACAGCAGCGCGAGCGGGATGGTGAACGCGTGGTCGACGAGCATCTCCTGACAGGTGACGATGTCGAACTCGGCCTCGACGAGCGACTCGACGAGGTGCCAGGAGAGGTCCTCGTCGCCCGGCACCGGCAGCAGCGTCGGAATCCCCCAGCCTTCGTCGGCGTTCGGGTACTGCGGCGCCGCGCCGACCGCGAAGGTCGGCATCTTGTCGAGGAAGAAATTGAGGCCGTGGTCGTTGTAGACGACGACCGCGACGTCGGGCCGCCGCTCGCGCAGCCACTCGCGCACCGGGGGATAGCCGGCGAAAAACGGCTGCCAGTAGGGGTCGTCCTCGAGCCCGCGCGCGATCGCCGCGCCGATCGCGGGCACGTGCGAGGTGGTCACCGCACCGACGATGGTCGCCATGGCCGCTCCTTTCAGCCTCGCGCGGCGAGGAGTTTCGCCTTGAAGGCGTCCTTGGTCATGCCGGTCTGCTGCGCGCCGATGTCCTGCACGTCGAGCCCGAAGATGCCGGCGAGCTTCGCGAGGTAGTAAATGTTGCCGCCGGCGGCGATCAGCGCGAGCACGTCGCGCCGGCGCACCGCGTCGCGCTGCGCCTCGTTCAGCCCGAACTTGCGGCAGTAGGCGTCCTCGTCGCGCAGGAACTCGGCGCGGTTGGCCGCCGAATTGAACGAGTAGCACATCTTGTTGAGCGCGTACCCCTTGCGCGCTTGATCTGCGTCAAAAACCGTCGTGCCGGGGATTTCACGCTTTCGCCGGGTGCCGGGCATCGGTCTTCCTCGCGGTGAACGACCGCAGTGTCGGACCTGCGGGCGAGGCGATCAATGCCGCAGCGCTCATGGCAGGCATGAACGATTTCGATCATCGCGATCTGGACGGCAGGCTGCTCGAGGCGCTCGTCGCGGTGTGCGAGGAGCGCTCGATCACCCGCGCCGCCGAGCGACTGCAGGTGACGCAGTCCGCGGTCAGCCATTCGCTCGCGCGGCTGCGCGCGATCCTCGACGATCCGCTCGTCGTCAAGTGCGGCCGCGGGATCGCGCCGACGGCGCGCGCCGAGGCGCTCGCCGCGCGCGCCCGCGGCGTGCTCGAAGCGCTGCGCGCGATCGCGGCCCCCGAGCGCTTCGATCCGGCGCGCGTGCGCGAGACGATCACGATCGCCGCGAACGACCTGCAGCGCGACCTGCTGCTTCCGCCGCTCCTTCGCCGGCTGCGCGCGCGCGCGCCGCACCTCGTGCTGCGCGTGGTGCCGTCGGCGGTGCCGAGCGCCGAAATGCTGCGCGAGCGGCACTGGCACCTCGCGATCTCGCCGCGCCCGCCGGCGAGCGACGAGATCGTGCAGAAGCGGCTGTTCGCCGACCGCTACCGGGTGTTCTACGACGCGCGGGTGCGCGAACCGCCGCGGGATCTCGCGGCCTATCTCGCCGCCGAACACGTGAGCGTCATGTACGAAAACCGCCGCACGCTCGAGATCGACCGCGTGCTCGCCGAGCGGGGTCTTGCGCGGCGCTTCGCGGTGTGGGTGCCGGGGTTTTCGGGCGTCGCGCCCTTCCTGCGCGGCAGCGCGCTGCTCGCGACGCTGCCCGGGATGCTGCACGCGGAGCTGCTGCGCGAATTCGCGAGCTGCGCGCCGCCGTTCGCGTGCCCCGAGCTTCCGATGTACATGCTCTGGCACGTGCGCGAGCAGCACGATCCGCTGCATCGCTGGCTGCGCGAGGAGCTGCAGGCGCTGGTTGCGCCGGCGCTCGCGCGCATCGGCCTTTCGGCGGCGCCCGGCGCGCCGCCGCCCGGCTGACCGGGCCCGGGTCAGCGGCCGACGAGCTCGCGCTCGAGGCGATCCAGCACGCGATAGCAGGGCAGCACCTGCGCGACGCTTGCGCGCGGCTCGCGCCCTTCGCGGATCGCGGCGAAGAACTCGCGGTCCTGCAGTTCGATGCCGTTCATCGACACATCGACCTTGGACACGTCGATCTTGTTGTCCTTGCCGTCGTACAGATCGTCGTAACGCGCGATGTAGGTGCCGTTGTCGCAGATGTAGCGGAAGAACGTGCCGAGCGGGCCGTCGTTGTTGAACGACAGCGACAGCGTGCAGATCGCGCCGGTGCTCGACTTGAGCTGGATCGACATGTCCATCGCTGTCTCTTATACACATCTGACGCTGCCG
>JAOAFL010000109.1 GCA_026416295.1 Burkholderiales bacterium | reverse complement strand
GCGGCGGGCGGCGTGCCCGCCGGCGCGAGCAGCCCGACGTAGCTCGTCGCGACGAAGCCGCTTGCGCCCGCTTCGCTCATCGTCGGCACCTCGGGAGCGAGCGGCGAGCGGCGCGCGGCGGCGAGCGCGACGAAGCGCGCTTTGCCGCTGCGGTGATGCGGCAGCGCGCTCGAGAATTCGGTCATCGCCGCCTGGATCGTTCCCGAGACGAGGTCGGGCAGCAGCGCGCCGCCGCCGCGGTACGGCACGTGAACGAGGCGCGCGCCGGTCTGCGCGTTGAGGCGCGCGAGCGTCAGATGCGTCGCGGTGCCGACGCCGGCGGTGCCTACGCCGACCTGCTCGCGTTGCGAGAGCGCGACCAGCTCGGCGAGCGTGCGCGCCGGCACCGACGCGTTCACGACGAGCGCGTGCGGCACGAAGCTCGTCAGACCGATCGGCGCGAAATCGCGCAGCGGCTCGTAGCCGAGCTTCGCCTGAAGGAGGGGGTTGACGGTGAGCGGGCCGTTCGAGCCGGCAAGCAGCGTATAGCCGTCGGCGGGGGCGCGCGCGACCGCCTCGGCGCCGACGATGCCGCCGCCGCCGGCGCGGTTTTCGACCACCACCGGCTGGCCGAGCGTCTCGGTCATGCGCTCGGCGAAGAGCCGGGCCATCAGGTCGGCGTTGCCGCCGGGGGCGAACGGCACGATGATCCGGATCGGCCGTTCGGGGTACGCCGCGCGCACGCCGCGCGGCGCGAGCGCCGCGAGGGCGCCTGCGCCGAGGGCCGCAAGCAGCGCGCGCCGAGTCGCGTTCGTCATGGGTCGCTCCGTCTCGCGAAGTGCGCGAAATGTACCGGCAGCCGGCGCGCGGATCAATTTAGAATCCGCGGCCGATGAACGAACGCATCGCCTTCATCGGCTTCGGCGAAGCCGGGCAGACGATCGGCCGGGGTCTTGCAGCGCAGGGCGTGCCGCTCGTCGCCTACGACATCCTGTTCGACGATCCGGCTGACGGCGGGCGGCTTGCGGGCAAGGCGCGCGAGCTCGGCGTCGCGGTCGCTGGCGGCCACGCCGAAGCCGTGCGCGGCGCAAGCCTCGTCTTTCTCGCGGTCACCGCGAGCTCGAGCCTCGAGGCGGCGCGCGCCTGCCTGCCCGGCCTGTCGGCGGGCCAGCTCTTTCTCGACATCAACTCGGTGTCGCCGCGGCGCAAGCAGGAGACGGCGGCGCTCGTTTCGCCGACCGGCGCCGCGTACGTCGATGTCGCGGTGATGGCGCCGGTCGCGCCCTACGGGCACGCGGTGCCGTGCCTTGCGGGCGGGCCGGGCGCTCGCGCGTTCCTGCCGCGCGCGCAGGCGCTCGGCATGCGCGTCGAATTCGTCTCCGACGATGTCGGCCAGGCGTCGGCGATCAAGATGTTCCGCTCGATCATGGTGAAGGGGCTCGAAGCGCTCATGCTCGAGTCGATGCTCGCCGCCTCCGAATACCGGGTCGAGCCGCGCGTGCTCGCCTCGCTCGCCGAGACGTTTCCCGGGATGGACTGGGAGCGGCTCTCCGGCTACTTCCTCGAGCGCATCGTGCGCCACGGCGCGCGCCGCGCCGCCGAGATGCGCGAGGTGGCGGCAACGCTCGCCGAGCTCGGTATCGAGCCGGTGATGGCCGACGCGACCGCGCGCCGCCAGCAGTGGCTCGCCGACCTCGGCGCGAAGGCGGCGGTGCCGGCGGGCGTCGAGGACCGCGCGCGGCTCCTCGCCGCGATCCGGCGCGCGGCCGGGCGCGAGCCTCAGAACTGATAGCGGCGCAGCCCGCCGTCCACCGGGATCACCGCGCCGGTGATGTAGCGCGCGCGCGGCGAGGCGAGAAAGCACACGAGATTCGCGATGTCCTCGGGCTGGCCGTATTCGCCCACCGGGATCTCGTGCTCCGACTGCCACTTGCGGTACTCGGGCGAATAGTTGCGCAGGATCTGCTCCGAAAGGATCCGCCCGGGCGGCACCGAGTTCACCGTGATGCCGTAGCGGCCCACCTCGCGCGACAGGCCCTTCGCCCAGGCGTGCATCGCCGCCTTGGCGCAGAAGGCGCCGTTGATGCCCTCGGGTTCGGACTTGCCGGTGATGTTGACGATACGGCCCCAGCGGCGCGCGATCATCTGCTCGAGCAGCCGGTGCGTGAGCTGGCGGTGGCGCGTGAAGTTGAGCGTCATCGCCTCGTCCCACTGCGCCTCGGTGGCGTCCAGCCCGAACGGGCGCGAGCCGCCGGCGTTGTTCACCAGGATGTCCACGCTGCCCAGCGCGGCGAGCGCCTCGCGCGCGATGCGTTCGGGCGCGTCCTCGGCGAGAAAGTCGCACGCGACGATCGCCATCGGCGCGCCCGCTTCCGCGGCGAGCGCCTCGAGCCGCTCGCGCCGGCGCGCAACCACGGCGACGCGCACGCCCTCGGCCGCGAGCGCGCGCGCGATCGCGCGGCCGATGCCGGCCGAGGCGCCGGTGACGAGCGCGGTCTTTCCCGCGAGCTGAAGATCCAGGGTCGCCTCCTGTTCGCGCGGCTACTTCTGCGCGAGCCACGGCGGCTGCCAGGCGGGCAGCGCCGCGCCGGGCGCGCGCAGCACGCGGATCATGCGCAGCGCCGCCTCGCGTCCGCCGTAGTAGCCCGGAACGAGGATCGTCTCCGAGAAGCCGAGCGCGCGGTAGAAGCGCCGCGCGGCGGCGTTGCCGGCGCGAAGTTCCAGATGCACGCTCGCGATGCCGGCGGTGCGGGCGGATTCGAGCAGCCACTCGAGGAGCCGCCGGCCGATGCCGCGGCGCCGGTGCCCGGGGCTCACCGCAAGGAGCACGAGGTGCGCGCGCTCCTCGCCGAACTCCATTACCGCGAAACCGCGCACCGCGCTGCCTTCGGCGGCGACGAGCACGACGGTATCGCGCTGGCGCATCGCCCGCAGGATTTTCGCTGCGTCGTACTTCGGCGGAAGACCCGCCTCGACGTGGTCGCGCGCGAGCGCGGCGATCGCGTGCGCGTCGCGCGGCAGGGCGGGCCTGAGCGTAATGGCGCCGTTCATTCGCCGGCGATTGTACGCCCTGCGGCTCCTCGCCGTGCTAACCTTCCGCTCGCCATGCGCAACCTCCTTCTTGCCGCGGCGCTGCTCTGGGCGGGGCTCGCCGCCGCGCAACCGTATCCGTCCAAGCCCATCCGCTTCATCGTGAGCTTTCCGCCCGGCGGAAGCGCCGACCTCGTCGCGCGCGCGATCGCGCCGCGCATGAGTGAGCGGCTCGGCCAGCCGGTCGTCGTCGAGAACCGGCCGGGCGCGGGCGGCAACATCGGCGTCGAGGCGGTCGCGAAGGCCACGCCCGACGGGCACACGATCGGGCTTGCGGCGGCGGGCGCGCTCGCGGTGAACGCGAGCCTCTATCCGACGATGCCGTTCAACCCCGAAAAGGACCTCGCGCCGATCACGCAGCTCGCGATGATCCCGTTCTTCATCATCGCGCACCCGTCGCAGCCGGCGACCCTTGCCGAGGTGATCGCGGCGGCGCGAGCGCGGCCGGGCGCGCTCGCCTACGGCCACGGCGGAAACGGCTCGGCGATGCATCTTTCGGGCGAGCTTCTCAAGATGATGGCGCGCGTCAATCTCGTCGCCGTGCCCTACAAGGGAAGCGGCCCGGTCGCGGCCGACGTGCTCGGTGGCCAGGTGCCGCTCGGCGTGGTGGACGTGCCCTCGGCGCTGGCGAACGTGCGCGCGGGAAAACTGCGCGCGCTTGCGGTCACCACCGCGCGGCGCATCCAGGCGGCGCCCGAGGTGCCGACGGCGGCCGAGGCGGGGCTGCCCGGCTACGAGGCGATCGGCTGGTTCGGCGCGGTCGCGCCGGCCGGTACCCCCGAGCCGATCATCGCGCGGCTCAACGCCGAAATGCGCGCAGCGCTCGAGGCCCCCGACATCCGCGAGCGGATGATCGCCGCCGGCGCCGAGCCGTTTACCTCGACGCCGCAGGAGTTCGCCGCCTTCATCCGCGCCGAGGCGAAAAAATGGGCCGAGGTGATCCGCGTCGCGGGGGTGAAGGCGGATTGACGCGGTTTTCCCGGAACTGACGTTCAGACGCCGGCAAAGCGCGCACGGATGCGCACCGTGCGTTCCAGCTCGTCGGCTGCTTCGAGCAGCTTCATCCGCAGATCGGGATCGAGCCGCGCGTCCTTGAGCGCGCGTTCGACGGCGTTCAACGCCGCGGCGCCGGTCTGGGCGCCGACGAATGCGGCGAGCCACGCGTCGACGAAGAAGATCCGGCGCTTGCGCTTCAGTTCCGCAAGCCGCGCGAGCGCTTCGGGAACGAGCGGCTCGGTGAGCCGCGAATGCTCCGGCGCGGCGAGCGCCGCAAGCGCCGCCTCGATCCAGGCCTCCGGCAGCGACGCATCGTCGAGAAGGAGGCGAAAGACCGCGCGCTTTGCGGCGGCGTCGGCTGCCGCGGCGCCTGCGACGAAGGCGTGGCGGCGCGCCTCGCCGCTGCGATCGCGCGCCGCCTCCGAGGCAAGCCGCGCGCCGGCGTCCGGCGCGCCGCGAACGAGAAGCCTTTGCACGAGGCGGAACCGGTCTTCGACGGCGAGCGCGACGCCCGGCACTTCGCGCGCCCCGTCGAGCACCCGCCGGAGTTCCTCGAGCCCCTCGGGCGACCAGGCGAGCGAGGCGAACGCGCGAAGGAGCGAGCGCCGCCGCGCCGGCGAGCCGGGGCCGAGCGCCCCTTCGGCGAAAAGCACCCGCTCGACCTCCGGGGCGAAGGAATCGCGCTGCGCATCCGACAGATAGCGGCGGACGGCGACTTCCAGCCGCGCAAGCAGCCCGGCGTGCACGATGTCGTCGGCGGTGCGGGGGAGTTCGCGAAGCGTCCAGGCGATGAACCGGGCGGGTGAAAGCTCGGCATCGCGCACCGCTTCCCAGAGCGCTTCGGCGATCTGCGCCTTCATCAGGGGATCGGCGATGTCGAACTCCGGCGCGAGCGCGCTCTCCTGGCTCTGCGGGTCGA
>JAOAFL010000103.1 GCA_026416295.1 Burkholderiales bacterium | reverse complement strand
GGCGCCGCAGGAAGGGCCGCGCGCCTTGAGTCCCGACCTCTTCGGGGGCCTGCAGGCGAACCTGCTATCGCCGCCGGTGATGTTCTTTCTGCTGGGGATGCTCGCGGCGGTCGTGCGCAGCGACCTCAGGTTTCCCGAGGCGCTCTATGTGTCCCTCACGATCTATCTCCTCGCCGCGATCGGCTTCAAGGGCGGGGTCGCGATCGCCGAAGCGGGGCTGCGCGGCGTGTGGCTGCCTGCGCTCGCCGCAGCCTCGCTCGGGGCGGCCACGCCGCTCTGGACCTATCCGATCCTGAGGTACGCGGGCCGGCTGCCGGTCGCCGATGCGGCGGCGATCGCGGGGCACTACGGTTCGGTGAGCGCGGTGACCTTCATCGCGGCGACGAGTTTCCTCGACGCGGTGGCGCAGCCGTACGAGGGCTACGCGAGCGCGCTGCTCGCCGTGATGGAGGCGCCGGCGATCGTCGTCGCGATCGTGCTCGCGCGGGCGCTGCTTCGCGGCGAGACGCGCGCCGCAGGCGGCCTCGGCCGGGCGCTGCACGAAGCGCTGCTCGGGCGCAGCGTGTTTCTCCTCGTCGGAACGCTCGTTGCGGGCTTCGTCTGCGGCGAGCGCGGCATGCAGGCGGTGGCCGGGTTCTTCGTCACGCCCTTTCAGGGGGTGCTCGCGCTTTTCCTGCTCGAGCTCGGCACGGTCGCCGGGCGTCGCCTTCGCGACCTGAGAGAGGTGGGACCGTTTCTCGCCGCCTTCGGCGTGGCGATGCCGCTTGTGCACGGCACGCTCGGTGTCCTCGTCGGCACCGCGGTGGGACTCGGCGTCGGCGGTACCACGCTTTTTGCGGTGCTTGCGGCGAGCGCCTCCTACATCGCCGCGCCGGCGGCGATGCGGCTCTCGCTTCCGGACGCAAACCCCACCCTTTACCTCACCGCGGCGCTCGTGGTGACCTTTCCGTTCAACGTCGCGCTCGGGATCCCGATCTACTACAGCATCGCCCGCTGGTGGCACGGAGGCTGAGATGCCTGCGCACGCGATGAATCTCGTCACGATCATCTGCGAATCGCTCGCCCGCGAGGCGGTGGCCGAGCTGCTCGCCGAGGCCGGCGCGCGCGGCTACACGGTGTTCGAGGTCGCGGGCGCCGGCGCCCACGGCGAGCGCACAGCGGAGATCGCCGAGTACGGCAACGTCCAGTTCGAGGTGATCGTGCCGCCGGCGGTGTGCGAAAAGCTGATGGCGCGGCTCGAAGCCGAGTATCTGCCCCGCTATCTCATGGTCGCTTACGAGACCGACATCCGCGTGCGCCGCGGCGCGAAGTTCTGAGCGCGGGCGCGGCGAGGGGCGGCTTCCGCGCGCGGCGCGCAGCCCGGCGCACAGTCATACTTTAACGGTATGATTATCATACTTCGATGGAAGACGCCTCGGCTAGCCCCTTCCTGCCGCGCGCCGCCGCGCGGGCGCTCGGCGCCGCGCTGCGCGTGATGCCTGTGGTCGTCGTGCTGGGCGCGCGGCAGACGGGCAAGACGACGCTCGTGCGCTCGCACCCGCCGCTTCGCGAGCGGCCGTACCTGACGCTCGACGATCTGTCGGTGCGACTTCAGGCCGAGGCCGATCCGGAGGCGCTCGTCGCGCGCGCGCCGGAGCTGGTGCTCGACGAGGTTCAGCGGGCGAAAGACGTGCTTCTCGCCGTCAAGCGGGCCGTGGATCGCGACCGCCCGCGCCGGCCCGGGCGCTTCGTTCTGACCGGGTCGGCGAATCTGCTGATGCTCCGGCGAATCGGAGAAACGCTCGCCGGGCGCGCCTCATATGTGACGCTCTGGCCGCTCACGGTCGGCGAACTGGCGGGCGCCGGGCGCACCGGGCTGTGGGGCGATCTCATCTCGACGCGCGCCTCGGGGTGGCGCGACCTGATCGCAGAATCGCCTTCCGCGTCCGTGGATTGGCGCGCGGCCGTGCGCCGGGGCGGATTCCCGGTGCCCGCGCACGAGCTTGCCCACCCGGAAGAGCGTGCGCTCTGGTTTTCCGGATACATCCAGACGTATCTCGAGCGCGACCTTCCCGAGCTTCGCGCCGTCGAGAATCTCGCCGGCTTCCGGCGCCTTGCGCAGGCCGCCTGCCTGCGCACGGGCGCATTGCTCAACCAGAGCGAACTCGGCCGCGATACGGGCCTCAGCCAGCCTCAGGTACATCGCTTCCTCGGCGTGCTCGAGGCGAGCTACCTCGCCGTTCGCCTGCCGGCCTTCGCGGTGAACCGCACCAAACGCCTCATCAAGGCGCCCAAGCTCTACTGGTGCGATACGGCGCTCGCGCTGCATCTCGCGGGCGAGGCCGAACCGCGCGGCGCTCACCTCGAAAATCTGGTGCTGCTCGATCTTCTGGCCTGGCGCGAGCTGCAGACGCCGCGCCCGGAAATCCTCTATTGGCGCACCGCCGACGGCGCGGAAGTGGATTTCGTCGTCGAAGCGGGGCGTCGCCTGCTTCCGGTGGAGGTGAAGACGACGGCGCGCATCGTCCCGCAGGACGCCAAAGGGCTCGAAGCGTTCCTCGACGAGTATCCAGACCGGGCCGCTGGCGGGCTGCTTCTGTACGCCGGCGAGGACACCTTTCCGCTTACGCGCCGCGTGCTCGCCGCGCCGTGGTGGAAGGTGCTCGCACCGGGCGCCGCGCGCGCGAAGTGACGCGCCTTCTCGGGCGGTTCACTTCCCCTCGGCGAGCGCGCGGGCGATCAGCAGCCGCTGGATGTCGTTTGCGCCCTCGTAGATGCGGGTGACGCGCACGTCGCGCCAGATGCGCTCGACGGGAAAATCGGCAAGATCCCCGTAGCCGCCGTGGATCTGGATCGCCTCCGAGCAGACCCGCTCGGCGACGTCGGAGGCGAAGAGCTTCGCCATCGAGGCTTCCTTGAGCGCCGGTTCGCCCGCATCCCGCAGCGCCGCGGCGTGCAGGTACATCTGGCGCGCGGCCTCGACCGCGGTCGCCATGTCGGCGAGGCGAAACGCGACCGCCTGGTGTTCGAGAAGCGTCTTGCCCATGCTTTGCCGCTCGCGCGCGTAGGCGAGGGCGGCCTCGAGCGCCGCGCGCGCCATGCCGGTCGCCTGCGCCGCCACGTTGATACGACCGGTCTCGAGGTTCGCGAGCGCGATCCGGTAGCCCGCGCCTTCCTCGGCGAGGAGGTTTTCCGCCGGCACGCGGCAGTCCTCGAGCACGATCTGCGCGGTGTCGGAGGCGCGCTGGCCGGTTTTCTCCTCGATTCTCGCGACCTTGTAGCCGGGCGTCGACGTCGGCACGACGAAGGCGCTGATGCCGCGCTTTCCGGCCGATCGGTCGGTCACCGCGAACACGATCGCGACATCGGCGGTCGCGCCCGAGGTGATGAACTGCTTGACGCCGTTCAGCACGTATTCGCCCCTTACGCGCTCGGCGCGGGTGAGGATGGCCGCGGCGTCCGAGCCCGCATGCGGCTCGGTAAGCGCAAAGGCGCCGAGCCGCTCGCCCCTCGCGATCGGGCGCAGGAACTCTTCCTTCTGCGCGTCGTTTCCGTAGCCGAGGAGCACGTGGGCGACGAGGTTGTTCACCATGACGATCGTGCAGGTCGCGCCGTCGCCTGCGGCGATCTCCTCGCAGGCGAGCGCGAGCGCCGTGCAATCCATTCCCGCGCCGCCCCATTTTTCCGGGATCGCGACGCCGAAGCAGCCGAGCGCGGCAAGACCCTCGAGCGCCTCGCGCGGAAAGCGCTTTTCCCGGTCCCAGCGCGCGGCGTTCGGCGCGAGCCGCTCGGCGGCGAAGCGCCGCACCGCGTCCCGGATCATTCGGTGGTGTTCGGAAAGCGGCATCAGGCCCCGATGCGCGCGTAGGTGATCGTGTGGTGAGTGAACAGCCGGCCCCTTGCGTCGTGGCATTCGGCGACGCCGTAGACGAGGCGCTTTCCGAGCTTGAGGATGCGCGCGGTGCAATAGACCGTCTCGCGCCGAGCGGCGGCGAGAAACGCGGTGTAGAGGTCCGCGGTCACCGCGTCCTGCTCGATGCCGAGGCGCCGCTTGATCGCGAGCCACATCGCGCAGTCGGCGAGCGCCATGAACGCCGGCCCGTTCACGACGCCGCCCGGGCGTGCAAGCTCCTCGCGCCAGGGGAGCATCACGGTGCAGGCCTCGTCCGAGACCGACTTCACCCGGAATCCCCAGCCGGCGACGAACGCCGAGCGGTCAAGGAGCGCCTGAAGCGCCCGCTTCGATGCGCGCGGCGCGCTCACGCGAGTTCGATCGCCATCGCGGTCGCCTCGCCCCCGCCGATGCAGAGGCTCGCCACGCCGCGCTTGAGGCCGCGCCTTCTGAGCGCGCCGATGAGGGTGACGAGGATGCGCGCGCCGGACGCCCCGATCGGATGCCCGAGCGCGCAGGCGCCGCCGTGCACGTTCACCTTCTCGTGCGCAAGGCCGTGCTCCTTCATCGCCGCCATGGTGACGACCGCGAACGCCTCGTTGATCTCGTAGAGGTCGACGTCCTCGGCGCGCCAGCCGGTGCGCGCAAAGAGCCTGCGGATCGCGCCGACCGGCGCGGTGGTGAAGCGCGCCGGCTCCTGCGCATGCGTCGCGTGGCCGACGACGACGGCAAGCGGCGCAAGGCCCCGGCGCTCTGCTGCCGACCGGCGCATCAGGACGAGCGCCGCCGCGCCGTCGGAGATAGACGAGGAGTTCGCGGCGGTCACCGTGCCGTCCTTGCGGAACGCGGGCTTGAGCGTCGGGATCTTCTCGACGTTCGCCCGGAACGGCTGCTCGTCGCGCTCGACGAACCGTTCCTCCTTTCCGACCTTGATCGCGATCGGCGCGATCTCCCAGGCGAACCAGCCCTCGCGGTTTGCGCGCTGCGCGCGCTCGAGCGACGCGATCGCGAACGCGTCCTGCTCGGCGCGAGAAAAGCCGTAGGCGGCGGCGCAGTCCTCGGCGAAGGTGCCCATCAGCCGCCCCTTTTCGTAGGCGTCCTCGAGCCCGTCGTAGAACATGTGATCGAGCACCTGCGCATGGCCCATGCGGTAGCCGGCGCGCGCCTTGGGAAGGAGGTACGGCGCGTTCGTCATGGACTCCATGCCGCCTGCGACGATCACCTGCGCCGAGCCCGCAAGGAGAGAATCATGCGCGAGCATCGCCGCCTTCATGCCCGAGCCGCACATCTTGTTCACGGTGGTGCAGCCGGCCGAAAGCGGAAGGCCCGCCCCGAGCGACGCCTGCCGCGCCGGCGCCTGGCCCTGACCGGCCGGCAGCACGCAACCCATGATCACTTCGTCGACCGCCTCGGGCGCAAGCTTTGCGCGTTCGAGCGCCGCGCGGATCGCCGCGGCCCCGAGCTGCGGCGCGGCGAAATCCTTCAGCTCGCCCTGGAACGCGCCCATCGGCGTGCGGGCGCAGGAAACGATGACGACCGGGTCCTTCTCCATGCTGATCTCCTCGTCTTAAGTCAGATTGTCGCGCCGTTCGCGCCGCAGGCGAGTTCGCGAAGCAACCCGTCCTCGATACCGTACACCCAGCCGTGGATCGAGACCGGCGTGCCCATCGCCCGGGCCTCGCGCACCGCGGCGGACTCGCCGACGTTGCGAACCTGCTCCAGAACGTTCAGCTCGACCAGCCGGCGCGCACGCTCGGCCGGTTCAGCGATCGCAGCCAGCTCCGCCGCGTGGCGGTCGCGCAGCTCGACCAGATGCCGCAACCACGGGTCCGCGTGCGCGTCCGAAAGGTCCTCCAGCGCCGCCGCGATCCCGCCGCAGCCGGTGTGGCCGCAGACGATGACGTGCGGCACGCGAAGCTCGAGCAACGCGAACCGCAGCACCGCCTGGCAGCTCGCATCCGCGGGGAGCACGAGGTTCGCGATGTTGCGATGGACGAACAGCTCGCCGGGCGCCAGGTCGGTGATCTGGTTGGGCGGCACTCGGCTGTCGGAGCAGCCGATCCACAGAAACTGCGGCGCCTGCCCTCGCGCGAGCGCGCGGAAGTACTCCGGATCGGCGGCGAGCATACGCTCGGCCCAGGCGCGGTTGCGCGCGAGGATGTCGGCAAGCGCGGTCACCGGGTCTCGGCGAAAAGCTCCCGGCCGATCAGCCAGCGGCGGATCTCGGACGTGCCGGCGCCGATCTCGTAGAGCTTCGCGTCCCGCCAGAGGCGTCCGGCGGGCGTCTCGTTGATGTAGCCCATGCCGCCGAGCGCCTGAATCGCCTCGCCCGCCATCCAGGTCGCGCGCTCGGCGGCGTAGAGGATGGCGCCTGCGGCGTCCTTGCGCGTCGTCTCGCCTCGGTCGAGCGCCTGCCCGACCGCGTACACGTAGGCGCGGCAGGCGCAGAAGGTGGTGTACATGTCGGCGAGCTTTCCCTGCATGAGCTGGAATTCGCCGATCGGCTGGCCGAACTGCTTGCGCTCGCGCACGTACGGAAGCACGAGGTCGAGGCAGGCGGCCATGATGCCCAAGGGGCCGCCTGCGAGCACCGCGCGCTCGTAGTCGAGGCCGCTCATGAGGACGTTCACCCCGCGCCCCTCGCCCCCCAGCACGTTCTCAACCGGCACCTCGCAGTCGCGAAAGACCAGTTCGCAGGTGTTCGAGCCGCGCATGCCGAGCTTGTCGAGTTTCTGCGCGGTGGAAAAACCGCGCATGCCCTTTTCGACGAGGAAAGCGGTAATGCCGCGCGGGCCCGCGTCCGGGTCGGTCTTCGCGTAGACCACCAGAACGTCCGCGTCCGGGCCGTTGGTGATCCACATCTTGTTGCCGTTCAGGACGTACCGATCACCGCGCCGCTCGGCGCGAAGGCGCATACTGACCACGTCCGAGCCTGCGCCCGGCTCCGACATCGCGAGCGCTCCGACGTGTTCGCCCGAGATGAGCTTCGGGAGATACCTGCGCTTTTGCGCCTCGTCGCCGTTGCGCCGGATCTGGTTCACGCACAGGTTCGAATGCGCGCCGTAGGAAAGTCCGACCGAAGCCGAAGCGCGCGAAATCTCCTCCATCGCGATGATGTGGGCGAGGTAGCCCATCGCGGTTCCGCCGTATTCCTCTTCGACCGTGATGCCCAGCAGCCCGAGCGCACCCATCTTGCGCCACAGGTCGGCGGGAAACTCGTTCGTGCGATCGATGTCGGCTGCGCGCGGGGCGATTTCCTTCGCGGCGAAGTCGCGCACCGTCTCGCGCAGCATCTCGATCGCTTCGCCGTGGGCAAAGCGCAGGGCAGGCAGTTCCATGTCGTGCGGCGCCGCGTCGATGAGGTTTTCGCGTCGCCCGGTTGCCGCATTTGCTGCACTGCGGCGATAATCGGGCACGCCGGATTTTAGCCCGGTGCCGCCCGAGCCCCCATGCCTCGACCCGCCGCGCTGGAATTTCCTTTCGAAGCCCCACCGCCGCCCGGCGCGGTGCGCGAAATCGCACCCGGCCTCGGCTGGCTCAGGATGCCGCTGCCTTTCGATCTGGACCACATCAACCTCTGGCTGCTCGATGACGCGCGCGAGGGCCGGTCGGCGCTCGCCCTTGTGGATACAGGGCTCGGCAACGCCGAGACCCGAGCGCTTCACGAGCAGGCGTTCGCCGCCGCCTCGCGCGGCCGAGCGCTCGCGCGCCTCGTCGTCACCCACTATCACCCCGACCACGCCGGATGCGCCGCGTGGCTCGTCGAGCGGCACGGTGCCGAACTCTGGATGACGCGCTCGGAGTTCCTCACCGTGCATGCGGCGCGAAACGGCGCGGCCGGCTATTCGATCGAGCAGCAACTTTCGCTTTTCCGCGCGCACGGCATGGGGGAAGATGCGGCGCAGGCGCTTCGCGGGCGCGGCAACCTCTACGGCAAGATGGTTCCGGCGTTTCCCGACTCGCACCGGCGCGTGCTGGAAGGCGAGGTGCTGCGCATCGGCGGGCGCGAGTGGCGCGCGATCGTCGGCTACGGCCACGCGCCCGAACATCTTTCGCTCTACTGCGAAGAATCGAACGTCCTCATCGCCGGCGACATGCTGCTGCCGAAAATCTCGACGAACATCGCGGTGCGGCCGGTGGACCCGATGTCGAATCCGCTGCAGACGTTCCTCGATTCGATCCGCCGCTACCGGGCCCTTCCCGAGGACGTGCTCGTCCTTCCCTCGCACGGGCTGCCGTTTCGCGGCGCGCATGCGAGGATCGCGGCGCTCGAGGCGCACCATGCGGCGCGGCTGGAAGCGCTCGAGGCCGCCTGCCGCCAGGCGCCGCGCTCTGCGGCCGAGGCGCTCGACGTGCTCTTTCCGCGGCGGCTCGATTCGAACGCGATCTTCTTCGCCATGGGCGAGGCGATCGCGCATCTCAATTACCTTTACTACGCAGGGCGTGTGGAGCGCCGCACAGGCGCCGACGGCGTCGTGCGCTTCTGCGCCTGAGACCGGACGCGAACATGGACGCAAAGGCCGAACCGAAGAACGAGACCGTGAACCCGGAGGAAGTCGCCCGGATCCTGAAGGAGGTCGCCGAGCGCGCGTCGCGCATCCTCGCCCAGCACGCGCAGAAAGCGGTTGCGGCGAGCCTCGAGTCGGCGGTGACCGACGAACTCGGCATCGCGCGCGCCTACATGGACCTCTATGCGCGGCTGCTCGCCAACCCCGCCGCGCTCGCCGCCTTCTCGGTCAATCTGATGATCGATTACATGCGGCTGTGGCACGCGAGCTGGCTGCGGCTCCTCGGCCAGAAGGTGCCGCCGGTCGCCGAGCCGGCGAAGAACGATCCGCGCTTTCGCGACGAGGACTGGAGCTCGAACTTTCTCTTCGACTACATCAAGCAGAGTTACCTCATCGCCGCCCGCCACATCCAGAACGCGGTCGCGGGCGTCGAAGGGCTGCCCGAGGAGTCGAAAAAGAAAGTCGCGTTCTTCACCCGCCAGTACGTGGACGCGCTCTCGCCCTCGAATTTCGTCCTCACCAACCCGCAGGTGCTGCGCGAGACGGTCGCCACGGGCGGACAGAACCTGCTGCGCGGCCTCGCCAATCTCCTCGCCGACATCGAGAGGGGCGAGGGGCAGCTCCGGATCTCGATGACCGACGAGAGCGCCTTCGAGCTCGGAAAGAACGTCGCGACCACCCCCGGCAAGGTGGTCTTCCAGACCGAGCTTGCCCAGCTCATCCAGTACGAGCCGCGCACCGAGACGCAGTACCG
>JAOAFL010000032.1 GCA_026416295.1 Burkholderiales bacterium | reverse complement strand
GAGGTAGGCGAGAAGCATCAACGCGTAGGCGAGGATGTAGCCGGTGAGGCTTGCGCCGAGTTCGGCGCCGCTCACCTCGCCCACCGCGTCGGCGGTGCGCAGAATCCCGGTGACGAGCCACGGTTGCCGGCCGATCTCGGTCACCAGCCAGCCGGCGAGCACCGCGATCCAGCCGGAAAACGTGAACCCGGCGTAAATCCAGAGGAGCCATGCGGGCGGCGCGGCGCCGCGCCGCAGCCGCCAGGCGCCGTACCACGCGAGCGCGAGCATCGCGACGCCGATCCCGACCATGACGCGGAAAGCGTAGAACACCGGTGCGACCGGCGGATGATCGGGGGCGAACGCGTCGAGCCCTTTCAGTTCGGCGTTCGGATCGTGGCGCAGCACGAGCGAGGCGCCCTTCGGGATCTCGAGCGCGAAGTCGTTGCGCCGCGCCGCCTCGTTCGGGATCCCGAAAAGCACGAGCGGCGCGCCCTTGCGGGTTTCCCAGAGCGCTTCGATCGCCGCGACCTTCGCCGGCTGGTGTTCGAGCGTATTGAGGCCGTGCAGGTCGCCGACCGCGATCTGAAGCGGCGCAAGCACCGCCGCGACCCCGGTGCCGATGCCGAGCGAGCGGCGCGCCGCGGCGTCCTGCGGCGCGCGCAGAAGCCGCCAGGCGGAAAGGCCGGCGATCACGAACGCTGCGGTGAGCCCCGAGGCGAGCATCATGTGCGCGAAGCGGTACGGAAACGACGGATTGAAGATCACCCGCAGCCAGTCCTCGGCGACGATCGCGCCGCCCGCCCACGCGTGCCCGGCCGGCGTGTGCATCCAGGAATTGAGCGCGAGGATCCAGAACGCCGAGATCGTCGTTCCCGCGGCGACCATGACGGTCGAGAGCACGTGCAGCCACCCCGGAACGCGGTTCATGCCGAAGAGCATCACGCCGAGGAAGGTCGCTTCCAGAAAGAACGCGGTGAGCACCTCGTAGGCGAGCAACGGCCCGGCGATGTTGCCCACGGTGTTCATGAACCCGGGCCAGTTGGTGCCGAACTGGAAACTCATCACGATGCCGGAGACCACGCCCATCGCGAAGGAGAGCGCGAACACCTTCACCCAGAAGCGATAGATGCCGAGCCAGACGGGATCGCGCGTGCGCTCCCAGCGCACCCGGAACCAGACGAGGAACCACGCGAGCGCGATCGTCAGGCTCGGAAACAGAATGTGGAACGCGATGTTGAGCCCGAACTGGATGCGCGCAAGAAGGAGCGTGTCGTCCACGGCGGCGGTTCTAGGATGCGAGCGCGAACACTTCGACCGGCTCCTCGAGCCCGCGCAGTCGATGCGCCCCGAGCGAGCGGGTCGGCCGCCCGAGCGCGGCGGCGAACGTGCCGGTCATCACGAGCGGAACGCCGAGCTCCTTGGTGAGCGATTCCAGGCGCGCGGCGCGGTTCACCGCCGGCCCGACCACGGTGAAATCGAGCCGCGTGCGCGCACCCACGTTGCCGTAAATCACCGTGCCGGCGTTCAGCCCGACGCCGAAGCGGATCTCGGGGCAGCCCTCGCGCAGGCGGCTGCGGTTCGCCGCCTCGCCGCGCGCGAAGGCATCGAGCGCGGCTTCCAGCGCCGCGCGGCACGAAGGCGCAAGCTCGCCGCGCCGCTCGGACGGAAACACGATCAGCGTCGCATCGCCCATGAAGCGCAGGATCTCGCCGCCGCGCGGCGTGACCGCATCGGCGACGAGCTCGAAGTAGGTGTTCAGCAGCTCCATCAGCCGCGCCGGCGGCAGCGTCTCGGTGAGCCGCGTGAAGCCGCGCAGATCGGCGTACCAGATCGCGGCGTCGATCTCCTCGGCGTCGCCGCGATGAATCTGCCCCTCGAGAATCCGCCGGCCGCTGCGGTGCCCGACGTAGGTGTCGAGCAGCGTCTCGGCCACGCGCCGCATCGCCCTCGCTTCCAGTGCCGCGGCGAGCGGGTGCGCGAGCTGCGCGAAGCTGCGCACGTCGTGCTCGCCGAAGCCCTCCGGCTCGTCGGTCGCGAGCGCGAAGACGTTGAGCGAGCCGTCGGAGAACGCGAGCGGCAGCGCGAGGTAGTCGCGCCCGCCGGCCGCCGCGAGTTCGTGCAGCACCGCGTGATCCCCCGGGCGCAGGCGATCGAGGCGTACGCGCACCGGCGCGCGCGTCGCGACCATCTTCTCGACCGGGCTGCCGATCCAGGCGCTCGTGCGCTCCACGCCCCAGGGGACGCTTTCGACGCGCACCGGCTGACCGCGCACCCAGACGTGCGCCCACGCCGCGAGCTGCGGATGGATGGTGAAGAACCCGAGGCGCACGCGCCACACCGGCGCGCCCTCGGCGAGGAGCCGCGCCGCGAGGCGCTCGACGAGCGCTGCGGTGTCGGTCTCGAGCCGCCCTTCTTGCAGCAGCCAGTCGATGACCGGCGCGACCGCCCAGTCGCCGCGCCGCATCGCGTCAGCCTGCGCGCGCCCGCGCGCCGGTGGCGCGCGGGTTCATGCCCGCGCCTCCCGCGGCCGCGACGCGACGTAGTAGAGCACCGGGATCACGACGAGCGTGAGCAGCGTCGAGACGAAGATGCCGAAGACGAGCGAGATCGCCAGTCCGTTGAAGATCGGGTCATCGAGGATGAACATCGCCCCGATCATCGCCGCCGCCGCGGTGAGCGCGATCGGTTTCGCGCGCGCGGCGGCCGAAGCGAGGATCGCCTCGCGAAGCGGTATCCCCTCAGCGACCTTCAGGTTGACGAAATCGACGAGCAGGATCGAGTTCCTCACGATGATGCCGGCAAGGGCGATCATGCCGATCATCGAGGTCGCGGTGAAGTTCGCCCCGAGGAGCGCGTGCCCCGGCATCACGCCGATCACCGTGAGCGGAATCGGCGCCATGATGACGAGCGGAACGAGGTACGAGCGGAACTGCGCGACCACGAGCAGGTAGATGAGCACGAGCCCCACCGCGTAGGCGATTCCCATGTCGCGGAACGTCTCGTAGGTCACCTGCCATTCGCCGTCCCACTTGACCGCGTACTCGCGGTAGGGGTCGGAGGGTTGCCGGACGAAGTACTCGCCGAGGCGCCCGCCCTCCTCGAGCGGCATGCCGGCGATTTTCGAGCGCACCGCGAACATGCCGTAGAGCGGGCTGTCCACGCGGCCCGCCTGGTCGCCCACCACGTACACCACCGGCAGCAGGTCCTTGCGGTAGAGCGGCCGCTCGCGTTCGGTCTCGACCGGGCTCACCAGCTCGGCGAGCGGAACGAGCGCGCCGTTCGGCGCGCGGATCGTTAGCTTGAGGAACTCGGCGAGTTCGCCGCGCCGCTCGGCCGGGAGCGTCACCCGCACCGGCACTTCGTACTTCGAGTGCCCGTCGTGCAGCGGCGTGACGTCCGCGCCCGCAAGGCCGATGCGCATCGTCTCCACCACGTCGCGGCGCGTGACGCCCGAGAGCGCGGCCTTCGCCTGGTCCACCTTCAGCTGGATGCGGGGCGCCGAGTCCTCGACCGAGTCGTCCACCGCGACGATGCCGGGCGTCGCGGCGAACGCCTCGCGCACCTTTTTCGCGACGCGGATGCGCCCGGCCTCGTCCGGGCCGTAGACCTCGGCGACGATCGGCGAGAGCACCGGCGGCCCGGGCGGCACCTCGACCACTTTCACTTTCGCGCCCCAGCGCGCGCCGATCTCTTCCAGCGCCGGGCGCACCGCCTGCGCGATTTCGTGGCTCTGGCGGCTGCGGCGGTCCTTCGGCAGGAGGTTGACCTGCAGGTCGCCCGTTTCGGAGGCGTTCCGCAGGTAGTACTGCCGCACGAGACCGTTGAAGTTGATCGGCGCGGAAAGCCCCGCGTAGGCCTGGTAGTCGGTCACCTCGGGCACGGTCGCGAGATACGCGCCCATGTCGTGGAGCGCCGCCGCGGTGATCTCGACCGGCGTTCCCGCCGGCATGTCCACCACCACCTGGAACTCGGACTTGTTGTCGAACGGCAGCATCTTGAGGATCACGAGCTGAACGCCCGCGAGCCCGACCGAGCCGAAGATCGCCGCCACCACCGCCGCCGCGAGCGCGCGCCGCCGGCGCCCCGAATCCACGAACGGGGCGAGCAGCCGCGGAAAGAAGCGCTCGGTCCAGCCGGCGCGTTCGGGCGCATGCGGCGCGTGCGAAAGGAGCTTGAGCGAAAGCCACGGCGTGACGGTGAACGCGATCGCGAGGGAAATCAGCATCCCCATGCTCGCGTTGATCGGAATCGGGCTCATGTAGGGGCCCATCAATCCGGTCACGAACGCCATCGGAAGGAGCGCCGCGATCACCGTGAGCGTCGCGAGGATCGTCGGGCCGCCCACCTCGTCTACCGCCGCCGGGATCACCTCGGCGAGCGGCCGGCCCTCGGCGAGCATCCTGCGGTGGATGTTCTCGACCACGACGATCGCGTCGTCCACCAGGATGCCGATCGAGAAGATGAGCGCAAAGAGCGAGACGCGGTTGAGCGTGAACCCCCAGGCCCAGGAGGCAAAGAGCGTCGCCGCGAGCGTCAGGAGCACCGCGACCCCCACGATCAGCGCCTCGCGCGCCCCGAGCGCGAAGAACACGAGCACCACCACCGAAAGCGTCGCGAAGAGAAGCTTCGTGATCAGCTGCTTTGCCTTTTCGTTCGCGGTCGCGCCGTAGTCGCGCGTCACCGTCACGCGCACGTTGTCCGGGATGATCGTGCCGCGCAACTCGGCAAGGCGCGCCATCACGCGGCGCGCGATCTCGACCGCGTTCTCGCCCGGCTTTTTCGTCACCTGGATGGTCACCGCCGGATGCTCGCCGCGCGCGGTGCCGGTCCAGACGTAGCGCGACGGAACGTCGGGACCGTCGAGAACCTCGGCGACGTCGCCGATCGTGACCGGCCGGCCCTCGTGCGCGCCGATCACCAGGCGCCGGATGTCGGCGGCCGATTCCAGATAGTTCCCGGTCTCGACCACGATCTCGCGGTTTCCGCGCACGAGCTTTCCGGCCGGAAGCACGACGTTCGCGAGCTGAAGCGCGTTTCTCACCTCGAGCGCCGAGACGCCGTGCGCGGCGAGCCGGTCGGGGTCGAGCAGCACGCGCACCGCGCGCCCGGGGCCGCCGAGCGTCTGCACTTCGCGCGTGCCCGGCACGCGCTTCAGTTCCGCTTCGGCCGCGTGCGC
Organism: Burkholderiales bacterium; assembly: GCA_026416295.1. Taxonomy (GTDB): domain Bacteria; phylum Pseudomonadota; class Gammaproteobacteria; order Burkholderiales; family SG8-39; genus RBG-16-66-20. The sequence continues at coordinate 59,501 of JAOAFL010000032.1, read as the reverse complement.
GACGCGCTCGAGTTCGTAGGCGCCGCAGTCGGGGTCCTCGCACCAGAGCGTGAGCGCGACCACCGGCACGTCGTCGATGCCCTTCGGCTTGATGATCGGGTCGAGGATGCCCAGTTCCGGCGCGACCCAGTCGCGGTTCGCGGCGATCGTCTCGTGAAGCCGCACCACCGCCTCGGTGCGCGGAACCCCAACCTTGAACTGCACCGTGAGCACCGCCATCCCCGGGCGCGAGACCGAGTACACGTGCTCGACGCCGGTCATCTGCGCGAGCACCTGCTCGGCGGGAATCGCGACCAGCGCCTCGACGTCGCGGGCAGACGCCCCCGGAAACGGCACGAACACGTTCGCCATCGTGACGTCGATCTGGGGCTCTTCCTCGCGAGGCGTGACCGCCACCGCGAAAAGCCCCGCGAGCAGCGCAACGAGCGCCGCAAGCGGCGTCAACTGCGAATCCTGGAAGAAGCGCGCGATGCGGCCCGAGATGCCCATGGCGCGCACCGCCTAGTTTCGGCTCGCCATGCCGGCCTTGACCGGCTCGAGCGCCACGCGCTCGCCCGGCCTCAGGCCCGCGAGCACCTCGACCGCGCGCTCGTCGCCCGCGGTGCCGAGCCGCACCTGGCGAAGCCGCGGCCAGCCTTTTTCGTCCAGTACGTACACCGCGGTGAGTTCGCTTCTGCGAAACACCGCTTCGCGCGGCACGAGCAGCCGCTCGGCGCGACCGATCGTGAAGTGCGCACGCGCGAACACGCCCGGATAGACGCCGCGCACGTCCTGCGCAAGCTCGAGCCGGATGCGCGTCGTGTGCGTGCGCGGGTCGGCCGCCGGCACCACCGTGATCTGCTTCGCCTCGATCCACCGCCCGACGGACGGGATCTCGATACGCGCCCGGCCCGAGGCCTGGATCGCCGGCACCTGCGACTGCGGCACGTTCGCCACCGCGCGCAGGCTCGCCGGGTCGAACCCGGTCATGAGCGGCTTGCCCGGCACCGCCATCTCGCCGAGTTCCACGTGCCGCGCGGAGACGACGCCGCTGTAGGGCGCAACGATCGTGGCAAAGCCGCGCTCGACCGCAGCGGCGCCCGCGCCGGCGAGCATCGCCGAGAGCCGCGCCTGCGCCTGCTTGTACTCGGCTTCGGCCTTGTCGAGCGCCGCCTGGCTGATGAACTTCTGCTCGAAGAGCTTTCGCGAGCGTTCGAAGTTGAGGCGCGCGTTGCGCACCGCCGCCTCGGCTTCGCGCACCTGCGCTTCGCTTGCGGCGACCGCCTGGGTCGCCGCGCGCTCGTCGATGCGAACGATCACCTCGCCCTTTTTCACGTAGTCGCCGACGTCGAAGCGGATCTCGACGATGCGCCCGGCGATCTGCGCGGCGACGGTGGACTGGCGCACCGCCTCGATCACCGCCTCGGCCGAATAGACGAGGTCCACCTCGCGCACCTCCGCGACACCCGCTGCAAGCTGCGGCGCAGGCGGAGGCATCGGCGCCTGCGCGCCGTCGCCGCAGCCGGCGAGCGCCGCGGCGGCAAGCGCGATCCCTGCGGTGCGCGCGCGCATCGGGAGCCTCAGCTCTCGATCCAGCGGACGAGCGAGCCGGCATCCATCGCCCCCGCCTGGCGCTTCGCCTCGCGCCCGTCGCGAAAGAGGATCAACGTCGGCACCGCGCGGATACCGTAGCGCGCGGCAAGCGCCGGGTGTTCGTCGGTGTTCACCTTGACGAAGCGCGCCCGGCTAGCGAGCCGGCGCGCGGCTTCGGCGAACATCGGCGCCATCGCGCGGCACGGCCCGCACCACGGCGCCCAGAAGTCGGCCACCACCGGCAGGTCGGTCCGCTCGACGAGCGCATCGAGCGTGGCCGCGTCCGCCTCGCGCACCGACCCGTCGAGGAGCGGCGCGCCGCAGCGGCCGCACTTCGGGCCCTCGGCCGCGCGCGACGCCCGCACCCGGTTGGTCGTCAGGCACGCCGGACAGGCGACGCGCAGGACGTCGGTCGTCGCCGCCGCGGTCATGCCGCGCACGCCTGCTTCACGCCCAGCCGGCGCAAGATCGACTCGAGCGGGCAGAAGCCGGTGAAGCCGCTCTGGAAGAGGTTCGCGCCGACGAAGGCGGTGAACCAGAGGAAATGGTGCGTGACGTAGAGCGGGCTCGCCTCGACGCCGAGGGCGAGCGAAAGCAGGACGAATGCGCCTGCGAAGATGCGGATCAGTCGTTCGGTGGTCATGGTCAGCGTCTCCTCTGTGTTTTGCGGCCGGCGCGGGTTTCCCGCCGGCCGCGTTCGCTATATACTATAGGGAGTATTGTATGCAGTGTCAAGCCTCAGCGGCATCGGGCGGCACGAAAGCGTCGCCCGCGGCCGAGGGCGGCGATGGCGGAGGACGAGCGATGACGGTGATACGGGACGAAAAGCACAAGAGGGAGCTGGTGCTGCGCCTGAAGCGCGTCGAAGGTCAGTTGCGCGGCATCCAGGCGATGGTGGAGCAAGGCGCCGACTGCGAGCGGGTCACGCAGCAGCTTTCGGCCGCGCGCCGCGCGCTCGACAAGGCGTTCTTTCAGGTGCTCGCCTGCGCGATCCAAGCGCCGCCCGAGTCCGGCGCGCGTCGCGCTTCGCCCGAGGAGCGCCTGCGTCAGGCGGCCGAGATTCTCGCCCGCTTCGGCTGACGCGGCGCGAAAGGCGCGCCCGCGCCGCAGGCACGCGCCCCGAGCGTTGACGCACCCCGCCGCCGGTTGCCGCAGCGGGCGGCGCGCGCGTAAAATTGCGTCGCTTCTCCTCTTCGGCGGGCGGTTAGCTCAGCGGTAGAGCACTGCTTTCACACGGCAGGGGTCACTGGTTCGATCCCAGTACCGCCCACCAGTCTCAGACGAGCGAAGGACGCCGCGCGAGGGTCTCGCGGTCGAAGCCCGCGACGCGCTTGTAGCGCTCGGAGATCGCCTCCAGCTCCTCGCGCGAGATCACGTCCTCGATCCGCGCGAACGGCCGGTCGCCGGAGCGCTTCCACACCTCGCGCAGGATCGCATCCGGCGGGTCGGTGCGGTTCATGAGCACCACCTCGCGCGTCGCCGGAAGCCGGATCGACTCGTAGGCCTGCAGCGCCGCGACGACGTCGCCGCCCGAGCGCTTGAGCGCGCCGGCGAGCGTGCGTGCGTCCAGAATCGCCTGTCCGGCGCCGTTCGAGCCGCGCGGGTACATCGGGTGCGCCGCATCGCCGAGCAGCGTCACCCGGCTCTTCGTCCACCACGCGAGCGGTTCGCGATCGACCATCGGATATTCGAGGACGAGGTCGGCGTTGCGGATGAGCGCCGCGCAGTCGAGCCAGTCGAACGTCCAGGCGGCGAACGTCGGGTAGAAGTCCTCGAGCCTGCCCGGCAGACTCCACTCCTGCATGACGTTGCGCGGCGACTGGATTTCGGCCACCCAGTTGACGAGCTGACGCCCTTCGCCGTCCACGTTGTGGCGGATCGGATAGACGACGAGCTTGCCGACCTCGAGCCAGCCGGCGACCGCCATCGAGGCGCCCGAAAGGAACGGCCGCGCGCGTGTGACGCCGCGCCACATGTTGATGCCCTGCCAGTGCGGCGGCCCTTCGTCGGGATGCAGCAGCCGGCGCACCGCCGAGTGGATGCCGTCGCAGCCGACGAGGCAGCTTCCGCGCGCGCTCGCGCCGTTTTCGAACCGGGCGGTCACGCCGTCCGCGTCCTGCTCGAACGCCACGAGCCGCGCCCCGAGCACGACCGCCTCGGGACCGAGCCGCGCGCGCACCGCAGAGAGCAGCACCTCGTGCAGGTCGGCGCGATGGATCGAGAGCTGCGGCCAGGCGTAGCCGGCGTAGCGGCCGCGCGGCTCGGCGTAGATGAACTGGCCGAAGCGGTTGTAGAACCGGAGCTCCGCCGTCTCGACCGCCACGCGCGCGAGCGGCTCGGCAAGGCCCAGCTCGGTGAGTTCGCGCATCGCGTGCGGCAACAGGTTGATCCCGACGCCGAGCGGCCGGATCTCGGGCGCCGCCTCGAACACGCGGCAGGCGATCCCGGCCTGGTGGAGCGAGAGCGCGAGCGTGAGCCCGCCGATGCCGCCGCCCGCGATCAGCACCGGAAGCACGGCGCGACCTCAGTCGGCGCGGATGCCGGCCTCGCGCACCACGCGGCCCCAGCGCTCGAGGTCGGCTTCGACCAGGCGCGCGAGTTCCGCGGGCGAGCTGGTGCGGGGCGCAAGCCCCTGCTTGAGCAGGCTTGCGCGCACCTCGGGGATCGCGAGGATCGCGGCGAGTTCCTCGTTCAGCTTCGCGACGATGTCGCGCGCGAGGCCGGGCGGGCCGAAGAGCGCGTACCAGATGTCGACGTCGATGTCTTTTACGCCGGCCTCGGCGAGCGAGGGCACCTCCGGCGTCGCCGGCGAGCGCTGCGCGCCGCCCGAGGCGAGCATCGCGAGCTTTCCGGCCTGCGCGTGCGGCAGCGCCACGTGCACCGGCAGGAACATGAGCGGCACCTGCCCGCCGAGAAGGTCGGTCACCGCGCCGGCGCTGCCCTTGTACGGCACATGTACGAGGTCGATGCCGAAATGCAGCTTGAGGAGCTCCATCGCGAAATGGTGCGGCGTCGCATTGCCGGGCGAGGCGTAGTGCAGCCGCCCCGGCTGCGATCGGGCGAGCGCGACCAGCTCGGCGACCGATTTTGCCGGCAACGACGGATGCGCGACGAGCGCGAGGTTGCCGATCGCGGCAAGCCCGATCGGCGTGAGCGCCTTCGGATCGTAGGGCACGGTCCTGTGCAGCGCGACGCTCTGCACGAGCGTCGTCGCGGTCATGAGCAGCGTATAGCCGTCGGGGGCCGCCTTTGCGACCGCCTCGGTGCCGATGTTGCCGCTCGCGCCTGCGCGGTTTTCGACCGCGACCCCGACCTTCAGCCGCTCGCCGAGCTTCTGGCCGAAGGTTCGGGCGAGGATGTCGACGCCGGTGCCGGGCGTAAAGGGTACGACGATGCGGATCGGGCGGCTCGGGTACTGGGCGTGGGCAGCGCCGCAAACGAGGACGGCGGCAAGCAGTGCGAGGATCGTGCGCGGCATGGCGCGATTTTAGCCGCCTGTGCTAGCTTGAAGGCATGGTGAGCCTGGCCGACATCCGCGCCGCGGCGGCCCGCATCGCCGGCGCGGTCGAGCGTACGCCCTGCCTTCCGAGCCGCACGCTCTCGGCGCTCACCGGAGCGGACGTCTGGCTGAAGTTCGAGAACCTGCAGTTCACCGCCTCGTTCAAGGAGCGCGGCGCGCTGAACAAGCTGCTTTCGCTCTCCGCGCGCGAACGCCGGCGCGGCGTGATCGCGATGAGCGCCGGCAACCACGCGCAGGGCGTCGCGTATCACGCGGCGCGCCTCGGCATCCGCGCGGTGATCGTGATGCCGCGCGGAACGCCGAACGCGAAGATCGCCAATACCCGCGTGCACGGCGCCGAGGTGCTGCTCGAAGGCGACACGCTCGCCGAGGCGGCCGAGCGCGCGCGCGAGATCGGCGCGCGCGAAGGGCTCGTCTTCGTGCACCCGTACGACGATCCGGCGATCGTCGCCGGCCAGGGCACGGTGGCGCTCGAGATGCTCGAGCAGGCGCCGGGGCTCGAGGCGCTCGTCGTGCCGGTGGGCGGCGGCGGCCTGATCGCCGGCATGGCGTGCGCCGCGAAGGCGGTAAAGCCCGGCATCGAGGTGATCGGGGTCGAGTCGCGGAACTGGTGCGCGATGGCGCAGCGGCTGCGCGGCGAGGCGGTACGCGTGGGCGGCGACACGATCGCCGAGGGTCTCGCGGTGCGCGAGGTCGGCGAGCTGACGCTCGCGATGGCGCGCGCGCTGGTCGACGAAGTGCTCGTCGTCGCCGAGGAAACGATCGAGCAGGCGATCGTCGCGCTGGTCGAGATCGAGAAAACCGTCGCCGAGGGCGCGGGCGCCGCGGGCCTTGCGGCGCTGATCGAGCAGCGCGCGCGCTTCGCCGGGCGCCGGGTCGGCATTCCGATCACCGGCGGCAACATCGACTCGCGCGTGCTCGCGGCGGTGCTGATGCGCGGCCTCGTTCGCGACGGGCGGCTCGTGCGGTTGCGGGTCACCATGCCCGATGTCGCCGGCAGCCTCGCCAAGGCGGCGGCGGCGATCGCCGCGCACGGCGGCAACGTCGTCGAGGTGCACCACCAGCGCGTCTTCGGACCGGCGTCGGTGCGCTCCCCCGAAGTCGAGTTCGTGCTGGAGACGCGCGACCGCGAACACGCGCGCGAGATCGTCGAGGCGCTCGCGCGCGCGGGCGTGCGCCCGGCGCCGCTCGAGCCGGAGGTTTCTGCGTGAGCGGCCGGGGCGCGCGGCGGCCGAGAGGCACCGACGCGCTCCTTCGCGCCGCGCTCGAGGCGTACCCCGATCCGGCGTGCCTGTGCGACGCCGAGGACCGCATCCTGTTCGTCAACCGGGCGTTTCTCGCGCTCAACCCGGGACTGGAACCGCTGCTTGCGCCCGGCCGGCGCTACGCCGAGCACCTCGCGGCGGCGCTCGAGGCGGGCGAGTTTCCGGACAAGGCCGCCGACCCGCGCGGCTGGCTCGCCGAGCGGCTCGCGCTGCGCGCGCGCGGCGGCGAGTTCGAGGTGCGCCGCGGCGCCGAGCGCTGGCTCCTCGTGCGCGATATCCGCCTGCCCGGCGGCGAGATCTTCACCATCTGCCTCGACATCAGCGCGCGCCGGCGCGCCGAGCAGGCGCTGCGCGAGGCGGTCGCCGAGCTGGAAGACGCGCAGGCGCGCATGCGACTCGGAACCTGGAAGCTCTATCCGGCGCGGCGCAGCGGCCACTGGTCGGCGCAGATGTACCGGCTCTTCGGGCGCGATCCGGCGCTCGGCCCGCCCCCGTGGTCGGAGTTCCTGAGGCTATTGCATCCGGAGGACCGGCAGGCGGTGGACGAGGGGCTGCGCGCGGCGATCCGCGAGCGCGCGAGCGCGAGCTTCGACTTTCGCATCGATCCGGCGCTGATGCCGCTTCGGTATTTCACCGCCACCGTCGACGCCACTGCGTACGACGGCGCCGGCGAGCCGGTCGTCAGCGGAACGGTGCAGGACATCACCGAGCGCAAGCTCGCCGAGCAGGCGATCCGCGAACTGAACCAGACCCTCGAGCGACGCGTGCGCGAGCGCACCGCGCAACTGGAGGCGGCGATCGCGGAGCTCGAGTCGTTCTCGTATTCGGTGTCGCACGATCTGCGCGCGCCGATCCGCGCGATGGGCGCGTTCGCGCGCATGGTGATCGAGGACGAAGGCGAGCGGCTCTCGAGCGAAGGCCGGCGCATGCTCGGCGTGGTCGAGGACAGCGCCCGGCGCCTCGGGGCGCTGGTGGACGACCTGCTCACGCTCGCGCGCGTCTCGCGCGCGGGGCTCGCGCGCGCGCCGCTCGACCTCGCGGCGCTCGCGCGCGCCGTCGCGGCAGAGCTCGAGCCGCGCTACCCGGGTGCCGAGCTCGCGATCGCGTCGCTGCCGCCGGCCGAAGGCGACGCCACGCTCGTGCGCCAGGCGCTCGTCAATCTGCTCGACAACGCGCTCAAGTACTCGGCGCGCGCCGAGCGGCCGCGCGTCGAGGTCGGCTGGGACGCGGCAGCGCAGGCGTACTTCGTGCGCGACAACGGCGTCGGCTTCGACATGGCGTACGCCGCAAAGCTCTTCCGGCCGTTCGAGCGGCTGCACCCGCCGAGCGAGTACGCCGGCACCGGAATCGGGCTGGCGATCGTCAAGCGCGTGGTCGAGCGCCACGGCGGGCGCGTCTGGGCCGAGGCCGCGCCCGGCGCGGGCGCGACCTTCTGGTTCACGCTCGGTCCGGGGCGCTGACGTACTCGGCGATTTCGACGAGGTTGAGGTCGGGGTCGCGCACGTACACCGAGCGCATCGGCCCGAGCGCGCCGGTGCGCGCCACCGGCCCTTCGAGAATCGGCACGCCCGCCGCTTCCAGCCTGCGGATCACTTCCTCGAGCGGCACCGAGGCGACGAAGCAGAGGTCGAGCGTTCCGGGCGCCGCGACGTGCGCGCGCGGCGAGAACTCCCGGCCCCACTCGTGCAGGTTGATCTTCTGGCTGCCGAAGGCGAGCGCCCAGCGGGTCTCGGTCGCGGTGCGAAACGATTCCAGCCGCATGCCGAGCACCTCGGTGTAGAAGCGCACGCAGCCCTCGCGGTCGCGGGTGGTGAGGACGACGTGGTCGATGCGATCGATCACCGGCGCTTGAGCAGCCGCAGCGGGTTGTATTCGAGCGCGACGGTCCCGTCCTGCTTCACGACGCGGTTTGCGAAGCGCGCGAGGCCCCGGTCGCCCTTCGAGGTGAGCCGGCATTCGACGACCTCGGCTTCCACGTGGATCGTGTCGCCGACGAAGGTCGGGGCCTTGACGTCGATCGTCGCGTTGAGGAAGGCGAGGCCGGTGTCCTGCATCGTGGGCAAAAGCAGCCCTTCGGCGAACGCATAGACGAGCGCGGCCGGCACCGGGCGGCCCTTGATCGCGCGGCCCGAGTCGTCGGCGACGGTGAACAGTTCCTCGGTGAGCCAGGTGAGGTTGACGAAGCCGGCGACGTCGGCCTCCGCGATCGTGCGCCGGTGCGTGCGAAAGCGAAACCCGACGCGCAGGTCCTCGTAGCAGAAGCCGCGACCGACGACCGGTACCGGTTCGTTCATGGCCGCAAGCTTACCTCGGCGCGTGCGCGCGCGCGACTCGCGCACGCCGCCGATTCGCGGATCGGGCTCAGTACGACTTCGGCAGGCCGAGCACCCGCTCGGCGATGAAGCACAGAATCAGCTGCGGCGAGACCGGCGCGATGCGGCCGATCAGCGATTCGCGCAGATACCGCTCGACGTGGTACTCCTTCGCGTAGCCGAATCCGCCGTGCGTCATCACCGCCTGCTGGCAGGCGTCGAACGCCGCTTCCGCGGCGAGGTATTTGGCCGCGTTCGCCTCGGCGCCGCACGGTTTGCCGCGGTCATAGAGCCAGGCAGCCTTGAAAACCATCAGGTTCGCCGCCTCGAGCGCCATCCAGTTCGCGGCGAGCGGATGCTGGATCGCCTGGTTCTTGCCGATCGGGCGGCCGAAGACAATCCGCTCTTTGGCGTAGTTCGCCGCGCGCGCGAGCGCGCAGCGGCCGAGCCCCACCGACTCGGCGGCGATGAGGATGCGCTCGGGGTTCATGCCGTGCAGGATGTATTCGAAGCCGCGGCCCTCCTCGCCGATGCGGTCGGCTTCCGGCACCGGCATCGCGTCGAAGAACACCTGGTTCGAGTCCACCGCCTTGCGGCCCATCTTGTCGATTTCCCGCACCTCGACGTAGCGCCGGTCAAGATCGGTATAGAAGAGCGAAAGCCCCGCGGCGGGCTTTTTCACCTGCTCGATCGGCGTGGTGCGCGCAAGAAGCAGGATCTTCTCGGCGACCTGCGCAGTCGAGATCCAGACCTTCTGCCCGCTGATGTAGTACGTGCCGCTCCTTTTTTCCGCGCGGGTCGCGAGGCGCGTGGTGTCGAGCCCCGTATTCGGCTCGGTGACCGCGAAACAGGCGCGCTCGCGCCCGGCGATGAGCGGCGGAAGCATCCTGCGCTTCTGTTCGTCGGTGCCGAAGACGACCACCGGATTGAGGCCGAAGATGTTCATGTGCACCGCCGAGGCCCCGGAAAAGCCCGCGCCCGATTCGGCGATCGTCTGCATCATGATCGCCGCCTCGGTGATGCCGAGGCCGGCGCCGCCGTAGGCTTCGGGCATCGCGATCCCGAGCCAGCCGTCGGCGGCAAGCGCCCGGTGGAACTCCTCGGGGAAGCCGCCCGCGCGGTCCTTTTCCAGCCAGTAGGCGTCGCCGAAGCGCGCGCAGAGCTTCGCCACCGCCTCGCGGATGCGTTCCTGCTCGGGCGTGAAGGCGAAGTCCATCGCCCTCACCCCGGCCGGCGCACGCGCGCGGGATCCTCGCCGTAGGGCGGCGAATAGATGACGAGGACTTTCGCGCGCTCGCTGGTGACGACGAAAAGGTGCACGGCGTCGGCGGGAAAGAAGCAGGCTTCGCCCGGCTTCAGTTCGAACTTTTCGCCCGCCACTTCCACGTGCGCCTCGCCCTCGAGCAGGTAGCACACCTGCTCGATCCCGGGGTGCGCGTGCGGAAGCGCCCCCTTGCCGCGCTCGATTTCGCCGACGATCACCTCGACGTTCTTCGCGCCGACGGTCTCCGGACCGACCAGGCGAAAGTTCCTCGTGCCGGTGTGATTCGCCGGCGAATACGGCGCGACGTCCGTCTGCCGGATGTGATAGCGCGAGCGCACGTCCCCTCCTTTCACTCGGCGCCGGCGGCGACCGGCTCGGCGCGCGCGCGCCGCTCGCGCACGACGAGCGTGTAGGCGACCGGGATGACGAACAGCGTGAACACGGTGCCGAGCGTGAGCCCTCCCACGATCACCCAGCCGATCGGCTGGCGCGCTTCCGCCCCGGCGCCGGTCGCGAGCGCAAGGGGCACCGCCCCGAGCACCATCGCCCCGGTGGTCATGAGGATCGGCCGCAGCCGCAGCACCGAAGCTTCCAGCACCGCCTCGACGGTCGCGCGCCCGCGGCTGCGCAACTGGTTGGCGAACTCGACGATCAAAATGCCGTGCTTGGTGATCAGGCCGATCAGCATGATGAGGCCCACCTTGGAGTACACGTTCAGCGTGCCGCCGGTCCACTTGAGCGCGGCGAGCGCCCCGAGCGAGGCGAGCGGCACGGTGAGCAGGATGACGAACGGCGCGACGAAGCTCTCGAACTGCGCCGCGAGCATGAGGTAGATGAACGCGAGCGCGAGCACGAACGCGAACGCGAGCGCCTGCCCCGACTCGCGGAACTCGCGCGAGGGACCGTCGAGCGCGGTGCGCGCGCCCGCGTCGAGCACCTCGCGCGCCGCTGCCTCCAGTTGCGCGAGCGCCTCCCCGAGCGTGTAGCCGGGAGCGACATTGGCCGAGATGAGCGCCGCGCGCTGGCGGTTGAAGTGGTTGAGCTCCTTCGGCCCCACGGTCTCGCGCACGCGCACGAGATTCGCGAGCTGCACCGGCCGGCCGTCGCGCGCGCGCACGTAGATCGCCGAAAGGTCCGCCGGCGTCGCGCGGTCCTTCGGCTCGAGCTGCACGACGACGTCGTACTGCTTGCCCTCGCGCTTGAAGCGCGTCACCTGGCGCCCGCCGAGCAGCGTCTCGAGCGTGCGGCCGATCGCCTCGACGTCGATGCCGAGCGCGGCGGCCTTGTCGCGGTCGATGTCCACCGCGAGCTGCGGCTTGTTCAGGCGCAGGTCCACGTCGGCGTTCGCGAGCGCCGGACTCTGTCGCAGGCGCGCAAGGAGCGCCTGCGACATGCGCTCGAGCGCCTCGTAGGAATCGGCCTGGATGACGAACTGCACCGGCGGGTTGCGGAAGCTCTGCCCGAGCGAGGGGGGATCGACCGGAAACGCGAGTACGCCCGGCAGCGCCATGAACATCTTCGGCCGGAGCTCCGCGGTCACCTCGCGCGTGCGGCGCGCGCGCTCCTCCCAGGGCGCGAGCTGCACGAACGCGATGCCGACGTTCACCGGGTTGGGGCGCTCGAGGCCCGGCGCGACCACCGTGAAGTAGGAGCGGATTTCGGGCACCTCGGCGAACAGCCGCTCGATCTCGCGCATGTGGCGGTCGGTGTAGTCGAGCGAGGCACCCTCGGGGGCGAGGACAAGGGTCACGAAGAAGCCGCGGTCTTCGAGCGGCGAAAGCTCGTCCTTCAGCGTCGTATACACCCACACGGTCGCGCCGAGCACGGCGACGAACGCCGTCGCGACGAGCGCGCGCGCCGCAAGCGCCCGCGCAAGAAGCGCGCGGTAGCCCTCGTTCAGTCCGCGAAAAAACCGCTCCATCGCGAGGTAAAGCCCGCCGTGGCGCGCGTGCGCGCGCAAGAGGCGCGCGCACATCATCGGCGTCAACGTGAGCGCGACGAAGCCAGAGACCGCGACCGCCGCCGCGACCGTGAGCGCGAATTCGGCGAACAGCCGCCCGGTGTTTCCGGGCACGAACGCGACCGGCGCGAACACCGCCGCGAGCGTGAAGGTCATCGCGAGCACCGCGAACGCGATCTCGCGCGACCCGTCGGCGGCCGCGGCGGCGGGCGTCTTGCCCATCTCCAGGTGCCGATGGCAGTTCTCGAGCACCACGATCGCGTCGTCGACCACCAGGCCGATCGCGAGCACGAGGCCGAGCAGCGTCAGCACGTTGATCGTGAACCCGAAGAGGTAGAGCACGAACACCGCGCCGACGAGCGACACCGGAATGGTGACGAACGGCACGAGCGTCGCGCGCAGCGACCGCAGGAACAGGAAGATGACGAGCACGACGAGCAGCACCGCCTCGCCCATCGTGCGGTACACCGCCTCGATCGAGCGCTCGATGAACACCGAGGCGTCGAACGCGACCGCAAGGCGCATGCCCTCGGGCAGCGTCGGCGTCATGCGCTCCAGTTCCGCCTTCACCGCGCGCGCGACCTCGAGCGTGTTCGCCGCCGACTGCTTGACGACGCCGAGCCCCACCGCCGGATCGCCGTTCACGCGCACGATGTTGCGCTCATCGAGCGCGCCGAGCGCGGCGTGACCGACGTCGCGCAGCCGGACCGGATAGCCGCGCGCTTCGGCGACGATCATGTCGTTGAACTGCGCGGCGCTGCGCAGGTCGGCCTCGGCGAGCACGCTGAACTCGCGCTCGGCCGACTCGATCCGGCCCGCGGGGATCTCGACGTTCTGCCGCCGCAGCGCGCTCTCGACATCTTGGGGCGTGAGGCCATAGGCGGCGAGCCGGTCGCGGTCGAGCCAGATGCGCATCGCGTAGCGACGCTCGCCGCCGATGATCACCGAGGCGACGCCAGGCAGCGTCTTCAGGCGGTCGGCGACGTAGCGGTCGGCGTAGTCCGAGAGCGCGAGCGCATCGTGCCGGTCCGAGGCGAGGCGCGCCCACAGGATCGCCTGCGCGTCGGCCTCGATCTTCGCCACCACCGGATCGTCGGCCGCCTGCGGAAGCAGCGCGCGCACGCGCGCCACTCGGTCGCGCACGTCGTTTGCGGCGGCATCGACGTTGCGCTCGATCGCGAACTCGACGGTGATCTGCGATACCTCCTCGCGCGAGACCGACTTGAGGGTGCGTACGCCCTCGATCCCCGAGAGCGCGTCCTCGAGCGGCTGGGTCACCTGCGATTCGATCACCTGGGGGCTCGCGCCCTTGTAGACCGTGCGCACCGACACGACCGGTGTGTCGATCTTCGGGTACTCGCGCACCGACAGCCGCTCGAACGCGATCAGTCCGAGGAGCACGATGAGCAGGCTCATCACGGTGGCGAGCACCGGGCGGCGAATGCACAGGTCGGGCAGCCCCACGCGCTAGCCTTTCTTTTCGCCCGCCGCGGCGGCGGGTTTTTCGGGCATGAGCGTCACCGCCGCGCCGGGAAAGAGCCGAAGCGTCCCTTCGGTCACCACCAGGTCGCCGGCGGAAAGCCCGGCGAGCACCTCGACCTCGCCCGGGCGGCGCACGCCGAGGCGGACCTTGACGAGGTCGGCACGGCCGTCGGCGACCCGATAGACGAACGCGTCCTGCCCGCGGGGCACCACCGCCTGCTCCGGAATCCAGATCGCCTTTTCGCGCGCGCCGAGTTCGAGCGCGACGCGCGCGAACATCCCGGGGCGCAGCCGCAGGTCGGGGTTCGCGATGCGCGCGCGAACGAGCACGGTGCGCGTCGCCTCGTCCACCGCCGGCTCGATCGCGTACACGCGGCCGGCGAAGCTCTGCCCCGGCCAGGCGTCGACCGCGATCCTCACCGTCTGCCCGGCGCGCAGCCGCGCGACGTAGGTCTCGGGCAGGCGGAAATCGAGTTTCAGCGGGTCGATTCTTTCGAGCCGCGCGATGTCGGTGCCGGCGGCGACCACCGCGCCCGCGCTCACCTGCCGCAGGCCGACGACGCCGGCGAACGGCGCGCGCATCTCGGTCTTCGCAAGGCGCGCCTCGATCTCGCGCACCGCCGCCGCCGAGCGCGCCGCGTTCGCGCGCGCCTCGTCGAGCGCCTGGCGGCTGATGAAGTTTTTCTGGAAGAGGTCCTCGGCGCGCGCAAGGCGCTGCGCATCGAGCGCCGCCTGCGCGCTCGCCGAGGCGAGCTGCGCCTTCGCCTCGGACGCATCGAGCGCGACGAGCAGCGCGCCGCGCTCGACGCGCTGGCCTTCCTCGAAGCGGATCTCGGCGATGCGCCCCGCGATCTCGGGACGGATGGTCACCGCCTCGTCGGCGCGCAGCGTGCCGACCGCGCTCGCCTCCTCCACCGCCGGCGCGACGCGCGCCGGCGCAGCCTTCACCGGCATCGGTGGCGGCGCCTTGCCCGCGCCCGCCTTGCCCGCCTCCTTCGGCGCCTGCGCGAGCGCTGTGGCCGCGGCGAGCGCAAGCACGATCGCGAACCGCATCTGTGGGCAAACGATTCTACGGCTTTCGCGCCGCGGCGCGCGCGCGTTTCGCAGCGAGCCGCGCGCGCGTCCTGTCGCCCTCCACCACGACGCGCACGTGGGTTCCGCGGCCGCACTCCTCCACCTCGTCGCGCACGCGGAACTCGAACGCGACGCGCCGCCCTTCGACGCTCGCCACGCGCGCCTCGACCGTCACCTCCATGCCGAGGGGCGTGGCGGCGACGTGGTCGATCGAGACGTGCGCGCCGACCGAATCCTCGCCGGGATCGAGGTGCGCGAGGAGAAAATCGCGGCATGCGTACTCGACGTCGCTCACCATCGAGGGCGTGGCGTACACCATGCCTTCGCGACCCATGAAGGCGATGCAGCGCGCCTCGTCGACGACGAGCCGGCGCGCAAGAGAAAGTCCGGGAACGAGCGTGGTCTTCATCCCTCGCACCATACCGCCCGCATCGATCTCGATCAAACCGGCGTGCGGAGCGGCGACGCAGCCTCGCCGCATGGGTGCATCGCCGAGCGCATCGCCGCGATCGCCCGCATCCGGCCGAGCGCACGCGCGCCGCGCTCGCGGCGCAAGAGCGCGTCAAGATCGAGACCTCGCCCCGTTGCAACGACCGCTGCCGCGCCTGCGCCCCGCGCGAGCGGCGCAGCCCGGGCGGGACTCGGACTTCCCTTCGCGCGCGCAGACGAATTTTGCTAACTTGCCGCCTCTTTCGGCGAGCGCCCTGCGATGACGACCTCCGATTCGCCCGTGCTGCGCGACCTCGTGCTCGTGGGCGGCGGACACGCGCACGTCGTCGCGCTGCGCCGCTTCGGCATGCGGCCGATGCCGGGCGTGCGCATCACCGTCGTCTGCCGCGACGTCGAGACGCCCTACTCCGGGATGCTGCCCGGCTACATCGCCGGGCATTACGCGTACGACGAGATCCACATCGACGTCGCGCGCCTCGCCGCGTTCGCCGGCGCGCGCTTCTACCGCGACGAGGCGATCGGCATCGACCGCGCGCGCAAGACGGTGATCTGCCGCTCGCGCCCGCCGGTCGCCTACGATCTGCTCTCGATCGACATCGGCTCGACGCCGCAGACCGACGGCGTCGAGGGCGCTCAGGCGCACGCGGTGCCGGTCAAGCCGATCGACACCTTCAACGCGCGCTGGCTCGCGCTCCTTGCGCGCGTGCGCAGCCGTTCGGGCGCACTGCGCATCGCCGTGGTCGGCGGCGGCGCCGCAGGGGTCGAACTCGCGCTCGCGATCCAGCACCGGCTCGCGAACGAGCTGCGCGCGCTCGGCCGCGATCCGGCCGCGCTCGCGCTGCACCTCGTCGAAGCCGGCCCCGAGATCCTGCCGACGCACGCCGGCGCGGTGCGTCGCGCGCTGCTTCGCGAACCCTGCGCGCGCGCGATCGCCGTGCACGTCGGCGCCGAGGTGCGGCGCATCGAGCCCGGGCGGCTCTACACCGCCGCGGGCGAAACGATCGCCGCCGACGAGGTCGTCTGGGCGACGCGCGCGCGCGGCGCGCCGTGGCTCGCGCAGACCGGGCTTGCGCTCGACGACGACGGCTTCATCCGGGTCGATGCGACGCTACGCTCGGTGACCGACCCGCACGTCTTCGCCGCCGGCGACGTCGCCTCGATCGAAGGCCACCGGCTGGAGAAAGCCGGCGTCTACGCGGTGCGCATGGGGCCGCCGCTTGCCGAGAACCTGCGCCGCGCGCTCGAGGGCCGACCGCTCGTTCGCTACCGGCCGCAACGGCGCTTCCTTTCGCTGATCGGCACCGGCGCGCGCACCGCGGTCGCATCGCGCGGGCCGTTCCGGGCAAGCGGCGCCTGGGTCTGGCGCTGGAAGGAACGTATCGACCGGCGCTTCATGGCGCAGTTTTCCGGGCTTTCGCCGATGCGCGCGTCGGCGCCGGCTCGCCCGGCGCTTGCGCTCGCGCCCGAGGAGGGGATCGAGGCGGCGCAGGCGAGCGCGATGCGCTGCGGCGGCTGCGGCGCGAAGGTGGGCGCGGGCGCCCTTGCGCGCGCGCTCGCCGCGATCGGCCCGCGCGCGCGCGCCGAGGTGCTCGTCGGGCTGCAGACGCCGGACGACGCGGCGGTCCTGCGCGTGCCGGACGGAAAGGCGCTCGTTCATTCGGTGGATTTTTTTCGCGCGCCGCTCGACGACCCGTACCGCTTCGGCAAGATCGCCGCGAACCACGCCCTCGGCGACATCTACGCGATGGGCGGCGAGCCGCTCGCGGCGACCGCGATCGTCACGCTGCCGCCGGGGCTCGAAGCGAAGGTCGAGGACACGCTCTTTCAGCTGCTCGCGGGCGCGGTGGAAGTGCTCGATGAGGCCGGCTGCGCGCTCGTCGGCGGCCACAGCGCCGAAGGCCGGGAGCTCGCGCTCGGCTTCGCGGTGAACGGGCTGGTGGACGAGCACCTGCGCGGCCTGCTGCGAAAGCGCGGGATGCAGCCGGGCGACGCGCTCGTGCTCACCAAGCCGATCGGCACCGGCACGCTGCTTGCGGCGCACGCGCGGCTCGCTGCGCGCGGCCGCTGGGTGGAGGCCGCGATCGAGGCGATGTGCCAGTCGAGCCGTCGCGCCGCGCGCACGCTCGTCGCGCACGGCGCACGCGCCTGCACCGACGTCACCGGCTTCGGCCTGCTCGGGCATCTGCTGGAAATGGTCGAGCCCTCGGGCGTCGCCGCCGAGCTGCGCCTAGGCGCGCTGCCGCTCCTCGAGGGCGCGCAGGAGACCGCGGCGGCGGGGCTCCTCAGCTCGCTTCAGCCGGCGAACCTGCGCTTTGCGCGCGCGCTCGCTGCGCCGCCCGCGCTCGCGGCGCACCCGCGCCGAGCGCTGCTCTTCGACCCGCAGACCGCGGGCGGGCTGCTCGCGGCGCTGCCCGCCGCGCGCGCGGACGACTGTGTCGCGCAGCTTCGCGCCGAGGGCTACGACCGCGCCGCGATCGTCGGGCGCGTGCTCGCGCGCGCGCAGGCCGCAGCGCCCGTCGTGCTCGCCGACTGAGCCGTTTGACGCAGGTCAAGCGCGCGCCCGGCACCGCAAACTATCGTCGCGACCGAAAGGAGACGCGCGCATGTTCAAGCACATCCTCGTGCCCACCGACGGCTCGCCGCTTTCCAAGCGAGCGATCCCCGCCGCGATCGCGCTGGCGAAGGCGAGCCGCGCGGCGCTCACGGGCCTGTACGTCACCCCGCCGTACGCGCCGCCGATCTTCGGCGAGGCGGCGGTGTACGTGCCCGAGATCACGCAGAAGCGCTGGCAGGAGATGACGCAGCGCGCGGCCGACAAGGCGCTCGAGGCGCTCGACGAGGCGGCGCGCGCCGCCGGCCTTTCGGTGCGGCGCGTCGTCACCGCGCACGCGAATCCGTGGAAGGCGATCATCCGCACCGCGCAGGCGAAGAAGTGCGACCTGATCGTGATGGCGTCGCACGGCCGCAAGGGGCTGGAAGCGCTCGTTCTGGGCAGCGAAACCCAGAAGGTGCTCACGCACTCGAAAATCCCGGTGCTCGTCTGCCGCTGATGCGAACGCGCGGGGCGCCGCGGCACATCCTGGTCGCGACCGACGGCTCGGCGCTGTCGCGCCGCGCGGTGCGGCTCGCCGCGCGGCTCGCGAAGGTCTGCGGCGCAAAGCTCACGGGCTTGCACGTCGTCGCGCCGTACTTCGAGCCGGCGCGGGGCGCGGCGCTCGCCGCGCTGCCCGGCTACCGGCGCGCGATCGCGCGCGCGGCCGAGGCGGGGCTGCGCGATTTCGCGCGCATCGCGCGCGCGGCGGGCGTGCGCGCCGAGGCGCGCGCGGTGACCGGCGGCGAGCCGTGGAAGGACATCCTGCGCACCGCGCGCGCGCGGCGCTGCGACCTGATCGTGATGGCCTCGCACGGCCGTCGCGGCATCGCGGGCGTGCTCCTCGGCAGCGAAACGCAGAAGGTGCTCGTGCACTCGAGGCTGCCGGTGCTCGTCTGTCGCTGACCGGGCGAGCCGTCAGTCGCCGAGCGCAGGCGGGTCCGGGTCGCGGCTCCAGTCCGGCGCCGGCTGCGGCAGGCGCGCCATCCATTCGCGGATGAGTCGCTGGTGCTCGCGCTCCTCCTCGGCCATCTCGGCGGCGAGCTTGCGCACCTCGCGCGGGGTCTTCGGCGAACGCGCGACGCCGGCGAAGAAGCGCTCGGCGCGCTCCTCGTTCCTCAGTGCGATCGCGAGCGCATGCCACGGTCGCATGCGGTAGTGGAGCTCGGTCACCGGCGCGGTCTCCGGCGGCTCGGGCGTGCGCCACTCGAGCGCGTACACCGGCGGCGGCATCTGCGGCCAGTTCATCTCCTCGAGGATCTGCTTCGCGTGCCGGCCTTCGATTTCGGCCAGTTGCCGGAAGAGCTTCGCCACCTCGGGGTTGTTGTGCACTTCCATCTGGTCGGCGAACTCGCCGTAGCGCTCGGCGGCGTCGATCTCCATCGCGTAGGCGCGCGCCATGAATTCCTCGCTCGCCTTGCTCGCCGGCCGCCGGCGCGTCGGCGCGCGTGCCGCCCGCTTCGCCGCGGGCCGCTCGGGCGCGCGCGCCGCAGGCTTCGCCTTGCGGTTCCTGCGCGTCACAGCGCGAACTCCTTCGCCAGCTCGGCGAGCGCGGTGCGCGGCTCGCGCGCCGGCGCGTACGGCGCGCGCCTGCCCTTGTAGAGAATCCCGAGGTTGAAGCCGTCGTCGGTCATCAGCCGCCGCGCCGCGCGCGCCGGATCGTCGGTCGGCTCGACCGGCGCCGGACGCACGAGGTCTTTCCATGCGCGCTGGTCGGGCCGGAACGTGACGCACGGCGAAAGGATCTCGACGAAGGAGAAGCCCGGGTGGCGCACCGCCTCGGCGATCAGCCGCGCGCAGCCGTTCGGGTCGCCCGAAAACCCGCGCGCGATGAAGTTCGCGCCGGAGGCGAGCGCGACGACGAGCGGATGGAATTCGCGCACGCCGGTGCCGCCGGGCGCGAGCTTCGAGGACCATCCAGGTTCGGTCGTCGGCGACGGCTGCCCCTTCGTCATGCCGTAGACGTGGTTGTCCATCACGAGGTAGGTGAGGTCCACGTTTCGCCGGCAAGCGTGCAGGAAGTGATTGCCGCCGATCGAATAGCCGTCGCCGTCGCCGCCAGCGACGATCACCGTCAGTTCCGGCCGCGCGATCTTGAGGCCCGTGGCGGCCGGCAATGCCCGCCCGTGCACGCCGTGAAAACCGTAGCAGGTGGTGTAGGCCGGAATGCGCGACGAGCAGCCGATCCCGGAGACGATCGCGACCTCCTCCGGCCGCAGACCGAGCATCGCGAGCGCCCGGGTGATCGCGGCGAGCACGCTGAAGTCGCCGCAGCCCGGGCACCAGACCGGCTTGATGTCGGACTTGAAGCTCTGCGGTGCGAGCCCGGTATCCGGCGCGTTCATGCGCGGCTCCATTCGACGAGGCGCCGATGGATCTCGCCCGGACGGAACGGCAGCGGCCCGGGGCGGCGCAGGCTCGCCACCTCGCGCGGCAGCGCGCAGACCGAGCGCAGATAGCGCAGGAACTGCCCGCTGTGGTTCTGCTCGACGACGAGCACGCGCTCGACGCCCGCGAGCGCCTGCGCAAGGCGCGCCGGCTGCGCCGGAGACAGCAGCCGGACCGACACCAGCCGCGCGCGCACGCCGTCGGCCGCGGCGCGCACGACCGCTTCGCGCGCGGCCGCCGTCGGCGAGCCGAACGTGAGCACCGCGATCTCGCCCTCGCCCTCGACGCTCGCCCAGCGCTCGCCGCAGTCGAACGCCTCCAGCTTTCGCGCGCGCTTTTCGAGCTGCGCGAGGTGGTCGGCGGGCTGCGACGACGGCGTGCCGCGTTCGTTGTGTTCCAGGCCGTCCGCGGTGTACGCGAGCCCGGGCGTTCCCGGAATCGCCATCGGCGAGACGCCCGAGGGCGTGAGCGCATAGCGCCGGTAGGCCGCGCCGTCCGGCTGCGCGGTGAGCCGGCGCGGCGCGCTTTCGCGCACCACCGGCCGCTCGACGACGCCGCGCGCCTGGCCGAAGTACTGGTCGGAGAGCACGATCGCCGGCACCTGGAGCGCCTCGGCGAGCTCCACCGCCCACTGCGTCGCCGCGCAGCAGTCGGCGAGCGAGTTCGGCGCGACCACCACGTGCGGTGCGTCGCCGTGCAGGCCGTAGAGCGCGATGTTGAGGTCGGCCTGCTCGGTCTTGGTGGCGATGCCGGTCGACGGGCCGGTGCGCATCACGTCCACGACGACGATCGGGATCTCGGCCGCCACTCCCAGCCCGAGCGCCTCGGTCATCAGGGCTAGGCCCGGGCCGGAGGTCGCGGTGAGCGCCGGCACCCCGCCGTAGGAGGCGCCGAGGATCATGTTGATCGAGGCGAGTTCGTCCTCGGCCTGAACGAGCGTGCCGCCCAGCCGGGCGAGCGCCGGGGCCATCCACTCGAGCAGTTCGGTCGCCGGCGTGATCGGATACGCGGCGACAAAGCGCACGCCGCCGGCGAGCGCGCCGTAGCCGGCGGCTTCGTTTCCGGTGACGAGCCAGCGCGGCGTGCGCGCAGGCGGCGCAGCGAGCGCAAACGCCGCCCCGAGCTTCGCCGCCTCGGCGAGCCCGGCGCGCAGCGCCGCAAGGTTCGCCTCGCTCGCCTCGCCCCCTTTGCGGCTCGCCCTCGCCACCGCCGCCTCGAGCGCTTCTCGCGCAAGCCCCATCAGGCCGCCGAGCAGCCCGAGCGCCACCATGTTCGGCCAGCCGCCGGCGATCGCCTTCGCGATCGCCTTGAACGGCACCGAGGCAAAGCGCGCGCCGCATCGCGCGAAATGCTCCGGCGGCTCGCCCTGCGCCGGGTCGCCCACGATCAGGCTCTCGGGACCGAGCGGGATCTCGTCCGCGAACCGCACGACGTTCTGCCAGTCGATCGCGACGAGTACGTGAAAGCGGTCGTCCGGGCCGTCGGCGGGAAACGTCGCCGCGCGCACCATCGCGACCGATTCGCCGCCGCGGATCTGCGGGCCGCTCGAGCGCGTCATCAGTCCGTAGTAGCCGGCGCGCGCAAGCGCTTCCAGCAACATATTTCCGGCGGTCATCACGCCGGCGCCGCCGGAGCCGGCGAGCGCGACCGAAACGCTGGCAAGCGGGCTGGACATCGCTCGTGGCGCCCGACTGTGCCGCAAACGCGCGCGGTTTCCTTGCGCTAGATCAAACCGGACCGGACCGATCGGGTCGAACCTTCGCGTTGCGGGTGCGACGGCGCTCGCGCGGTGCGAACGCTGTCGCGCCCGATAACGTCGGTATTGCAGTTCTGGAATGCCGTTTTCGGCCGGCCGCAAGGAGGAGTCGCGATGACCGCCATGCCCGTCGCCGCGCGCCCGGGCGCGCGGGTGCTGAAGGACCACAACCTCGCCGAGATCGTCGTGCCGGGCGTACGCTACGAGAAGCGCCCGGCGAAGACGCCGGACGGCAAGCCGGCCGCCGGGCTCTACAACGCCTGGATCTGGCTCGACAACCCGGCGCAGTACAACTCCTACACCACCGAGATGGTGAAAGGCGTGATCGCCGCCTTTCGCGCGGCCTCGAACGCGCGCGACGTCAACTGCGTCGTATTCACCGGGGTGGGCGACAAGGCGTTCTGCACCGGCGGAAACACCAAGGAGTACGCCGAGTACTACGCCGGCCGGCCGCTCGAATACCGCCAGTACATGCGGCTCTTCAACGACATGGTGTCTTCGATCCTCGGCTGCGACAAGCCGGTGATCTGCCGCGTCAACGGCATGCGGATCGCCGGCGGGCAGGAAATCGGCATGGCGTGCGATTTCTCGGTCGCGCAGGACCTCGCCCGCTTCGGCCAGGCGGGCCCGAAGCACGGCTCGGCGCCGATCGGCGGGGCGACCGACTTTTTGCCGGTGATCGTCGGCGCCGAGCGCGCGATGGCCGCCTGCGTGCTCTGCGAGCCGTTCTCGGCGCACGAGGCGTACTGGATGGGGCTGCTCACCGACATCGTGCCCGCGCTCAAGGTGGACGGAAAATTCGTCCCCAATCCGCTCGTCGAGACCTCGCGCGTGGTGGACGAGACGGGACGGATCGTGTTCGGAAAGCCGAAGACCGGCCCCGCGCTCGAGGAAGGAAAAGCGCTCCTTGCGCGCGGCACGGTGGACCTTGCGCTCCTCGACGCGAAGGTCGAGGAGCTGTGCGCGAAGATGCTGCTCACCTTTCCCGACTGCACGACGAAGACGCTCGAAGAGCTGAGAAAGCCGAAGCTCGAGGCGTGGAACCGCAACAAGGAGGACGCGCGCGCCTGGCTTTCACTCAACATGATGACCGAGGCGCGCGCCGGCTTCACCGCGTTCAACGAGGGCGCAAAGGACGACCGCGAGGTGGATTTCGTGCTGCTCAGGCAGCGGCTCGCCGAAGGCGCCTCCTGGGTCGGGCCGCTCGCCGACGAGATCCAGCCCAAATCGAAGCGCAGATGACCGACGCGCCGCTCAAGAGCTGGCTCGAGCGCGACGGGCGGCTGCTGCGGCTGCGCCTTGCGCGACCGAAGGCGAACGTGCTCGATCGGCAGATGATCGCCGCGCTCGACGCCGCGTTCGCCGAGCACGCCGGCGCGGCGGGGCTGCTCGCTGCGCTCGTCGATCACGAAGGACCGCATTTCTCGTACGGCGCGAGCGTCGAAGAGCACCTGCCCGAGCGCTGCGCGGCGATGCTCGAAGCGCTGCATGCGCTCCTTGCGCGCGTGCTCGAGTGGCCGCGGCCGATCCTGTTCGCGGTGCGCGGCCAGTGCCTCGGCGGGGGGCTGGAATTCGCGCTCGCCGGGCACCTCGTCTTCCTCGCCCCCGACGCGCAGCTCGGCCAGCCGGAGATCAAGCTCGGCGTCTTCGCGCCGGCCGCCTCGGTGCTGCTTCCGCTTCGCATCGGCCAGGCGCGCGCCGAGGACCTGCTCCTTTCCGGCCGCACGATCGACGCGCAGACGGCGCTCGCCTGGGGCCTTGCGACCGCGGTCGCCGAGGACCCGGTCGCGGCCGCGCTCGACTGGTTCGAGCGCCACCTCGCATCGAAGAGCGCGAGCTCGCTCGGCTTCGCCGTGCGCGCCGCGCGCGCGCCGTTCGCCGATCTGGCGCGCGCGCGCCTCGACGAGGTGGAAGCGCTCTATCTCGAAGACCTGATGCGCACGCGCGACGCGGTCGAAGGCCTGCAGGCCTTCCTAGAAAAACGCCCGCCGCGCTTTCGGCACCGCTAGCGCCGTGCGTCTTGCCGATATCGTCGCGCGCTGCGAAGCGCTGTTCGAGGACCTCGAGTTCCGCGCCGTGCGCGAATGGAAGGCCGCGCACCCGGGCGCGAAAGCGATCGGCTACATGCCGATCTACGTGCCGCGCGAGATCGTGCACGCCGCCGGGATGCTCCCGGTCGGCCTCTTCGGCGGCGGCGACCAGCTGGAAGTGATCCAGGGCGACGCCTACTACCAGAGCTACATCTGCCGCATCCCGCGCTCGACGCTCGAGCTCGGCCTCACGCGGCGCCTGGACTGCCTCGACGGGATGCTCTTTCCGTCGATCTGCGACGTGATCCGCAACCTGTCGGGCATGTGGCAGATCCTCTTTCCGGACAAGTACGTCAAGTACTTCGACGTGCCGCAGAACTACGACGACGCGGTCGGGGGCGCCTTTTACCGGCACGAGCTGGCGAGCCTGCGCGACGACCTCGCGCGTCTGGCCGGCCGGCCGGTGAGCGACGACGACCTGCGCGGCTCGATCGCGGCGTACAACGAAAACCGCCGCGCGGTGCGCGACCTGTACGCTTTCCGCGCCGCGCGCCCCTGGCAGGCGCCCACCGCCGAGGTGTACCTCGTGCTGCGCGCCGGCTGCGTGCTGCCGGTCGAGGAACATACGCGGCTCGTGCGCGACTACCTCGCCGCCGCGGAGGCGACGCCGCGCCCGAAGCGCGACAACGCGCGCGTGGTGCTCACCGGCGCTTTCTGCGAGCAGCCGCCGCTCGCGCTCATCAAGTCGATCGAACGGGCCGGCTGCTACATCGTCGACGACGACTTCGTGCTCGTGCAGCGCTGGCTGGTGGAGGACGTGCCCGAAAGCGGCGATCCGCTCGATGCGCTCGCGCGCGCGTTCCTGCACCGCTCGACGCAGACCTCTTCCCGCTACGACGAGAAACGCGAGGACAAGGGCCGCACGCTGCTCGCGCAGGTGAAGAGCCGCGGCGCCGAAGGCGTCATCTTCGCGGCGCCCTCGTTCTGCGACCCGGCGCTCCTCGAGCGGCCGATGCTGCAGGACGTGCTCGCGCGGCACGGCATTCCTTACACCGCGTTCAAGTACGCCGAGAACACCGGCCAGATGGCCCCGATCCGCGAGCAGGCCGGGACCTTCGCCGACTCGATCAAGCTCTGGACCGCCGCTTAGCGAGGAGACCGCCGATGAGCACGCCCGCCGGCAGCCGCGCGACGCCCGCCGCGCAGACGACGACGCCGAAGGCCGTCGTCAAGGAAGACGCGATGTGGCTGCAGAAGGCGCTGATCAACCGCAACTACCACGACCTCGCCACCGCGCGCGAGCGCGGTCGCAAGATCGCGGCGACGTTCGTGCCGGGCAACCTGAACGAGCTGCTGATGTGCTTCGATTTCGCGCGCAGCCTGCCGGAGACGAACGCGCTGCAGAACGCGCTGCGCAAGCGCTCGGGAAAGCTCGTGATGGAGGCCGAGCGCGACGGCCAGTCGGAGGACGTCTGCACGTACGTCAAGGCCGACATCGGCATGTTCCTGCAGGGCGAAGTGGGGCCGACCGGCGAGCCGCTGCCGCGGCCCGACGTGCTCCTGCTTTCCTACACCGGCTGTTTCACGTTCATGAAGTGGTTCGAGCTGATCCGCCACAAGTTCGGCGGCGAGACGGTGATGCTGCACGTTCCCTACCAGGCCGACGGGCGGATCCGCCCCGCGATGCGCGACTATGTGGTGAAGCAGCTCCGCGAGACGGTCATTCCCGCCCTCGAACGCATCTCGGGGGTGAAGTTCGACATCGACCGGCTGCGCGAGTACCTGAAGGAATCGCAAAAGGCGGAAGAGGACCTGGTGGCGGTGCTCCAGACCGCGAAGCACCGCCCGAGCCCGATCGACGGCTATTTCGGCGCGGTGTACTACATCGGGCCGATCTTCACCGCGTTCCGCGGCACCCCCGAGGCGACCGAGTACTACCGCGTGCTGCGCGCGGAGATCGAGGCGCGGCTGCGCGCGGGCAAGGGACCCCTGACGCCCGAGGGCGATCATCCGGGCGAGAAATACCGGCTGGTGGTCGAAGGCCCGCCCAACTGGACGCACTTCCGCGACTTCTGGAAGATGTTCTACGACGAGGGGGCGGTGGTGGTCGCCTCCACCTACTCGAAGGTGGGAGGCGTCTACGACTTCGGCTTCCGTCACGATCCGGCGCGGCCGCTCGAATCGCTCGCCGAGTACTGCCTCGGCTGCTACACCAACCTGAACTTCGCGCAGCGCATCGACATGATCTGCCGCTACATGGACGACTACCGGGCCGACGGTCTGCTCGTCAACTCGATCAAGAGCTGTAACAGCTTCTCGGCCGGGCAGCTGCTCATCCTGCGCGAGGTGGAAAAGCGCACCGGCAGGCCCGCCGCCTTCATCGAGTCCGATCTGGTCGACCCGCGCTACTTCTCCGCGGCGAACATCAGGAATCGGCTCGAAAGCTACTTCCAGATGATCCGCCAGAAGCGGCTCGCCGCCGGGGTGCACTGACCGTGCGGCTCTTCATCGGCATCGACCTCGGATCGACCACCACCAAGGCGGTGGTGCTCGACGAATCGCGCGAGGTGCTCGGCCGCGGCATCACCAACTCGCGCTCGAACTACGACACCGCGGCCGCGGTCGCGAAGCACGAGGCGCTGGTCGCGGCGCGCTTCGCGCTCTTTCGCCGCGCGCTCGGAAAAAGCGGCGCGCTCGGCGCCTCGCTCGACGCGTTCATCGCGCAACTGGAGCGCGATTTTCGGCTGGAGCAGTTCCTCGAGCAGCTCGGCGACCTCGAGGCCGAATGCGCAAAAAACGTCGCGACCGGCCGCTTCGCCGAGGCGGCGACCGCCGTCGGCGCGGCGCTCGCCGAAACGTTCGGCCGGCTGCGCGAGGAGGCCCCGTCGCTCTTTGCCGCGGGCGCGCGGCGCAAAAGCGACTTTTTCCGCGACATCGCCGGCAGCCGCTATCTCGCCGTCGCCGAGGAGGTCGCGAAGGCCGCCGGCCTGCGCTACGAGCTGCTGCTCAACGTCTTCGATCGCTCGATCCTCGCGGTCGAGAACCGCGTCTACGGCGAGAACATCAGCCGCAACCTGCTCGCTGCGCTCGAGCGCACGTTCGCGGCGCTGCCCGGGACCGCGGCGCGGGCCGATCAGATCCGCGCGCCGATCCGCGACGTGCTCGCGACCCCGCTCGAGGAGACCTACGTCGTCGGCACCGGCTACGGGCGCGCGCGGCTGCCGTTCTCGAAGGAACATATCCGCTCCGAGATCCTCTGCCACGGCCTCGGTGCGCACGTCATGTATCCGGGCACGCGCACCGTGCTCGACATCGGCGGGCAGGACACGAAAGCGATCCAGGTCGACGCGCACGGCATCGTCGAGAGCTTCCAGATGAACGACCGCTGCGCCGCCGGCTGCGGGCGCTACCTCGGCTACATCGCCGACGAGATGAACATGGGGCTGCACGAGCTCGGGCCGCTCGCGATGAAGGCGACCAAGACGATCCGCATCAACTCCACCTGCACGGTGTTCGCGGGCGCCGAGCTGCGCGATCGCCTCGCGCTCGGCGAGCGGCGCGAGGACATCATGGCGGGGCTGCACCGCGCGATCGTCCTGCGCGCGATGTCGATCCTCGCGCGCTCGGGCGGCATCCGCGACGAGTTCACGTTCACCGGCGGCGTGGCGAAGAACGAGGCGGCGGTGAAGGCGCTGCGCGAACTGGTGTTCGAGAACTACGGCGCGATGACGATCAACATCAACCCCGACTCGATCTACACCGGCGCGCTCGGGGCGGCGACCTTCGCCTGGCGCGCGGTGTGCGAGGAAGGCCGGGTCGCTGAGCGGCGGGAGGCGGCATGATCCACACCGTCGGCATCGACATCGGCTCGGGCGCGGTGAAGACCGTGCTCTTCCGGCACGCCGGAGACGGCACGGCCGAGTGGCTCGCGCGCCGCTGCGAGCGGATCCGCCGGCGGGATCCGATGGAGCTTGCGCGCCAGGGCTACGACGAGGTGCTCGCGGAGGCGGGCCTTGCGCCCGCGCAGGTCGCCTACGTCGCGACCACCGGCGAAGGCGAGAACGCGGCGTTCGCCACCGGTCATTTCTATTCGATGACCACGCACGCGCGCGGCGGCATCTTTCTCAATCCGGCGGCGCGCGCGGTGGTCGACATCGGCGCGCTCAACGGGCGCGCGATCTACATGGACGAACGCGGCAAGGTGCTCGCCTACAAGATGACGAGCCAGTGCGCCTCGGGCTCGGGCCAGTTCCTCGAGAACATCGCGCGCTACCTCGGGGTGGCGGTCGAGGAGATCGGTCCGCTCTCCCGGACTTCGACGAACCCGGAAAAGGTGAGCTCGATCTGCGCGGTGCTCGCCGAAACGGACGTCATCAACATGGTCTCGCGCGGCATCCCGACCGCCGACATCCTGAAAGGCATCCACCTCTCGATGGCCTCGCGCATCGCGAAACTGCTCAAGGCGACCGGCATCACCCGCGGCACGGTGCTCCTCACCGGGGGGCTCGCGCTCGACGAGGGGCTGCTCGCGGCGCTGCGCGAGGAGCTCGTCAACGAAAAGATCACCGGCCTGGAGGCGGTCAGCCACCCCGATTCGATCTACGCCGGCGCGATCGGCGCGGCGCTCTGGGGCGCGTTCCGCCACGCGCGCCTCGCCGCGCTCGAGGCGCGCGCCGCCGCCTGAAGAGGAAACCCGCCATGGCGCTCATGATCGACGACGCCTGCACCGCGTGCGACGCGTGCGTGCCGGTCTGCCCGAACGAGGCGATCGCGAAAGGCGACCCGATCTACGTCATCGATCCCCTCAAGTGCACCGAATGCGTCGGCGCGCACGACGAGCCGCAGTGCAAACTCGTGTGTCCGGCCGACTGCATCGTGCCGAACCCGGACTTTCGCGAGTCGCCCGAGGAACTGCAGGCCAAATACCGCGCGCTGCACGGCTGACGGGCGGCGCGCAGAGCGCGCGCGGCGCCCGCGTCATTCGTAGCGGAGGAAATTCTCCGCGAGCGCGTCGGCGCCGAAGCGCTCGATCAGCGAATCGACCTCGGCGAGAAGCGGGTCCACCTCGTCCTCCTCCAGCGCACCCTCGCCCACCAGGCGCGCGGCGAGCCCCGCTGCGAGCGCCTCGCGCACCCGCGCGAGCGTCGGCCGCGGCGGCCGGTTCGGATCGTTCATCACCGCCTCGATCACCCGCGAGAGCGGTTCGCTCGCCGCAGCCGAAACGAAATCGATCGCCGGCGCTTCGTCGGTGTACTTTTCGATGAGCGCGTCGAGCTCCTCGAGCAGCGCATGCTCGCGCTCGGTCCCCGGATGCCGCGTCTCGAGCTCTTCGGTTTCGGCCGGTAGCGTCTCGGCCAGCCGACGCCGCACCCGCCCGAGCGTCACCGGCTCATCGACGTCCGGATCGACGAGCATGCGCTCGATCAGCGCCGAAAGCTCCGGGCTCACCTGACCGGCGACATCGATCGAATGGCGCATCGTGCATCCTCCCGCGAGCCGCGCGTCGCGCGGCCCGATGCCGTGCGGCGACGCCAAGCGCATTCTGCGCCGCTTGCGGGCGCGCACTTTGACGCCGGTCAAGCGCGCTGCAGCCGGCCGCCGTCGCGTTTGACGTGCGTCAATCGACCTTCGCCCGTCCGTCGGAAAATCGCGGCTCGTGGAAACGAGCCCGACACCGCCGAGCGCTGAGGAAGGCGCCGGCATCGGCGCGGCGTTCGCCGCACCGGCCGAGCGGCTGAAGGAGATCCGCCGCTCGATCGAGGCGATCGCCGATCCCCTCGGCACCGTTTCGCCGATCCTGCACGCCGCCTGGGCATGGTGGCTGCATCCGATGGAGCTGTGGGAGCTGTGGGGACGCTGGAGCGCCGACTGGATCGCGCTTCAGCTGCACAGCGCGGCGCGGCTCGCCGGGCGCCAAGTGCCCGATGCGGTACGCGCGCAGGCCGACGATGCGCGCTTCGCCGACCCGGTGTGGACGAAGGACCCGTTCTGGTCGCTTCTCAAGCAGTGGTATCTCTTTCACACCCGGCACGTGCAGGACGGGCTTTTCCAGACGCCGGGGCTTTCGCCGAAGGAGCGCCGCCGCGCCGCGTTCTGGTGGCGCCAGTGGCTGAACGCGGTCGCGCCGACCAATTTCCTCGCGACCAACCCGGTCGCCCAGCGCAAGGCGCTCGAATCGGGCGGCGCGAGCCTGCGCCGGGGCTTGGAAATTTTCCTCGAGGACCTGCGCGCGGGGACGGTGCGCATGACCTCGCTCGACGAATTCGAGGTGGGCCGGGATCTCGCGACGACGCCCGGCGCCGTCGTGTATCGCAATCGCCTGCTCGAGCTGATCCACTACGCGCCGCGCGCGGCGCGCGTGCGCCCGGTGCCGGTCGTGCTGGTGACGCCCTGGATCAACAAGTTCTACGTGCTCGACCTCACCCCGGAGAAGAGCCTCGTGCGCTACCTGCTCGAGCACGGCTTCGACGTGTACGTGACCAGCTGGAAGAACCCGGGCGCCGACATGCGCGACACGAGCTTCGACGACTACGTCGCGCAGGGCGCGGCCGAGGCGGGGCGCGTCGCGCGCGCGCTTTCCGCCTCGGACAGGGTGCACGCGGTCGGCTACTGCATCGGCGGCACGCTGCTTGCGGTCTACATGGCGTGGGTCGCGCGCCGCCTGCCGCGCGAGCAGGTGCCGGTCGCGCACTGGACGCTCCTTGCGACGCTCGTCGATTTCCAGTCGCCGGGGGACCTCGAGGTGTTCATCGACGCGGGCAGCGTCGACTGGCTCGCCGATCGCATGCGCGCGCGCGGCTATCTCGACGGCGCCGAGATGGCGGCGACCTTCCGGCTGCTGCGCGCGAATCCCCTCCTCTGGCACTACGTGGTGCACGGCTGGCTCTACGGCGAGCGGCCGCCGGCGAGCGACGTCCTTTTCTGGAACATGGACACGACGCGCATGCCCTACCGCATGCACGAGTTCTATCTGCGCGAGTTCTACCTCGCAAACCGCCTGGTGAAGCCGAATTCGCTCGTCATCGCCGGCGAGCCGATCGACCTCGCTGCGATCCACGCGCCGCTCTACCAGGTCTCGGCCGAAGACGACCACATCACGCCGTGGCGCCAGACGTTCCGCGTAAACAGCTTCGTCACCGGCGCAAAGCGCTTCGTGCTCACCTCCTCGGGCCACATCCTCGGCATCGTCAACCCGCCGGTGAACCCGCCGCGGCGCCGCTACCGCGTCGGCGCCGCGCACCGCGGCCAGACGGCGGACGCGTGGCTGGAGAAGGCCGAAGCGCGCACGGGCAGCTGGTGGGAGGACTGGATCGCGTGGCTCGGCGAGCGCTGCGGCGAGCCGCGCGAGCCGCCGCCGGTCTGCTCCGCCGAGTTTCCGAAGCTCGCCGACGCCCCCGGCACCTACGTACACGAGCGGTAGGCGGTGAAGGGGCTGCGGGCGATCGACCCGGCGGGGCCGAGCGGCGCGCCGCGGCCGCCGCGTGCGCGCATCCTCGTCGTTACCGGCGACGCCGCCCTGCGCGAGGCGCTCTGCCCGGTCCTGCGCGCGGCGCACTACGAGGTGGACAGCGCCGACGACGCGATCGCCGCCGGCTACCGGATCCTTCGCGATCCCCCCGATCTCGTCGTCGCCTCGGCCGATCTTCCCTGGTTGAGCGGCGCGGAGTTCGCCGCCGCGCTGCGCGCCGACGACACGCTGCCGGAGGTGCCGGTGATCCTCGTTTGCGAGCGCGGCGAGGCCGACGCGCTCGCGAAGGAGGCGCCCGACTGCGCGTTGCTCGTCTCGCCGGTGCTCGCCGACCGCCTGCTCGAGGCGGTCGGCCGCGAGCTGGCGCTCAGGCGCCCGGCCCGCTGACGCTCCGCCCCGCGCCGCAGAGCGCGAGCGTATGGCGCGCGATCATCTCCTCCTCGTTCGTCGGCACGACCGCCACCGTGACCGCGCTGCCGTCGCGGCTGAGAATTCCCGCACCGCGCGCGTTGCGCTGGGGATCCAGCTCGACCCCCAGCCAGCGCGAGCGCTCGCAGATCGCGGCGCGCACCGGCGCGGCGTGCTCGCCGATGCCGGCGGTAAAGACGAGCAGATCGAGACCCCCGAGCGCGGCGGCGAGCGAGCCGATCTCGCGCGCGGCGCGATAGCAGTAGAGGTCCACCGCCAGCCGGGCGCGCGGATCGTCGGAGGCGAGCAGCACCCGCATGTCGTGCGAGAGGCCCGACACCCCGAGCAGCCCGGACTCGCGATAGAGCAGCCGCGCGATGTCGCGGCTCGACATGCCCCTCGTGTCCATCAGGTAGAGCAGCACGCCGGGGTCGAGCGCGCCGCAGCGCGTGCCCATCACCAGGCCGTCGAGCGCGGTAAAGCCCATCGTCGAGGCGACGCTGCGCCCGCCGCGCATCGCGCACAGGCTCGAGCCGTTGCCGAGGTGCGCCGCGATCACCCGCTCTTTTCCCGAGAGCCTCGGGTCGGCGGCGATCGCGTGCGCGAGGTATTCGTACGACAGGCCGTGAAAGCCGTAGCGCTTGACGCCCGCCTCGTGCAGCGCCGCCGGCAGCGCGAAGCGCCGCGCGAGATCCGGCTCGCTCTGGTGAAACGCGGTGTCGAAGCAGGCCACCTGCGCAAGCCCCGGCCGGTGCGCGGCGAGCGCGCGGATCGCGGCGAGGTTGTGCGGCTGGTGCAGCGGCGCGAGCGGCGCGAGCGCCTCGAGCCGCTCGATCACCTCGGGCGTGACGCGCACCGGCCCGGCGTAGAGATCGCCGCCGTGCACCACGCGATGCCCGGCAGCGACGAGGTCGTGCGCTTCCAGCGCCGGCAGCACGCGCTCGAGCATCTGGGCGTGGTCGGCCCCCTCCTCCAGGCCGCGCACGAGACACTGCAGGTCCTCGGAATAGAGCGCGTACTTGAGGGTCGAGGAACCGGCGTTCAGGACGAGGACCGCGCTCACGGCCGCGCGCGGCGGTTGCGGGCGACAAGCAGGGCGATCGCGCACGAGGCGACGCGCGCCGCAGCGGGGTCCGCGCGGCTCGTGAGCACGATCGGCACGCGCGCGCCGACGACGATGCCGGCGCTTGCGGCATCGGCGAGGTATTCGAGCTGCTTCGCGACGATGTTGCCCGACTCGAGGTCGGGCACCACCAGGATATCGGCCTGCCCCGCGACCGGCGAGGCGATGCCCTTGGTTTTGGCCGCGACGATCGAGACCGCGTTGTCGAGCGCGAGCGGCCCGTCCACCAGCCCGCCGCGGATCTGGCCGCGCTCGGCCATCTTGCAGAGCGCCGCCGCCTCGACCGTCGCGCGCATGCGCGGGTTGACCGTCTCGACCGCCGCGAGGATCGCCACCTTCGGCTCGTTGATCGAGAGCGCGAGCGCGAGATCGATCGCGTTCTGCACGATGTCGGCCTTGTCTTCGAGCGTCGGCTCGATGTTCACCGCCGCGTCGGTGATCAGCAGCGGCTTGGGGTAGGAGGGCACGTCCATGTAGAACACGTGCGAGATGCGCCGGCCGGTGCGAAGTCCCGAGCCGGCCGCGACCACCTCGGCCATCAGTTCATCGGTGTGCAGGCTTCCCTTCATCAGCGCCTCGACCCGGCCGGTGCGCGCCAGCTCGACCGCTTTCGCCGCCGCCTCGTGGCTGTGCTCGGCGTCGATCAGCTCGCAGGCGCCGAGGTCGGCGCCGAGTTCGGCGGCGACTGCCTCGATTTTCTTGCGCGGGCCGACGAGCACCGGGCGGATGAGTCCGGCTTCGGCCGCCGACAGCGCCCCGCCGAGCGACTCGCGGTCGCAGGGATGCACCACCGCCATCGCGATCGCGGGTCGCCCCTTCGCGTGGTCGATCAGGTGCTGATAGCGCGCCGCCGCCGGATCGAGCAGGCGCACCTCCGGCAGCCGCGCGCGGCGACGGCGCACCTTTTCGGTGGGCGCGAGCACTTCGGCGGTGCCGCGGATGACGACGCGCCCTTCCTGGTTCGTGCATACGCAATCGAACACGACGTGCTTCGTGCGCTCGAACTTTTCCTTCACCGTGACCGTGACCGTGATCGTGTCGCCGATCGTCACCGGACGCGAGAAATGCAGCGTCTGGTCGATGTACACCGTGCCCGGGCCCGGATAGATCGTGCCGAGCACGGTGGAGATGAGCGCCCCGCCCCACATGCCGTGCGCGATCACCTCGTGAAAGAGGCTGGAGGCGGCGTACTCCGGATCGACGTGCGCCGGATTGACGTCGCCCGACATGATCGCGAAAAGCTGGATGTCCTTGAGGTCGAGCGTCCTCTGCAGGCTCGCCGAATCGCCGACGCGGATCTCGTCGAAGGTGCGGTTCTCGATGAACTCGCGGCCGGGCTCGGCCGCCGGGCGCGTCGCGGTCTGGTTCATGCCGCGCCGAGAATCTCAGCAAAGGGCTAGGCGCGGTTTGATCCAGCGCAAAAGGGCCTCGGGGCGGCGTCCGGCTTGAGGCGGATCAACCTCGCCGGCCGTCGGACGCGTATGCTGAATTGCATCACGAACCGGCCGGCGGAAGACGACATGGACAAACGCGCGGACATTGCCGCAGCGGCGGGCGCCGCGTTTCGGATCGAGGGTGCGGCGGGGTGGTGATTCCCGGGGAAGCGCAGCTTCTCGAGGCGCTGCGGGAGGTGAACGACCCCGAAGTCGGCGTCAACATCGTGGACCTCGGCCTCGTATACGGCATCGAGCCGCTCGCGGCCGAAGGCGGTGCGGCGCGCGTGCGTGTTCGCATGACGATGACCTCGCGCGCCTGTCCGCTCGGCGACTGGCTCGCCGACGGGGTGCGAGCGGCGCTTCGCGCTCGCTTTCCCGAGATCGCCGAGGTCGAGGTGGCGTGGGTGTGGGAGCCGCCGTGGACGCCTGAGCGCATGTCGGCGCAGGCGCGCGCCCGCTTCGGCTGGCGCCGATAGCCGCCGATGGCGCGCGCCGCACGGGTCGCGCTTTTCGCCTGCGGTTTTGCGAGCCTCGCCTTCGGCATCGCCGCGGGCCTTGCGCGCGCCGGGCTCGATCTGCCGCTCGCGCGGGCGGAACTCGCCGCGCTTCACGGGCCCCTCGTGGGCGGCGCGTTCTTCGGTACCGTCATCGGCCTCGAGCGCGCGGTCGCGCTCGGGCGCGCCTGGGTGTGGCTTGCGCCGCTCGGCGCCGCCGCAGGCGCGCTCGCGTGGATCCTCGGCGCCGGGCGGGCGGCGGGCGGTGCGCTGCTCGCGGCGGGTGGCCTCGTGCTTCTTGCCGCCTCACTCGAGCTGTGGCGGCGCCATGCGGAGCTTCCGAATGCCTGCCTGGCACTCGGCGCCGCCTGCCTGCCGGCAGGTGCCGCCCTCGTCGCAGGCGGCGATTCCCAATCGGCAACGCCCCTTTGGCTCGGGTTTCTCGCGCTCACCATCGCCGGCGAGCGGCTGGAACTCTCGCGGCTTTTGCCTCGCTCGCGCACTGCTCTCCTCGCTTTCGCGGCGATCGCGGCGGCGCTTTTCGCATCGAGCCTTGTCGCGGCGTTCGCGCCGGCGGTCGGCTGGCCGGCTCTTTGCACGACGATGCTCGCGCTCGCGCTGTGGCTCGCAATATTCGACGTCGCCCGCCGCACGGTGCGCGAGCAGGGGCTTGCCCGCTACATCGCCTCGGCGCTCCTTGCGGGCTACGCCTGGCTTGCGGCCGGTGCGCTCATTGCCCTCGGCACCGCCGAGTTCCTGCCCGGGCGGCCGGCGTACGATGCGGCGCTGCACGCGTTCTTTCTCGGGTTCGCGTTCTCGATGGTCTTCGGCCACGCGCCGATCATCGCGCCGGCGCTCCTTCGCGTCTCGCTCCCCTACGCGCCGGTCCTCTACGCGCCGCTTGCGCTTCTACACGCGACGGTTGCGCTGCGCATCGTGGGAGACCTCGCCGCGTTCGCCCCCCTTCGCGCGGCGGGCGCCTCAGGAAACGCCGCCGCGATCGCGCTCTTCCTTGTCACGATGGCCTCGCGCGCGCTCGCGCGCCGCTGAGCCGCGTGCGCGGCTTTTCAACCGTGCATGGTGAGGCCACCGGAGACGCTGATCGTCTGTCCGGTAATGAACTCGGCGTCGTCGCTAGAGAGGAAAAGCACCGCGCCGGCGATGTCCTCGGGTTTCCCGAGCCGGCCGATCGGGATCGCGCGCCGGTACGCCTCGCGCAGCTTCTCCGGATTGCCCGCGCCCTGCAGGAAGCTCTCCAGCATCCGGGTCTCGGTCAGTCCCGGGCAGACGGTGTTGAGGCGCACGCCCTTGGTCGCGAGTTCGCGCGCGAGCGTCTTGGTGAGCGCGATGATGCCGCCCTTGCAGGCCGAATACGGCGCCTCGCCCGAGGAGCCGACGCGGCCGGCGTCGGAGGCGATGTTCACCACCTTGCCCGCGCCGCGCTCGACCATGCCCGGCAGCACCCGGTGCAGCACGTTCATCGTGCCCACCAGATTGATCGCGATGATCTTCTGCCAGAACGCCGGGTCGGTCTGCAGGAACGGCCGGAACAGGTCCCAGCCGGCGTTGTTGACGAGGATGTCGACCGGGCCCGCCTCGGCGACCGAGCGCGCGACCGCGTCGTAGTCGGTGATGTCGGTCTTCAGGAACACCGCGTCGCGATGCGGCGGCGGATTCAGGTCGAAGACGACGACGCGCGTGCCTTCCTCGAGAAAACGCGACACGATCGCCGCGCCGATGCCGGCCGAGCCGCCGGTGACGATCGCCGTCTTGCCTTTGAGTCCTTTCATGCACTGCCTCCGGAAACGGTGGAAATTCGGTTCACGCGGCGAGCGGCTTGACGAAAGCGAGCCGCTCGCCGGGCGCAAAGCCCGCGGCGCCGAAGAACCCGAGCAGGTCGGCGCGCTCGGGCGAGACCACCGTCTCGACGCGCTCGATGCCGAGCGCGGCGAGATTGAGCAGCAGCTGCGAGAGCATCGCCCGGCCGATGCCGCGGCGCGCGTACTCTGGCGCCACCCCCACGGCGTCGACGATCGCGACCGGCTCCGGCCGGCCGAAGTCGCCGTAGTCGGCGCGCGCCATGATGTAGCCGCAGGCGATACCGCCCTCGCGCGCGACGAGCGACACCCGCACGCCGACTTCCGCGAGCGCTTCCTCGAGCGCGTGCGCGATGAACTCGCGCCGCTCGCGCCCGGTGATGTGCCGGTCGACGCGCACCAGGTCCTCGAGGTCGGCGGCCGTGAGCTGGCGCACGTCGGCCGCGTCGCGCGCCAGTTCCTCGAAGTCGTTCGCGCGCGGCGCGCTCCAGTCGTTCGGATCGCCGCGCGGCTCGCGCGCCGGAGAAGCGACCGGGACCTCGTTCAGGCCGAGCCGCGCCTCGCGCACCGCGCACTCGAGCACGAACGCCGGCGCAAGCCGATAACCGATCGCGTCGAGGAACGCGAGCATCGCGTGCTCGCGCCAGCTCGCCCCGGTGCGCACCTCCGTCGCGCCGCGCCGCGCCGCCTCGTCTTCCAGCTCCGCGTGCAGCGCGCGGCCGACGCCCCGGTTGCGCTCGGCGGCGGCCACCCCGATCGTCTCCAACCGCACCGCGCGGCTCGCGCGGCCGAATTCGCCTTCCAACATGCGCGCGAGCACGAACCCGGCGAGCGCCCCCTGCGACTCGATCGCGTACTGGATGTGAAGCGCAGGGTGCCTGAGCGCCGCGGCAAGCCGTCGCTCGAAGTACGCGCGGCGCGTGCGTCCGGCGAGCGCCGCATCGAGCGCGACCACCGCGTCCAGATCGCCGGCGGCGAGCGACCGGATGCGCAATTCCTGGCCTCGTTCCATGGGAGCGGTCCTGCGCGCGATGCCCCGGCGATCGCCTCAGGCGCTGCGCGGCCGCAGGTCCCGCACGCGCACCGCCTTGCCCTGCGAGCGGGGGATCTCGCCCGGGGCCTTCACGACGACGTCGGTCGTGATCCCGATCATCGACTTGATGTGGTGGCGCGCAGATTCGGCGACCGGCCCGTAGCGGTCGGCGGGCACGCCCGGCGCCGCCTCGACTTCCACGGCGAGGTGATCGAGGTTGCCGCGGCGCTCGACGACGAGCTGGTAATGCGGCGCGATCTCGGGCAGACCCACCAGCACCGCCTCGATCTGCGACGGATAGACGTTCACGCCGCGGATGATCAGCATGTCGTCGTTGCGCCCGGTGATGCGGCGGATCCTGAGGTGCGTGCGTCCGCAGGCGCAGGGCTCGCGCGTCACGCTCGTGACGTCGCGCGTTCGGTAGCGGATCATCGGCAGCGCCTCCTTGGTGAGCGTGGTGATCACGAGTTCCCCGCGCTCGCCTTCGGCGAGCGGCTTGCCGGTCTCCGGGTCGATCACTTCAAACAGGAAATGGTCCTCCCAGCCGTGCAGGCCGGCCTGCGCCTCGAAGCACTCGCAGGCGACCCCCGGCCCGAGGATCTCGGAGAGCCCGTAGATGTCCACCGCCTTGAGCCCGAGCCGCGCCTCGATCTCCTTGCGCATCGCCTCGCTCCAGGGCTCTGCGCCGAAGAGGCCGACCTCGAGCTTCGAGCGCCGCAGGTCCACGCCCTGCTTTTCCGCCACCTCGGCGATCGCGAGCGCATACGAGGGCGTGCAGCACAGCACCCGCGCGCCGAAATCCATGATGAGCAGCACCTGCCGCTCGGTCGCGCCGCCCGACATCGGCACCACCGTCGTGCCCAGCCGCTCGCCGCCGTAGTGCGCGCCGAGCCCCCCGGTAAAGAGCCCGTAGCCGTAGGCGTTGTGCACCACGTCGCCCGGGCGCGCGCCGCCGCAGGCCATCGAGCGCGCCATCAGGTCCGACCAGGTGTCGAGATCGCGCGCGGTGTAGCCGACCACCGTCGGCTTTCCCGTGGTGCCGCTCGACGCGTGCAGCCGCAGAAGCTGCTCGCGCGGGCGCGCGAACAGCCCGAACGGGTAGTGGTCGCGCAGGTCCGACTTCAGGGTGAACGGCAGCTTCGCGACATCGTCGAGCGAGCGGATGTCGCCGGGTTCTAGCCCGAGCGCCTTCATTCGCTCGCGGTGCAGCGGCACGTTCTCGTAGGCGTTCTTCACCGTCTCGCGCAGCCGCTCAAGCTGAAGCGCCGCGAGCCGCTCGCGCGGCATCGTTTCGGCTGCCGGATCGTAGCGCCAGCTCATGGTCGTCCTCCTTCTCCGCGCGCGCCGCGCACCGGAACGATCGGAATCGCAAAGCCCTGATTGAACGCCGCGCGCGCGATCAGCACGAACTTGAACCGCCACCCGGCTGCGACCGCCGCGGCGGCGACGCCCCAGACGGCGACCGGCACCGCCCAGCTGAGCGCAAGGAGCGCGAGCGCGACGACGGTGCCGAGCTGCATGAGCGCGCGGCCGGCCGGCTCGAGTACCGCCGCGGCGCGGCGATCGGCGAGCGCGCCCCGGTAGCGCGCCCAGGCGAGCGCGCGCGCGATGAGCGCACCGGCCGCAAGCGCGAGCACGCCCGGCCCCGGGTCGGCGATGAGCGCAGCGCTCGCGCCCTCGGCAAGACCGGTCGCGACGATGAGCGGCACGACTTCCGCGCGCCGCCAGGCGGGGATGCCCTTCGCGGCAAAGAGGATCATCCCTTGGCAGAAAACGAACGCGGCGGCGGCGGCGGCCGCGGCGATGCGAAGGAGCGGCGCCCCGGTCGCCAGCGCAGCGATCCCGAGCGCGAAAAGGACTACTGCGGCGAAAGACTCGCGCGTCATCCAAGAAGTGAACGGGTTGAAGAAGACGTGCAGCGCGCGGAGCTTTCGCCCGATTTCAGCCCAGACGCAGGCAAGGCCCGCGCCGACGAGCGCAAGCCCGGCGCCGAGCGCGATCGCCGCCCGAGAATCTTCGAGGAGCGCCGCGGCGATGACCAGCCCCGCGCCTGCGCCCCCGAACATGAAGTTGCACGCGGCGCGCCAGTCCCAGTGCTGCTGAAGCCAAGGATTCGGGCCGAAGCTCACGCGGCCGCCTCCTTGCGATCCCAGAGGTAGTAAAAGCCCGGGTCGGTCCCCAGCTCCTCGTGCATGCGGAACCAGTGGTTCTCGGCAAGCAGCTGCGAGACGTTGCTCTGCGGGTCCTCGATGTCGCCGAAGTGGAGCGCCTGCGCGATACAGGAGTTGACGCAGGCGGGCGTCGCCTCCGGGTCCACGCCGGGTTTGAGGCCTTTCGCGAGCCCGGCGTCCACCCGGTCGGCGCAGAAGGTGCACTTCGTGGCGACCCCGAGCCTTCCCGGATCGAAGCGCTTCGCTTCGGAGGCGATCGGCTCGCCGTAGGCGAAACGCGCCTCGTCGGTCTTGTAGCGCGCCTGGTAGGGGCAGGCGACCGCGCAGTAGGCGCAGCCGATGCAGAGGTCGTAATCGATGGTGACGATGCCGTCTGCGCGCTTTCGCGTAGCGGTCGAGGGGCAGACGTGCATGCACGGCGGATCGGCGCAGTGCATGCAGCCCACGGGGACGAAGACGCGCTTCACCTCCGGGTATTCCCCCACCTCCATGTCGAGCACGCGGCGCCACTGTACGCCCGGCGGCGTCGCGTTCGCGTGCTTGCAGGCGGCGGTGCACGTCTGGCAGCCGACGCAGCGCCGCAGGTCCGCGACCATCACCCAGCGCGTCATGCCGCTTTCCTCAGGCTCACGCGAACGACGTCCGCGCCCGAGCCGGTCGCATCCGTGAGGTCCATCGACATCGGAACGAGCCGGTTCAGGCTCGGCACGCCGAAGTCCTTCGCGAACGGCGTCGCCCAGTGGTCGAACTGGGCAACGAGGAGCAGCGTATCCGGCCGGATGCCCTGCCGCAGTACCGCGCGCGCGCGCACGCGTGCGCGCGGGGTAGCGATTTCGACCGTATCGCCCTCCGCGATGCCGAGTTCGGCGGCGCGCTTCGCGTTCACGATCACGCCGCCGTGGCCGGAGACGTTCGCGGCGACTTCGCGCATCAGCTGCACGCCGACGTTTCCGCCCCAGGCGTACTGCATGCTGCGCGAGGTAAGCAGCCAGAACGGATAGTCCTCCGCCCGGCCGCCTTCGCGCACCACCTCCGCCTCCCAGAGCTTCGGGAATTCCTTCCACGCCGGAAGCGCCTGATATTCGGCAAGCTGCGCATCCCACCAGCGGATGCCGTGCTCGTGCAGCCGTCGCGCGAGTTCCCGGCCGACGCGAAGCAGCCGCTCCTGGTACGGCAGCTCGAAGCGCAGGCCCTTTTCGACAAGCGTCGGAAAGAGATACCAGAGCGACTGCGGAAACGGGCGGACGCGAAGCCCGTGCTTCTTCCACCACTCGAGCCCGTCGGTCTCGCGGCCGTCGGTGAGGTCGGCGCTCGCTGCGCGGCAGACCGCATCCCAGATCTCCTCGCGCGTGTGCGCCTTCGTCGTATCGAGCGAGAAGTCCCACGACTTTCCCTTGAGCGGGACGCCCGCCGCGCCGCGGTTGATCGCGGCGTTGTAGGCTTCGAGTAGCCCGGTGCGGCGTGCAAGCTCGGTCGCGATGTCGGTGAAGTCGCGCGCATCCACCGCCGGCGCGACCGCCGGCTGCCGCAGCGCGTAGCCTTCATGGCGCCAGAACTGCTCGATGAATTTGGAGCCGCCGACGCGGATGAGCTGAAGGCTCTCCAGGTCCACCTGATCGGGGAGCAGGATGTCGGCGAAGTGGTTGGTCTCGTCGCGCGTGTAGGCCATCGCGACGACGAACGGGAACTGCGCCATGCGCTCGGCGACTTGCGGCGTGTCCCAGAACGAGATCGCCGGGTTGGTGCGGTAGACGAACCACAGCTCGGGATACGTGACGCGCGGCAGCCCCGGCGGCGTTTCACCCAGGAACATCCAGGAGAAATGCGTCGGCCCGAGCGCTTGGCTCCAGGGGCCGTCGGCCGCGAGCGGAACGAGCGTCTTGTACGCGTTGCGGATGTTCGGCTGCGCGCGCCAGCGCTCGCGGTCGGTCGGATTGAGCGGATAGTCCATGAAGCCGTCCGGCCCGGGCTTGACGCTCGCGTGGCGGTCACCGAGCGGCCGGTTCAGGCGTATCGTGGTTCCGAGCGTGCCCCCGGGAACTTCGAGCGCGCCCACCAGCGCCGCGAGCATCGTCCGCGCCCAGCAGCATTCGTAGCCGCCCCAGCCGTTGTTGACGGTCTTGCCGAGGACCACCGCGACCGGCCGAAGCGGAAGGGTCTTTCCGTCGATCACGATCGTCGCACCGACCCGGGCGTGCTCCAGGTACTCGCGCCCGATGCGGCGCATCGTGCGCGCCGGAACGTCGCAGACGCCTTCGGCCCACTCGGGCGTGTACGGTCGCATGTGCTCGACGAAGGCGGTAAACGCGGTGCGGCCTTCGAGTTCGCCCTGCGCGAGCACCTCCGCATCCGGCCCGATTTCGACCGCCGGCATGCGGAACGTTCCTTCGAGCGCAGGCGCAATGAGCGGCTGCTTCGTCTGCGGATCGCGGAGGAAATAGCCGTTCGGCCCGACGAGGTACGGCGAGGACGTGTGCTTGTAGAGGAATTCGACGTCGAGCCGCTCGCGCGGATGCTCGAAGAGAAGGACGTTGAGGAGCGCGTAGAGGAACGCCGCGTCGGTCTTCGGCCTGATCGGCACCCACTCGGCCGAGCAGGCGCCGGTGACCGAAAGATGCGGCTCGACCTGCACGCGCTTCATGCCCCGCACGCGGGCCTCGGCATGGCGCCAGACGCCGACGACGCCTCCCGAGGCTTCCGTATTCGCCCCGCACGAGATCACGTACTCGCAAAGCGGCGTATCGGGCGAGACCGTGAACGCGCGATGCCAGAACTCGCCGTAGAGGTGCTCCGAGTGCACGCATTTCACGCCCTGCCCCGAGCCGAAACCCATGTCCACCGGTCCCCAGGCGGAGAGAAACGCCGGAAACGTCCCCATGTACGACTGCGGCGTTCCGCCACCGCCGAAACTCGCCGCCACACGCGGATAGCCCGATTCGTCGAGCAGCCCCTTCGCGCGGATTTCCTTGAGCTTCGTCGCGACGATGTCGAGCGCCTCGTCCCAGGAGATCGGGACGAACCCGGGGTCTTCGTTCCGGCCCTTGCGGGGGTTGGTGCGCTTCATCGGCGAGCGCACGCGGTTCGGGTTGTAGAGCTTTTGCACGAGCCCGTAGGCCTTCACGCACACGCGCCCGCCGCCGGGGTGGATGCCGGCTGCGTCGAAGTTCGGCGTCACCTGCGTCGCCACGCCGTCCTCGACCTCGACTTCCAGCAGGTCCGGCCCGGCGACGCACTGGTAGCAGTAGGTCTTGACCTTCATGCAAGGCCCGCTTTTTTCGCCTTGGCGGCAAGGCGCTCCTCGGTCTTCTTGACCTCCACGACGAAACGCTGGTGGCGCCCGCGCGCGATCGGGTCCACGCCGTCGCTCGCCTCCACGTCGAAGACGACAACCCGACCCTTCACCTCGACGACGCGCACCGCGATCTCGGCGGTCATGCCGACCAGGGTCGGTGCGAGGTGATCCAGTTCGATCCGCATGCCGACCGAGTCTTCGCCCGGATCGAGGTGTTCGAGCAGAAGCTCGCGGCAGGTCATCTCGATGTCGCGCACGAGCATCGGGGTGGCGTAGACGCGCGCCGCCTCGCCCATGAAGCCGATGGTGCGATCGCGGTCGACGACGATGCGGCGCGTGGCGGTGAGTCCTGCGGCGAGAGTCGGTCTCATGCGTGCAATCCCATCATCGGTCCGGGACGCGAAGTTTGATCCAGATTAATGGGCGCTGGCTAGAGCCAGGCGAGATGCATGCAGGCGCGCGCGAGCCCCGGCGGTTCGATCCGCCCGGGCTCGGCTGCCGATCCGGCGGCCGGCGCGCGCCCGCCGATCGCGCATCCGAATACCGGATTAAACTACGGCGGCCACGCCCCGGCCGCCGTCCGTCCGGCCCGCGAACGAACCGCGTGCGCCTGCGGCATTTCTCCGCATCACCTCGCCGAGGTGCTGCGCACGCTCGCGCGCGCCGGACACCTCGAGTCGTGCGCGGCGCATGACACGTGATCGAGCTCTTGACGCACCGCAGCGCGCGCGCCCGCGGCAGCCGATGCGCAGGCGCCGGCCGCTGCGGCGATCGAGTGCGCGCTCGCGGCGGTGCTCGCCGGGGTCGGCGAGATCTCGGCGGCGACCTTGCGCTCGATCGGTCCGGCGACGATGCTGGAGGAGGTCGCGCGCAAACGGGGCGTCTGATCGGCGCCCCTGCGCACACACCGAGAC
Source organism: Burkholderiales bacterium (assembly GCA_026416295.1). GTDB lineage: Bacteria > Pseudomonadota > Gammaproteobacteria > Burkholderiales > SG8-39 > RBG-16-66-20. Next base: position 15,682 of record JAOAFL010000032.1, on the reverse strand, counting down.
CGAACACAGTCGAATTCGCTGCGAGCGCCCCGCGCCGAGCGGCTTTCGCCATCGGGTTCGTATTGATTTACATCAAGGCTGCAGGCGAATCGCGCGGCGGAAATGCGCGTATGCGCGAACACTGCAGCGGATCGGAGGACGAGCTGGTGCTCGACCTGTGCGGCCTCGACCCCCCGGAGCCGCTCGCTCGCATTCTCGCGGCGCTCGAGGCGAACCCCGCGCGGACGCTTCGGGTCCGGATGAACCGCGAACCGTGGCCGCTGTACGCCATGCTCGGAGCCGCGGGCTGGCGGCACGAGACTCGCGCGCTCGAGGCGGGTGGCTACGAGATCGTCATCCGACGCCGCTGAGCGGGTTATCGCCGGCGGTCGTCGACCTCGTCGGCGGATCGTCGCCCGCGCGCCCGCGCCTCGGAGAACCTTTCGCCCGACGCCCCGAGTGGACACTGCGAATACGACCGGGTCGGCCCGCGCGGGGGCGAATGACTACAATACGCGCCACGACCGATATCGACCCACCGAAAGGAGCCCTCATGGACCCGAAACTTCCCGTTTTGGCTGCCGCCCTCGCGCTATTCGCCGCGCCGCTCGCGCAGGCCGACGAAGCCCTGCTGAAGAAACACAACTGCATCGCCTGCCACATGGTGGACAAGAAGGCGGTCGGCCCCTCCTACAAGGAGATCGCCGCCAAGTACCGCGGCCAGAACGTGGCTGCGAAGCTGGAGGAAAAGGTCAAGAAGGGCGGGAAAGGCGTATGGGGACCGGTCGAGATGCCGGCCAACCCGGCCGTGCCCGACCCCGACATCAAGGCGATGGTCGCCTGGATCCTCAATCTTAAGTAAGACCGCGGCTCGGCCGCGATTCGTCCTGTACTGAGCGGGGGCGCTGCCCCCGCTTTTTAGGCTTCCGGGTCCGGCCGCTGAGCGTGCCCGAACCGGTGCGCTGCATTCGCGCAGTCGAGGCGCCGATGTTACTGCGGCGCGACAGACGCGGCCCGCCTCGGCTCGGGCACGGCCTTCAGCGGACGGCGCCGTTCGCCGCGCCGCACCCCATCGATCAAGCCAGCTCGCAAGGGCTGTCTAGACGGTTCCGCTTCTGGAGGGGCCTGCGAGAACGCTTGATTCATATCAAGCCGATGTCGCACGCGAAGCGCGACAGTGTCACCTGCGCTGCCCGCGCGCGGAGTGCGGTGCGCAGGCAGCCGCCGGCAAAAGGAAGGAGAGTCCATGGCCCTTGCGACGCGTGCGATTTCCCGCCGGGAATTCCTGAAGATGGCCGGCGCCGCCGGCTTCGGTGCGGTGGCGAGCCCCGGACAGCTCTTCGCGCAGTACCGGCACCTTGCGCCGGTGTCGGTCGCCAATCCCCTCGCCGATTATCCGAACCGCGACTGGGAGCGCATGTACCGGGACATCTACCGGCACGACCGCACGTTCGTCTTCATGTGCTGCCCGAACGACACGCACAACTGTCTGCTCAACGCGTTCGTGAAGAACAACGTCGTCGTGCGCATCGAGCCGACCTACGGGTACGGCAAAGCGAAGGACCTCTACGGCAACACCGCCTCGCACCGCTGGGATCCGCGCTGCTGCCAGAAGGGGCTCGTGCTCGGGCGCCGCTTCTACGGCGACCGGCGGGTAAACGGCGCTTTTCTGCGCAAGGGTTTCAAGGAGTGGGTGGACCGCGGATTCCCGCGCGATCCGGCCACGGGCGCACCGCCGCCCGAATTGATGCGCCGCGGCTGGGACAGCTGGGTGAAGGTGCCGCACGAGGTCGCCTACCGCTACCACGCGCGCGCCCTCGAGAACATCGCGCGCACCTACTCCGGCGAGCAAGGGCGAAGGTACCTCCTTGCCCAAGGTTACGACCCCGACATGGTGGCTGCGACCGAAGGCGCAGGCACCCGGGTGATGAAGTTCCGCGGCGGCATGGCGAAGCAGGGCGCGGCGCGCATCTTCGGCTGCTTCCGGTTCGCGAACTCGATGGCGCTTCTTGACCATCTGATCCGCGGCGTTCCGGCCGCCGAGGCGAAGGGCGCAGGCACCTGGGATTCGTACTCGTTCCACACCGATCTTCCGCCCGGCCACCCGATGGTGACCGGCGAGCAGACGAACGACTTCGAACTGTTCGACGCCGAGAACGCGAACCTTATCGTCGTCTGGGGCATGAACTGGATCACGACCAAGATGCCCGACAGCCATTGGCTGACCGAGGCGCGCCTGAAGGGCGCGAAAACCGTCGCGGTGACGGTGGAATACTCGGCCACCGCCTCCAAGTGCGACGACGTGATCATCATCCGCCCGGGCACCGATCCGGCGTTCGCGCTCGGGCTTGCGCAGGTGATCATCGCCGAGCGTCTCTACGACGAGCGGTTCGTGAAGCGCAACACCGACCTCGTCTCGCTCGTTCGCATGGATACGCTCGAGCGCCTGAAGGCGAGCGATGTCTTTCCGGGGCACGTCAACTCGAAGCTCACCAACTGGGCGCAGGTGCTGGAAAAGGGCCGCGCGGCGCCGCCCACGCCCGAGCAGGCCGGCATGCAGGTGCCGGAGGCGCTTGCCGCCGAGTTCGCCGACTTCGTCGTCTGGGACGCGAAGACCGGGCGCCCGGCCGCGGTCGGGCACGACCACGTGGGCGAGCATTTCGACAAGCTCGGCGTAGACCCGGCGCTGGAAGGCCGCTTTCAAGTGCGGCTCGCCGACGGAAGGACGGTGGAAGCGCGCACGGTGTTCGACCTCACGCGCGAGTACCTGGATGCGAACATGACGCCCGACAAGGTCGAGAGGCTCACCTGGGCGCCGCAGGCGGCGATCCGGAGCCTTGCGCGCGACATCGCGGCAAGCGGCGGCCGAACGCTCATCGCCTGCGGCATGGGGCCGAACCACTTCTGGAACAACGACAACAAGGACCGCGCGCTCTTCCTCGTCCTCGCGCTCGCCGGCTCGCTCGGCCGGCACGGCGGAAACATCGGAAGCTACGCCGGCACGTACAAGAACACGCTCTTCTCCGGCGTTCCGCGCTGGACCGCGGAGGATCCCTTCCGCCCGCAGCTCGATCCCGACGGCCCGGTCGCCGTGCGCGGCTACACGCGCCCGGAGTCCATGCACTACTGGGCCAACGGCGAGCGCATCATGAAGGCGGGCAACAAGAAGATCACCGCGGGCGCCCATGTGCCCACGCCCACCAAGGCGATGTGGCAGGTGAACTCCAACTCCTCGCTCGGCAACCAGAAGGGCCACTACGACGTCGTCAACAACACGCTGCCGCGCTGCGAACTCGTCGTCTACAACGAATGGTGGTGGACCGCGTCCTGCGAATACAGCGACATCGTCTACGGCGTGGACTCCTGGATGGAGTTCAAGCAGCCGGACATGACCGCCTCGAACACCAACCCGTTCGTGCAGGCGTACCCGAGAACGCCGATCCGGCGCGCCTATCAGACGGTGTCCGACAGCGACACCTACGTGGGCGTCGCGCGCGAACTCGCGCGTCTCACCGGCGACCGGCGCTTCGAGGATTACTGGAAGTTCGTCGCCGAAGGGCGGATCGAAGTGTATCTGCAGCGCATCATCGACAACTCGGCGCCGCTCAAGGGCTACCGCTTCGCCGATCTGGAAGAGCTCGCGCGCCGCGGCATTCCGGCGCTCATGAACACCCGGACCTATCCGCGCGCGAACAGCTACGAGCAGGTGGCCGAATCGAAGCCCTGGTACACGAAGACCGGGCGCCTGGAGTTCTACCGCCCCGAGCCCGAGTTCATCGAGGCGGGCGAGAACCTCGTCGTGCACCGCGAGCCCTCGGAAGGCACGTTCTACGAGCCGTGCGCGATCGTCGCCGCGCCGCATCCGGCGATCCGGCCGAAGACGCCGGCCGACTGGGGGATCGCGGCCGACGACCGCGGCCACATGACGCGCCAGATGCGAAACACCGTGCTCGAGACGGGGACGCTCCTCGGCACCAAGCACCCGCTCCTCGACAAGGGGTTCCGCTACATCTTCCACACGCCGAAGTACCGGCACGGGGCGCACACGACGCCGGTCGATACCGACTACATGGCCGCGCTCTTCGGCCCCTTCGGCGACATGTACCGGCGCGACCGCCGCATGCCCGGTACCGGCGAGATGTACGTGGACATCAATCCGTACGACGCGAAGGCGCTCGGCATCGCGAACGGCGACTACGTCTGGGTGGACGGCGATCCCGACGAGCTTCCGTTCCGAGGCTGGAACGATCCGGCGCGCAGGAACGAATACAAGGTGGCGCGGCTGCTCGTTCGCGCGCGCTACTACCCGGAAACGCCGCGCGGCGTGACGCGCATGTGGTTCAACGGCTACATGGCCACGCCCGGCACGGTGAAGGCGCACGAGTCGCGCGCCGACGGCGCGGCGAAGAACGAGGAGACGAACTATCAGGCGATGTTCCGCTACGGGGGGCACCAGTCGCTCACGCGAACGTGGTTGAAGCCCACGCACCAGACGCAGACCCTGATCACGCGCCGGTCCTGGACGCACGAGGTCACGCGCGGCTTCAACGTGGACGTGCACTGCGTGACCTCCGCCCCGAAGGAGTCGCTTGCGAAGTTCGCGAAGGCCGAAGACGGCGGCCTCGGTGGCCGCGGGCCGTGGCGGCCGCTCGCGCTCGGGCTGACGCCCGCGGACGAGAGCGCACAGATGAAGCGGTATCTCGTGGGCGGATACGTCACGCGCGCGAAAGCGTAGCAGGCACGCGAAGGAGGCGACGATGGCGAAGGTCTACAACTGGCAGATCGGCCGCGAGATGGACTATCCCTACGAGGCGGCGCGGCCGCGCCGGCAGTTCGCGATGGTGATGGATTTGAACAAGTGCATCGCCTGTCAGACCTGCACGGTCGCGTGCAAGACGACCTGGACCGCGGGCCGCGGCCAGGAGTACATGTACTGGAACAACGTCGAATCGAAGCCCTACGGGTTCTATCCCCTCGGCTGGGACGTGCGCATCCTCGAGCGCCTCGGCGTTCAGACGATGGACGGCCCGGTCTATCGGGGAAAGACCCTGTTCGACGCGGCGCCCGAGGGCGAGCGGGTGCTCGGGTATCTCCCCGACGACCTCGATTACGCGCACCCGAACATCGGCGAGGACGACAGCGCAGGCGACCTCGCGCAAGGGGCGTTCCTGCAGATGCCGCACATGCAATGGATGTACTACCTGCCGAGGATCTGCAACCACTGCACCTATCCGGCGTGCCTCGGCGCCTGCCCGCGCCAGTCGGTCTACAAGCGCCCCGAGGACGGCATCGTGCTCGTCGACCAGCAGCGCTGCCGCGGCTACCGCGAGTGCGTGCGCGGCTGCCCGTACAAGAAGACGTACTTCAACCCGATGACGCGGGTGTCGGAAAAGTGCATCGGCTGCTATCCGGCGGTGGAGAACGGCCGCCAGACCCAGTGCACGGTCACCTGCATCGGCAAGATCCGCCTGCAGGGCTTCGTTTCGGTGCCCGACCGGCTGCGCGAGGACAATCCGATCGACTACATCGTTCACATCGCGCGCGTCGCGCGGCCGCTCTACCCGCAGTTCGGGCTGGAACCGAACGTCTACTACATCCCGCCGGTGCACGTTCCGCCCGCCTACCTCGCGCAGATGTTCGGCTGGGACGTGGAGCGCGCGATCGCGAACTACCGGCGCGCGCGCGAGGACAAGCGGCTTCTGGGGGCGCTGCTCCTCTTTGGCGCCACGCCCGAGATCATCCACCACTACCGGGTCGAGGGAAACTACACGATCGGCTACGACGAGAACAACGCCGAGATCGTGCGCGTGCCGCTGCGCGAGCCGATCTTCCTCCGCCCGGCTTATGATGAGCGCCACCGGAGCTGGCGCACCAACATGACCTGAAGGAGCGCACGATGGCCGGTCGTTCTTTCGCACTCGTTGTCGCGGCCGCGGCGCTCGCGGCCGCGCAGGCGGTCGCGGCGCAGAGCGAGCTTGCTGCGCCGCGCATCGCGCAGCCGGGGCCGATCCTCGATCCCGGCGCCGCGTTCTGGAAGACCGCAAAAGAGGTCGCGGTGCCGATGCTCGCGCAGACCGCCGTCCCGCCGCTTCACCCGAAACCGGCGGTGAAGGAGCTGCGCGTACGCGCGGTGCACAACGGCCAGTGGCTCGCGTTCCGGCTGCAATGGAACGACCCGACGCGCGACGACACGATGCTCACCGACCGCTTCGGCGATCAGGTCGCGGTGCAGCTTCCGATCGAACTGAAGAAGGACGCGATGCCGAGTCCGATGATGGGCAATCCCGGCGGACGCGTGAACATCCTTCAGTGGCGCGCGGCATTTCAGCGCGACCTCGCCGAGGGCGAGCCCGAGGTGAGGAAGCTCTACCCGTACGCGCAGGTGGACGTCTATCCCGACCAGGTGCTGCGCGCAACCGACGCCCGCCCCTACACCGGCGCGCTCGGCCTCGACAACCCGGTTTCGCGCCCGCGGGCTTCCCCCGTGCTCGACCAGATGGCCGAGGGCTGGGGGACGATGACGGTGAAGACCGAGCAGGAGGCCGACGGCCGCGGCGAGTGGGCGAACGGCGTCTGGACGGTGGTGATCACGCTGCCGCTTGCGACCGGGACGCCGAACACGCCGCGGCTTTCGCCCGGGGCGAGCACGATCGCCGCGTTCGCGGTGTGGGACGGCGGCTCGGGCGAGGTCGGGAGCCGCAAGGCGTGGTCGAGCTGGCTGCCGTTGCGGCTGGCGAAATAGCGATGCCCGCCGCAACCGCAAGCCGTGCCGGACGCGAGCGCGCGCGGGCCTGTCTCGCCTGGGCGGCGCGCCTGAAGGCGCTCGCCGAAGCGTTCGCGTACCCCGAGGACGGCCACGCGCGGCGCACGGCGCGGCTGTTCGCGCAACTGGCGCCGACCGAAGACGAGCCGCCGTCGCTTGCGCGCGCGCGCGTTCGCGCCGCACGCGCCTGGGCGGGCACCGACGACGAGGCCGCGCGCGACGAATACGCGCGGCTCTTCCTCGGCGGCGCTCGCTGCCCGATGCGCGAGACCGCCTACGGCGACGGCCGGCGCCTGGGCGGGCGAAGCGCCGAGCTCGCTGACATCGGCGGCTTCTACGCCGCGTTCGGGTTCGCGATCGCGGACGCCGATCGGCAGCCCCCGGACCATCTGTGCACGCAGCTCGAGTTCTCGAGCCTGCTGCTCGTCAAGATCGCCTGGGGCGTGCGCGACGGCTGGACCGAGCGCGGTCGGATCGCAGAAGCCGCGCTGCGGCGGTTCCTCGAGGATCACCTGGGGCGCTGGACGCGCGCTTTCTGCGACGAGGTCGGCCTCGCCGCCGCGCGCTCGCCGTATCGCGAGTCGACGGCGTTGCTCGATGGCGCGCTCGCGGCCGCGATGCGCCGGCTGCAAGTCGCCCCGACGCCGCTGCGGGGACTTGCGCCGCCCGACGTCATGCAGGCCGACGTGTTCGAATGCCCGCGGGCGGACGCCGCGCAGACCGCCGCCTGAGCGCAGCGCGCGGTAGCGCCGCAGAGCAACGAGCATCCCGCAATACGAAAGCCCTGCGAGTTCCGCCGCTCGGGCCGAATGCCCGGATCCGTCGCCTGCGGCGATCGGCACGCGATGCAACTCGTCGGGCGATCCGCTCGCGCCGCGCGGGCGCTCAAGCGCCGTAGCGGCGAAGCCTTTCGAGGTCGAGAATGCGAACCGTTCGGCCGCGCACCTCGATCAGTCCCGCCGACGAGAGCTCCGCGAGCACCCGCGAAAAATGCTCCGGCGTCATGTTGAGCCGCGACGCGACGACGCTTTTCCCTGCCGCGAGTTCCACCTCGGTCGGCGCCTCTGCCTCGCGCAGCAGGTAACCGATGAAGCGCTCGGTCGAAGAGCGCAGCGAATACGCCTCGACGTCGCGGACCAGCATGTGCAACCGGCGCGCAAGTCCGGCGAGCATGCGGCGCGCAAACGGCGGATTGCGCTCGACCTCCTCGAGCACGCCGTGACGGCCGACGTGAAGCAGCATCGTGTCGGCGAGCGCGCGGCCGAATACGGGATAGGGCTTGCCGAGGAACATCACCGCCTCGCCGAAGCTCTGTCCCGGGCCCATGATCTCGACCACCTTCTCGCCGCCGTGCGCGGAGTTGAACCCGAGCGTCACCTGCCCGTATACGACGATGTGAAAGCCGGCGCACGGATCGCCCTGATGGAAGATCGCCTCGCCTTTTGCGTAATACTGCGGCACCGTGTGCGCGGCGATGCGGTCGAGCTCGTCGGCCTGCATCTCGGAAAACATCGGCAGGCGGGCGAGAAACGTCTGGATGCGGATGCCGGAGTGCGTTCCCCGGCGCGCGGCGCGGTCCGTGCTCATCGCTTTCGAATCCGCGCCTACGGACAGAGAAGCATCCCGCGCACGCTCGCCGCAACCCCGCCCGCGTGGGCGAGGCCCCAGACGCCGAAGCCGACGAGGAGCGCCCCGAGCGCGCGCCGCCAGCGCGCAAGGCGCGCGGCGAACCAGCCGGCGGCGAGCACGAAGGGAAGCGTGCCCAGACCGAACGCGGCCATCGCGAGCGCGCCGCGCGCGGCTGAGCCCGCGGCAGCCGCCGCGACGAGCGCCGCGTACACCATCGCGCAGGGGAGCCATCCCCAGACGAGGCCCGCAGCGTACGCGCCCGGGGCGCCTTCGGCGCACGCCGCGCGCGCCGCAAGCGGCCGCAGCCGGCGCCACAGCGCCGCACCGACCGCTTCGAGCGGCGTAAACAGTCGCTCGCCGCCGGCGAGGTAGAGACCGGCGAGGACGAGCGCAAGCCCGGTCGCCACCGCAAGCGCCTGCTGCGCCGGCAGCGCCGCCGCGCCGTAGGCGGCCGCACCGACGCTTCCGGCGGCGGCGCCGGCCGCGGCGTAGGTCGTGAGGCGGCCGGCGTTGAACGCGAGCCGCCGCGCCGCGCGCGTCGGCGAGGCGGCGGGGCGCACCGGGATCGCCGGTCGCGCGTCGAACGCGGCGACGATACCGCCGCACATCAGTATGCAGTGCGCGCCCGAGGCGAGCCCCGCGGCGAGCATCGCGAGCGCGAACGCGGCGACGCTGTCCATCAGATCACCCGAGAGTAGCCGGCGCGTTCGCGCCGCTGGCGCAGGTACCGGTCGAACACCGCGCAGACGGCGCGCACGAGCAGCCGCCCGCGCGGCGTCACCACGATCCAGTCGGGTTGCAGCTCGACCAGCCCGTCGGCTTCCATCGCCGCAAGATCGGCCAGTTCGGCGGCGAAATAACGCCGGAAATCGAGAAGCCAGGCGAGCTCGATCGCCTCGATCGAGAGGCGAAAGTTGCAGATGAGCGCCTGGATCACCGCACGGCGCACCAGATCGTCGTGGGTGAGCTCCAGCCCGCGCAGCACCGGAAGCTGGCCGGCCTCGAGCCGTGCGTAGTACGCGGCGAGCGTTTTTTCGTTCTGATAGTACGTCGGCCCGACCCGTCCGATCGCCGAGACGCCGAAGCCGAGCAGGTCGGCCTCCGGCAGCGTCGAATAGCCCTGGAAGTTGCGCTGCAGCCGCCCCTGCGCCTGCGCGATCGCGAGGTCGTCGTCGGGCTTCGCGAAATGATCCATGCCGATGTAGACGTAGCCCGCCCCGGTCAGCCGATCGATCGCCGCGGTGAGGATCGCGAGCTTTTCCTCCGGCGCGGGCAGGTCCTCTTCGCGGATGCGGCGCTGGTGCGTGAAGAGCTTCGGCAGGTGCGCGTAGTTGTAGAGCGCGACGCGCTCGGGCGAGAGCTCGAGCACCCTGGCGAGCGTCGCCTCGAAGCCGGCGGCCGTCTGCTTCGGCAAACCGTAGATGAGGTCGAGATTGACCGAGCGAAACCCGCTCGCGCGCGCCTCCTCGATCGTGCGGCGCGTGTCCGCTTCGCTCTGCACGCGGTGCACCGCCTGCTGTACGCGCGGGTCGAAGTCCTGAACGCCGACCGAGACGCGGTTGAAGCCGAGCGCGGCAAGTTGCGCCATCGTGCCGGCCGGGGCGCTTCTCGGGTCCACCTCGATCGAGACTTCGGCGCCGGCAGCGAGCGGGAAATGCTCGACGATGCGCCGCATGAGCGCTTCCCGCTCCTCGGGCGAGAGAAACGTCGGCGTGCCTCCGCCCCAGTGGAGCTGGGCGACCTCGGGACGCTCGCCGGCGTTGGCGAGCCGCGCCCCGACGAGCGCGAGCTCCTTGCCCAAGTACTTGATATACTTCGCCGATCTGCCGTGGTCGCGCGTCAGCACCTTGTTGCACGCGCAGTACCAGCACAGGGAGCTGCAGAACGGCAGGTGCACATACACCGAAAGCGGCTGATGCACGCCGCCGACATTGCGCCTCGCCAGCCATCCGAGCAGGTCCTGCTCGCCGAACGCTTCGACGAAGCGGTCCGCGGTCGGGTACGAGGTGTAGCGCGGGCCGGTGACGTCGTACTTGCGAATGAGCGCCTGATCGATGATCAGACTGCGGGCGGTCGCCGCCATGCGCCCGACTATGCCGGGCCTGCCCACGCGGACGTTGACCTGAATCAAGGGCGGCGTCGGACATGAGGCAGGGCCTGATCGGTGCCGGAATCGCAGGCGTCGCCGCGCTCGCCGCGCTCAACTTCGCCGCGCTCACGGCGAGCGAGAGCGCGCCCTGGCTCGTCGCGCTCGACCTCGTCGGCGATCTCGCCGTGCTCGGCGTCGGCGCGGCGCTCATCGTGCGGCTCGGGCTGCGCAGCGAATCGCAGCGCGCCGCGGTCGGGCGCGCCCAGGCGCAGCTCGAAAGCGTGGTCGATTCGGCGATGGACGCGATCCTCACGGTAGACCACGAGCAGCGCGTCGTGCTCTTCAACCGCGCCGCGGAGGCGATGTTCGGCTGGCGGCGCGAGGAGGCGCTCGGCGCCCCGCTCGGCCGCTTCATCCCGGCGCGATTCCGCGCCGCGCACCGCGCGCACGTCGACGAATTCGGCCGCACCGGACGCACGCGCCGCATGATGGGCGCCGGGCCGGACCTGTGGGCGCTGCGCGCCGACGGGACCGAATTCCCGATCGAGGCGGCGATCTCGCAGACGGGCGAAGGCCCGGACAAGCTCTACACCGTGATCGTGCGCGACATCACGCGGCGACGCGAGTACGAAGAGCAGCTTCGCCGCCAGCAGGCCGAGCTGCGGGAACTGTCGGCGCGGGTGCTGGAAGCGCGCGAAGAGGAAAAGGCGATGGTCGCGCGCGAGCTGCACGACGAGCTGGGGCAGGCGCTCACCGCGCTCAAACTCGACCTCGCCTGGCTGCGCGACCGGGCGCTCGGCGGCGACCGGGCGCTCGACGAGCGGCTCGCGCAGATGAGCGCGCTCCTCGACCGCACGGTCGCCTCGGTGCGGCGCATCTCGTCCGGGTTGCGGCCGCTGATCCTCGACGACCTCGGGCTCGCCGACGCGGTCGCCTGGCTCGCCGACGACTTCGCGTCGCATTCGGGCGTACGGGTACAGCTCGAGGTGGCGCTCGACGGCGCCGACGACGTGCCCCGGCCGGTCGCGAACACCGTCTTTCGCGTGCTGCAGGAATCGCTCACCAACGTCGCGCGCCACGCGAAGGCGAAAAACGCCTGGGTGATGCTTTCCGAGCGCGACGGCATGCTGCAGCTCGAGGTCGAGGACGACGGCCGCGGCATCGATCCGCGCGCGCTCGAGCACACCCGCTCGCTCGGCATCAAGGGCATGCGCGAGCGCGTGCTGTACATGGGCGGCGCGCTCGAGATCGGGCGCGCGCCGCGCGGGGGCACGCGCGTCCTTGCGCGCGTGCCGCGCCGGCTGCCGACGGAGGCGACGCGGTGATCCGCGTGCTGCTCGCCGACGACCATGCGCTCGTGCGCGAGGGGCTGCGCCGGTTGCTCGAAGCGAGCGCCGACATCCGCGTCGCGGGCGAGGCGGCGAGCGGCGACGAGGCGCTCGCGCGCGTGCGCGCGAACGATTACGACGTCGCGGTGCTCGACCTCTCCATGCCGGGGCTCTCCGGCATCGACCTCGTGCGGCGCGTCAAGCTCGAGAAGCCCGCGCTGCGCGTGCTCGTGCTCTCGATGCACGCCGAGCAGCAGTACGCGGCGCGGGCGCTGCGCGCCGGCGCCTCGGGCTACCTCACGAAGGAAGCGGCGCCGGCGCAGCTCGTCGCCGCGATCCGCAAGATCGCCGCCGGCGGCGTGCACATCACCGAGGCGGCGGCCGCGAGCCTCGTCAACGACCTCGCGGGCGACGGACCGCCGCACACCCGGCTCTCGGACCGCGAATTCCAGGTGTTGCGGCTGCTTGCCGCCGGCAAGAGCCCGACCGAGATCGCGAACGAGCTGCATCTTTCGGTGAAGACCGTGAGCACCCACAAGGCGCGCGTGCAGGAAAAGCTCGGCGTCTCGAGCACCGCGGAACTGGTGCGCTACGCGCTCGAGCACAAGCTGCTCTAGGGCGGGCGCGTCGGCCTTCGGCCGACCCCGCCTCGGAACTTTCCTACCACCGAATCAGCCGCCGCCGACCGACCGAACCGGAACGGCGCCGATGGCCGCGCTGCGGCCGGCCGGGCAGACTGCGCGCCATGAAGGTATTTCTCGTCGAGGACGCCCCGCTGCTGCGCGAACGGCTGCACGCGATGCTCGCCGCGGTGCCCGGGGTCGAAGTGAGCGGCGAGGCGGCGAGCGCCGCCGAGGCGATCCGCGGCATCCTCGCCGCGCGCCCCGACGCGGTGGTGCTCGATCTGCAGCTCGCCGAGGGCAGCGGCTTCGACGTGATGCGGGCGCTCGAGCGCGAAGGGCTGCGGGCGGCGGTGTTCGTGCTGTCCAACTACACCGCCGATCCCTACCGGCGCCTTGCGGAGCGGCTCGGCGCCGCCGGGTTCTTCGACAAGACGCACGAATTCGAGCGCGTGCGGGACGCGATCGCCCGCCGCGCCGCCCATTGAACGACCCGAGGAGGAGACGCCGATGCATGCCGTGACGCCGACCCGAGCGAAGGCCCCCCGCGCGATCTTCCTTTCCGCGCCGGAAGTCGCGCGCCGATTCGAGGTGAACTGCGCCAGCTGCAACCTGCGCGAGCTGTGCCTGCCGCAGGGGCTCGCCCCCGAGGACATGCAGCGCGTGGAAAACATCGTCTACGCCCGCCGGCGCGTGCGACGCGGCGAGGCGCTGTTCAATGCCGGCGACGAATTCAAGGCGATCTACGCGGTGCGCTGCGGGTTCTTCAAGACGAGCGTCGTCGACGGCGAGGGCCGCGAGCAGGTGACCGGCTTCTTCATGGGCGGGGAACTGCTCGGCATGGACGGTGTGGGCAGCGGCCGCTATCACTGCAGCGCGATCGCGCTCGAGGACAGCGAGGTGTGCGTGATGCCGTTCGCGCTCGTCGAGGAGATCGCGCGCGAGATCCCGGCGCTGCAGCGCAACCTGCACGCGGTGCTGTCGCGCGAGATCGTGCGCGAGCACGGCGTGATGATGCTGCTCGGCTCGATGCGCGCCGAAGAGCGGCTGGCGACGTTCCTCCTCAACCTTTCGCGCCGGTTCGTGCGCCGCGGCTACGCCGCGAACGACTTTCACCTGCGCATGACGCGCGAGGAACTCGGCAGCTACCTCGGGCTGAAGCTGGAAACGGTGAGCCGGCTGTTCTCGCGCTTCCAGGAGGAAGGGCTGCTCGAGGTGAACCAGAAGCACGTCTCGATCCGCGACAGCGCGCGGCTGGAGGCGCTGCTCGCGGGTCGCGCGTAAGGTGCGGAACGCGCTCTGACGTACGACAACTGGGCGGTCAACGCGACGGTGGTCGCGGTCACCGCGGCGGCGGTCGTCGCGTGCGTGCTGATCCACTACGAGGGCCTCGTGCTCGCCTCGCGCACGCTCGCGCGCATGGGCGGACACCGGCGCGTCAAGGTGCTCTACGCGATCGGCTGGCTGCTCGGCCTGCACGTCGTCGAGATCTGGATCTTCGGCGTCGCGCTCTGGGCGCTCGCCCACTGGCCGGAAGCGGGCAGTGTCGGCGGCGGGATTCCGCACCTCTTCGACGCCGTCTACTTTTCGGCGGTGACCTTCACCACGGTCGGCTACGGCGACCTGACGCCGGTCGGTCCGATCCGCTTCGTCTCCGGCACCGAGGCGCTCGCCGGTTTCGTGCTGATCGCCTGGTCGGCCTCGTTCACGTACCTCGAGATGGAACGCTTCTGGCGCTCGCCGTAGCCGCGGCGCGCCCGCGCGCGAGCGCCTCTTCGACGTGGCGCCAGAGCGCATCCGCTTCGGCCTCGGCGAACTCGTAGCGCACGCGCACGAGCGGCTTCTTCGGCGCCGCAAGGCGCGCAAGATCCGCAGGCGTCGCCGATACGATCAGCTCGGCATCGACCGCATCGAGCGTGCGCGCGAGCGCCCGAAGCTGCGCGGGCGAGTAGCCCACCGCCGGAAGCACCGGCCCGATGTGCGGATACTGCGCGTACACCGCCGCGATCTCCGGGTCGGCGGCGGGGCGCGGATCGACCACGATCGCGCCGGCGCGCACCGCCGCCGCATAGCCCGCGCCGTGGGGCATGCCGCCGTGGGTGAGCGTCGGACCGTCCTCGACCACCACGACGCGCCTTCCGCGCACCGCGTCCGGATCCTCGAGCGCAAGGGGCATCGCCCCGCGCACGATCGCGGCGCGCGAATTGAGCGCGCGGCAGCGGCCGGCGAGCGCGCGCACGTCGTCTTCGGGCGCGGCGTCCGACTTCGAGAGCACGATCACGTCGGCCATGCGCAGGCACGTCTCGCCCGGATGGTGCGTCGCCGCCTGTCGCGGGCGCAGCGCATCCGCGAGCACGACGAGAAGGTCCGGGCGCACGAACGGCGCATCGTTGTTGCCGCCGTCCCAGAGGATGACGTCGGCCTCGGCGGCCGCGGCGGCGACGATCGCGGCGTAGTCGAGGCCGCCGTAGACGACATTGCCGAGCGCAAGGTGCGGTTCGTACTCTTCGCGCTCTTCGACGGTGCAGCCGGCGGCGTCGAGGTCCTCGGCGCGCGCGAAGCGCTGCAGCGCCGCGCGCTCGAGGTCGCCGTAGGGCATCGGATGGCGCAGCACCGCGACGCGCAGCCCCCGCGCGCGCAGCCGCTTCGAGAGCCAGCGCACCGTCGGCGACTTGCCCGCGCCGGTGCGCACCGCGCAGACGGCGAGGACCGGCAGCGGCGCCTCGAGCATCGTGCGGCGCGGCGCAACGAGCCGAAAGTCGGCGCCCGCGGCGAGCGCGCGCGAGGCAAGATGCATCACGTCCTCGTGCGAAAGATCGCTGTAGGCGAGCACCACTTCGTCCACCCGGTGCGCGCACACCACGCGCTCGAGTTCCTCTTCCGGCAAGATCGGAATGCCTTGCGGGTAGCGCGGCCCGGCGAGCGACGCCGGATAGCGCCGGCCGGCGATCCCCGGGATCTGCGCCGCGGTGAACGCGACGACCTCGCAGCCGGGATCGTCGCGCCAGAGGACGTTGAAGTCGTGAAAGTCGCGCCCCGCGGCGCCCGCGATCACGATGCGCCGGCGCCGCTCTTCGCTCATGCCGCGCGAAGCGCCTCCTCGGCGCTCGTCCACGAAAGCCCCTGCGCCTCGGCGACCTCCCGGCGCGTGAGCCGCCCGCGATAAACGTTCAGCCCGGCGCGCAGGCGCGGATCGTCGCGGAGCGCTTCGACGACGCCTTTCGCCGCGAGCGTTTCCACGCAGGGCAGCGTCGCCCGGTTGAGCGCATAGGCC
>JAOAFL010000029.1 GCA_026416295.1 Burkholderiales bacterium | reverse complement strand
ACGCGCTTTGCGACCGCGCCGGTCGCCGGGTTGTACACCTCGCCCATGCGCCCCTGCGGAACGACAGCTCTGCCGCCGATCCACGCGGGGACGGTCGCGAGCGTCGGTTCTGCCGGCCTGTTCATGTTCGTCTCCCTCCTTCGCGCGCTTTTCGCGAACGTTCGCCTGCGCCGCGTCAGGCGGCGGCGCGCGCCGGCGCGCCCGCAAGCCCGCAGGCCTCGAACGCCGCGCGCGTCGCTGCCTTTTCCGCCTCCGTGAGCTCGAGCAGCGGCCTTCGCACGCGGCCGCCCGCCTGACCGAGGAGCGTCTGCCAGTACTTCTGGTGCGCCGCCGCCTTTCCGGGCGGTCGCGTTTCCTTGAGCGCCCGGCGCACCGGCGCGAGCGAGTCGCGCACCGCGCGCGCGCGGGCGACTTCGCCCCGGAACGCGAGCTCGGTGTATTCGTGCATGCGCCGGTCCGACGGCGTCTGCAGCAGATACGGCGGCGTCGAGCACAGGTACACCTGCCAGCCGAGCTCGACGATGTTTTCGAGCCAGTCCTCCTCGCTCGAGGAGCTGACGATCAGCCGATCGCCCGCCATGCGCGTGAGCGCCGCGTAGGTCTCGCGCGGCACGCTGTACTTGATTGCGACGACGTTCGGAATTTCCTCGGCGAGGCGCACGCACAGTTCGGGCCGCAGCAGATAGCCGCAGTCGGGCGGCTGGTTCCAGAGCACGAGGCCGATTTTCACCTGCGCGGCGACGTAGCGGTAATACGCGAGGAGCGTCTCGTCGGTGTGCGCGCCGAAGTAGAGCACCGGCGTGTGCACCACGACGTAGTCCGCGCCCGCCGCCTCGGCGTGGCGCGCGAGCTCGGCAACCACCTCGACGTTCTGGTCGGAGCAGGCGACCATCACCTTGCCGCCGAAGGCGCGCGCCTCCTCGATCGCGATCTCGGCGGTGCGCTTTCGCTCCTCGACCGTCATCGCGTAGTACTCGCCCTGCTTGCCGTTCACGAACAGCCCCCGGATGCCGAGCGCCCCGTACCAGTGCCGCAGGTTCGCCCGCCAGCCCGCCTCATCCAGCGACAGATCGTCGCGAAAGGGCGTAAGCGTCGCCGCCCAGAGGCCGCGCAGCTCCGCGCGCGCCTTGCGTTTCGCTTCGCTCGTCATTTGCCGGGATGGAGCGTGCCGCAGCGCTTGCAGGTGCGCCGCTCGAGGTCCGCGTGAAACGCGTCGAACGCCTGCGGAAGCTGGGTGGCGAGGTCGGAGACGTGCACTTCCACCCGATGAAGCAGCGCATGGCACGTCGGGCAGTACCACTCGAAGCCGTCGAGCAGGTCTTTCGGCCGCGTGCGCTCGACGAGCAGGCACAGGCTTCCCGCCTCCGGCCGCTGCGGCGAATGGCGCACGTGCGGCGGCAGCAGAAAGATCGCGCCTTCGGGCAGATCCACCCGCCGCGGTCCCGCGGGGGTCATGATCGCGAGGTAGGCGTTGCCCTTGAACTGGTAGAAGAGTTCCTCCAGCGGGTCGTCGTGGTAGTCGTGGCGGCGGTTCGGGCCGCCGACCACCGAGACGATGAAATCGGTGTCGCGCCAGATCTGCTGGATGCACACCGGGGGCTTGAGCCTCGCTTCGTTCTCGCGCAGCCAGGCGGGAAAATCGATCGCCTTCAGCAGCGCATGCACTTGGACGGGTTTCGGGAATTCGGTCGCGACGGTGTTCATGGCGATTCTCCGGTCGGTCGCGCAAGGCTCGCGCGTCCCCTAACATTCGTGCGCGCGATGCGCTACTTTAAACCGTCCGCCGCGCGCGGAGAACCTCGCGCGCTCGAAACCGGCAGGCGGCTGCGAGGCGAGCCGGCGCCGGCCGGCCGTCTTGCGCCGCTCCGGCTTTTGTCGCGCAAGAGGGTGCGTTGAGCGCGCCGATCCGCCCTGCGCGCGCCGCGTTCGGGCCCGACGGAACGCCGGTCTCGACGCTGTACGGCGACGTCTACCACTCGGCCGCAGGCGGCGAAGCGCAGGCGCGCCACGTGTTTCTCGCGGGCACCGGCTTGCCCGAGCGCTGGCGCGGCCGCAGCCGCTTCACCGTGCTCGAACTGGGTTTCGGTTTCGGGCTCTCGTTCCTCGTCACCTGGCGGGCTTGGCGCGAAGACCCGGCGCGCTGCGCACGGCTGCACTTCGTCTCGGTGGAAAAGCACCCCTTTCCCGCCGCCGACCTCGCGATCCTTCACGAACGCTATCCGGCGCTCGCGGCGCTCGCGAAGGAGCTTCGCGCGGCCTGGCCGATGCTCGTGCCGGGGTTTCAGCGGATCGAATTCGAGGGCGGCCGCGTTCTCCTCACGCTCGCCTTCGGCGACGTCGCGCAAGTGCTGCCGCAGATCGAAGCGCGCGCCGACGCGGCGTTTCTCGACGGCTTTGCGCCGGCGAAAAATCCCGAGATGTGGTCTGCCGAGGCGATGCGCGGGCTCGCGCGGCTCTGCGCCCCCGGATCGATCGCCGCCACCTGGAGCGTCGCCGCGCGCGTCAAGGAAAACCTCGCCGCCGCCGGATTTTCGGTCGAGAAGCGGCCAGGTTTTGCCCGAAAGCACGAGATGCTCGTCGCGCGGCCGGTCCGCACGCGAAGCGCGCCGCCGCCCGAGCCTTCGACGCGCCGCGCGCTCGTCGTCGGCGCAGGCGTCGCAGGCGCCTCGGTCTGCGAGCGGCTCGCGCGGCGCGGCTGGGACGTCGTGCTCGTCGAGCGGCACGCGAAGCCCGCCGCGGAAGCTTCCGGTAATCCCGCCGGCGCCTTTCATCCGCTGCTCACGCCGGACGATAGCCTCCTTGCCCGCTTCACGCGCGCCGCGTTTCTCCACACCCGGCGCGCGTGGAAAACGCACGCCGGCATCCTCTGGTCGGGCTGTGGGCTTCTTCAGCTCGCCGAGGACGCGAAAGACGCCGAGTCCCAAGCGCGCTCGCTCGCAGCGCTTTCGCCGCCCGACGAGTACGCGCGACGCGTGAGCGCCGAGGAAGCGTCCTCGCTTGCGGGCGTGCGGCTGCGCTCGGGCGGCCTCTTCTATGCGCAGGCGGGCTGGGTGAGCCCCTCGAGCGCCTGCACCGCGTGGCTTTCCGCCTGCGGCGACCGGCTCGAAACGCACTTTGGCGTCGAAGTCGCATCGCTCGAGCGCTCGGGCGGCGAATGGATCGCGCGCGATCGCGCGGGCGGTGCGATCGCCGCTGCCCCTGTCGCGGTGCTCGCGAACGCCGCCGAGGGCTTGCGCCTTGCGCCGCAGCCGCATGTGCCGCTTCGGCGCGTGCGCGGCCAGGCGACGCTGATTCCGCCGATTCCGGGGCTCAGGCTGCCGGTGCTGCGCGCAGGCATGGTGCTGCCCGAACTCGACGGCCGCTCGCTCGTCGGTTCGACCTTCGATGCCGAGGACGACGATCCCCTGCCGCGCGCCGAATCGAACGCCGCGAACCTCGCGCGCCTGGAACGCATCCTCCCCGGCGCCGCTGCCGGCCTCGATCCCGCAGCGCTCGATGCCTGCGTCGGATTTCGCGCCACGGTGCGCGATCGCCTGCCGCTCGTCGGCGCGCTCTGCGCGGCCGATGACTCGCGGTGCGAAGTGCGCACGCCGGGCCTCTACGGCGCGTTCGCCTACGGCTCGCGCGGCTACCTCTGGGCTGCGCTCTGCGCCGAGCTTCTCGCTTCGATCCTCGAAGGCGAGCCGCTGCCGCTGGAAAAGCGCCTCGCCGCGGCCATCGACCCCGGACGCTTCGCGCTGCGCGCCGCGCGCAGGCAAGGCGGCTACCAGCGCTCGAGCCGCAGGTCGTCGTAAGACGAGGGATGCGAGATCGGCTCGATGTGCGTGATCGTGGCCGCGTTCGGCACGAGCGAGCGGATGCGCTCCTCGATCTCCTCGGAAAGCCGGTGCGCGTGCGCGACCGTCCACGAATCCGGCACGAGCAGGTGAAACGACACGAACCGGCGCGCGCCCGCCTGGCGCGTGAGCAGCGCATGGAACTCGACGCCGTAGCGGCGGCGGTACTCGGCGAAGATTCTCTCGATCTCGGCGCGCTCGGCCTCGGGAATCGCCGCGTCCATGAGCCCTCGGAACGAGCGGCGCATGAGCGAGACGCCGATCCAGACGATGTGCGCGGCGACGGCGAGCGCGACCAGCGGATCGAGCACCGCCCAGCCGGTGAGGTCGACGAGCGCCACCCCGGCGACGACGCCGACCGAGGTCCAGACGTCGGTCATCAGATGGTGGCCGTCGGCTTCCAGCGCGATCGAGTGAAGCCGCCTGCCTGCGGCGACGAGGAGCAGCCCGCAGCCGAGGTTGATCGCGGAAGCTAGGGCGTTGATCGCGATGCCGAGCCAGGGCGCAGCGATCGGCTTCGGGTCGAAGAGCCGCGGCAACGCCGCCCAGACGATCGCCGCGGCCGCAAGGACGATCAGCGCGCCCTCGACGCCGCTCGCGAAATACTCCGCCTTGGTGCGCCCGTAGGGATGCGCGGCATCCGGCGGTCGCGCGGCGAGCCTGAGCATCGAGAGGGCAAGGAGCGCGGCCGCGAGATTGACGAGGGATTCGAGCGCGTCCGAGAGCAGCCCGACCGAGTCGGTCACCGCCCAGGCCGCGAGCTTGAGCGCGATCGTCGCTGCGGCCGCCCCGATCGACAGCCACGCGTAGTGCTCGAGGCGCGGCGCCATCAGGCCGCGCGAAGGATCGCCGGGCTCGCCTGCGCGAGATCGCTCAGCCCGCAGAGGGCCATCGTGACGTCGAGTTCCTTGCGCAGGATCTCGAGCGCCGTGGCGACGCCGGCCTCCCCCATCGCGCCGAGCCCGTAGATGTAGGCGCGGCCGATCATCACGCCGCGAGCCCCGAGTGCGATCGCCTTCAGCACGCTCTGCCCGGTACGAACGCCGCCGTCGAGCAGGACTTCGGTTCGACCGCCGACCGCCTCGACGATCTCCGGCAGCGCCCGGATCGAGGACACGGTGCCGTCCAGCTGCCGGCCGCCGTGGTTGGAGACCACGATCGCATCCGCGCCGACCGACACCGCGGCCTTCGCGTCCTCGGGATCGAGGATGCCCTTCAGCACGAGCTTTCCGCCCCAGAGGCCCTTCACCCATTCGACGTCCTTCCACGAGAGCGTCGGGTCGAACTGGCTCGCGATCCACTGCGAAAGCGTCGCGAGGTTGTCCGCGCCCCGGATGCGGCCTTCGAGGTTGCCGAAGGTCTTTCTGCGGCTCGTGAGGACGTTGAGCGCCCAGCCGGGTTTCGTCAGTACGTCGAGCAGGGTCTTTGCGGTGAGCTTCGGCGGCACCGTGAGGCCGTTCTTCAGGTCCCGGTGGCGCTGACCCTGGATCTGGAGGTCGAGCGTCAGAACGAGCGCGGAGCACTTCGCCGCCTTCGCGCGCGCGATCAGCTCGGCGGCAAAACCCCGGTCGCGCATCACGTAGAGCTGGAACCAGAAAGGCCTCGAGACCGCCGCAGCGACCTCCTCGATCGAGCAGATGGACATGGTGGAGAGCGTGTACGGCACGCCGAATTTCTCCGCCGCCCGCGCGCACAGGATCTCGCCGTCGGCCCAGTTGAGGCCGGTCAGGCCGACCGGCGCGAGCGCGACCGGCATCGTCGCCTCCTCGCCGAGCAGCCGCGCGCGGGTCGAGCGCTGTGCGACGTTCACCGCGACGCGCTGGCGCAGGCGGATTCGCTCGAAGTCGGCGAGGTTCGCGCGCAGCGTTTCCTCTTCGTAGGAGCCGCGGTCCACGTAGTCGAAGATGGCGCGCGCGACCCGCCGGCGCGCCATGTCGCGAAGGTCGGCGATCGATGTGACGACAGGCATGGGGCGAAGTGTACGACGCGCCCGGCACGAGCGCGTTTCGCATCGTGGGATAGAATCGCGGCCGCGATGGCCGGGCGCGCCCCGCAGAAAAACCCGATCCAGGTGATCGAGCGCATGATCAGGCTGCTCGACGTGCTCGCCGAGCACCCGGAGCCGCTCGGGCTCAAGCAGGTCGCGCACTACGCCGGTCTGCATCCCTCGACCGCGCACCGCATCCTTTCGGCGATGGCGGCCGAACGGTTCGTCGACCGCATGGAGCCCGGCACCTACCGGCTCGGCATGCGGCTGCTCGAGCTCGGCAACCTGGTGAAGTCGCGCATCAACGTGCGCGAGTGGGCGCTGCCGGTGATGCGCGAGCTGCACGCGCAGACGGGGGAGACCGTCAACCTCACCGTGCGCCACGACGACGAGATCGTGTACGTCGAGCGAACCTCCTCGGGGCGCGCGGCGATGCGCGTGGTGCACGTGGTGGGCACGCGGGCGCCCCTTCATGTGACCGCCGCCGGAAAGCTCTTTCTGCTGGAGGACGGCTTTGCGCGCCTTCGCGACTACGCGCGGCGCACCGGCCTGCGGGCGCTCACGAAGAACTCGATCACCGCGGTCGCGCAGCTCGAGCGGGAACTGGAACGCATCCAGCGTACCGGCTGGGCGACCGACAACGAGGAAGCCGAAATCGGCGTGCGCTGCGTCGCCGCGCCGGTGCGCGACGACAGCGGGCGCCTGGTCGCCGCGCTTTCGATCTCGTCGCCCGCCGAGCGCATGAAACCGCACTGGGGGCCGCTGGTGAAGGAGGCCGCCGAACGCATCGGCCGCGCGATCGGCTGGCGGCGCGACGAGCGCCGGATCGGGGCGGCGTAGGCGCGGGATCTAGCCGCGCGGGGAGCGCGCGGCGCTCGTCTCCAGCCAGCGGCGGATGCGCGCGGCGTCGGCCGCGCGCGAGTGCTTGCCCCAGGAGTCGAGCAGCACGACGACCAGATCGCGCGAGGCCATGCGAACGCGCATGACGAGGCACCGACCCGCCTCGGCGATGTAGCCGGTCTTGGACAGCCCGATGTCCCACTGGCCGCTGCGAACGAGCGCGTTCGTGTTGCGGAACTCCTGCGGCCGGCCGAAGACCTGCACGACGGCGCGCTCCCGGACCGAGTACTCGCGGATGATCGGATGCGCGTAGGCGGCGGCAGCGAGCCGCGCAAGATCGTGCGCGCTCGAGACGTTCGCGGGCGACAGGCCGCTCGCGTCGACGAACCGGGTATCGGCCATGCCGAGCAGGCGCGCGCGCGCGTTCATCTGCGCGACGAACGCCGCGGTGCCGCCGGGGAAGGTGCGCGCGAGCGCCGCCGCCGCGCGGTTTTCCGAGGCCATCAGCGCAAGGAGCAGCAGCTCCTCGCGCGTGAACACCGAGCCCGCGGCGAGCCGCGAGCGCGTGCCCTTCAGCGTGTCGAAGTCCTCCTCGCTGATCACGACGCGCTGCGCGAGGTCGACGCCCGACTCGACGATGACGAGCGCGGTCATCAGCTTCGTGAGCGAAGCGATCGGCACCACCGCGGAATCGTTCTTCGCGTAGAGCGTCTCGCCGCTCGCTGCGTCCTGAACGAGCGCGGCGCTCGAACGAAGCGCGAGCCGCTCGGACTCGGCGCGCGGCTCGCGCGCCTGCGCGAAACCGATCGCGAGGGCGAGGACCGCGGCGAGCGCGGCCGCAGCGACGATTTTTTCCAGTCGGTGCAGGTGCCTCTCCTCTCCGGCGCGCATCTTGGTCTTGTTCTCGGGCGCGCGCAGTTTAGCCGCGCGGGCGCCCGAAACGCAAGCGGAATGAACGGTCTGGAGGCGAAACTTCGCGCGGTTTCGAAACCGGGCGCGCCCGCTCGCGGCGCCTACGCCGTGCGCGCCTGCTCGAGCACCGCTTCGGCCGCCGCCGCCTGCTGCTGCAGCGCCCACATGCGGGCGTATTCGCCACCGGCGGCAAGCAGCTCGCGGTGCGTGCCGCGCTCGACGATCTCGCCGCGCACGAGCACGAGGATCTCGTCGGCGTCCATCACCGTCGAGAGCCGGTGCGCGATGACGAGCGTGGTGCGGCCCTGCGCGATGCGTTCCAGCTCCGCCTGGATCGCCTTTTCCGACTTGGAGTCGAGCGCCGAGGTCGCCTCGTCGAAGATGAGGATCCTCGGGTTCTTCAGCAGCGCCCGCGCGATCGCCACGCGCTGCTTTTCGCCGCCGGAGAGCTTCAGGCCCCGCTCGCCGACCATCGTCTCGTACTTCTGCGGCAGCGACTCGATGAAATCGTGGATGTGCGCGGCGCGCGCCGCCTCCACCACCTCGGCGTCGCTCGCCGTCGGCCGACCGTAGCGGATGTTGTAGCCGATCGTGTCGTTGAAGAGCACGGTGTCCTGCGGCACGATGCCGATCGCAGCGCGCAGGCTCGCCTGGCGCACCTCGCGCACGTCGCGCCCGCAGACGAGGATCGCGCCGCCGGTGACGTCGTAGAAGCGATAAAGGAGCCGCGCGAGCGTCGATTTGCCCGAGCCCGAGGGGCCGACGACCGCGACGCGCCGGCCGGCCGGGATCGTGAACGAGACGCGGCGCAGGATTTTCCGCGCCGGCTCGTAGGAAAAGTCCACCTCGCGGAACTCGACGCTCGCCGGGCCCGGCGGCAGCTCTTGCGCGCCCGGCCGGTCCTCGATCTCGCGCCGCTCGGCGAGCAGCCGGAACATGCGGTCCATGTCGAGCAGCGACTGCTTCACCTCGCGGTAAACCATGCCGAGGAAGTTGAGCGGGATGTAGAGCTGGATGAGCAGGCCGTTGACGAGCACGAGGTCGCCGACGGTGAACGCGCCCGCGACCACGCCCTCGGCGGCGAGGAACATGAGCGCGGTGACCGCCGCCGCGATGATCAAGCTCTGGCCGATGTTGAGCAGTCCGAGCGACGCCTCGCTTTTCACCGCCGCGGTTTCGTGCTTCTGCAGGCTTTCGTCGTAGCGGCGCGCTTCGTACTCCTCGTTGCCGAAGTACTTCACCGTCTCGTAGTTGAGCAGGCTGTCGATCGCGCGCGTGTTCGCGCGCGAGTCGAGCTCGTTCGCGCGGCGCCGGATCTCCATGCGCCACTCGGTGACCGCCACGGTGAACGCGACGTAGGCGGCGACCGCGCCGAAGGTGACCGCGGCAAAACGCCAGTCGAAGCGGCCCAGCAGCACCGCGGCGACCAGCGCGAACTCGAGGATCACCGGCAGAATCGAGAAGACGAGGTAGGAAAGCAGCGTCGAGATGCCGCGCGTGCCGCGCTCGATGTCGCGCGTCATGCCGCCGGTCTGGCGCTCCAGGTGAAACCGCAGCGACAGGCTGTGCAGGTGGCGAAACACCCCGAGCGCGGCGCGCCGGATCGCGCGCTGCGTGACGCGCACGAACAGCACGTCGCGCAGCTCGGCAAACAGCGTGGTCGCGAAGCGCAGCAGCCCGTAGATCGCGAGCAGCGCCCCCGGCACCGCGAGCGCCGCAAGCCGCGGATCGAGCCGGTCGACCACTTCCTTCATGACGAGCGGCACGCCGACGTTCGCGAGCTTGGCGGCGACGAGGCAGGCGAGCGCCGCGGCGACCCGCCCGCGGTATTCCCAGAGGTAGGGCCAAAGGAGCGGCAGCACGCGCCACTCCGCTCCCGAGAGCGGCTGCGTCGGCGCCGCCCGATCGTGGCGGTGCGTAGCCATGCGAAGGGCGACATTCTAGTCGCAGCGGCGCGCAAGCCCTTGACGCAGAAAGCCCGCGCAGATAGCCTTCAAACGTCCGTTTGAACAGGGTCCGCCGTGCCCCTGCGCGCCGTCAAGCCGCCCGCCGACACCCGCAGCCGCATCCTCGATGCGGCCGAGGCGCTGTTCATGCAGCACGGGTTCGAGGGCACCTCGATGCGCATGATCACCGCGCGGGCGAACGTCAACCTCGCAGCCGTCAACTACCACTTCGGCTCGAAGCACGCGCTCGTCGAGGCGGTGTTCCGGCGCCGGCTCGACCCGATGAACGCCGCGCGCATCGCGGCGCTCGACCGGCTGGAGAACGAGGCGCGAGGGGCGGCGCTCGCGCCCGAGGCGATCATCCGCGCCTTCGTCGCCCCGAGCCTGCGGCTTCTCGAGGACGCGCAGGGCGGCGGCCGCAATTTCGTGCGGCTGCTCGGTCGCGCCTACACCGAGCCCGCGCGCGAGATCCGGCATCTGATCGGCGCGCTCTATGCGCCGGCGATGGCGCGCTACAAGGCCGCGTTCGAGCGGGCGCTCGCGCACATGCCGCGCGAGGAACTCGTCTGGCGCATGCATTTCATGTTCGGCACGCTCGCCTACACGCTCGCGGCCACCGACACCGTGCGGCTGATCGCCGGCTGCAAGCCCGAGGACCGCTACAACGCGCAGCTGCTCGAGGAGCGCCTCGCGGCGTTTCTCGCCGCGGGGCTGCTCGCGCCGCTGCCGCGGTCCTGCGCGATCGAGGAGGCGGCCTAGGCGGCCGACAACGTCCGGGGAGACCGCTATGAGCGGCTTTGTTGCAGGCACCGTCGTCGTATTTTTCGCGCTCGCCTACTTTCAGGCGCCGCTCGCGGTGTGGACCGCGGGCGCGGGCCTCTTGCTCGCCACCTGGGCGATCGCGCTCGAGGCGGGCGCCGGCACCGCGCTTGCCCTCGCGGGCGCATTCGCCGCAGCGGCAGCCGCGCTCAACGTCCCGCACCTTCGCCGAAGACTTCTCAGCGACCCGGTGCTCGCGCTCTATCGCCGGATGCTTCCCGACATGTCGCAGACCGAGAAAGAGGCGATCGAGGCGGGCACCGTCTGGTGGGACCGCGAGCTTTTCTCGGGCAAGCCGGACTGGGACAAGCTTCTTTCGGTGCCCGCCCCGACGCTCTCGCCCGAGGAGCAGGCGTTCCTCGACGGCCCGGTCGAGGAAGTGTGCGCGATGGTGAACGACTGGGAGGTGACGCACGAGCGCTACGACCTGCCGCCCGAGGTCTGGCAGTACCTCAAGGACAAGGGCTTCTTCGGCATCATCATCCCGAAGAAGTACGGCGGGCTCGGGTTTTCGGCGCTCGCGCACTCGGCGGTGGTGACCAAGCTCTCGACGCGCTCGAACGCGCTCGCGGTGAGCGTCATGGTGCCCAATTCGCTCGGGCCGGCGGAACTGCTGCTTCACTACGGCACCGAGGCGCAGAAGGACTACTACCTGCCGCGGCTCGCCCGCGGGCAGGAAATCCCCTGCTTTGCGCTCACGAACCCGGAGGCCGGATCGGACGCCGCGTCGATTCCCGACACCGGCGTGGTCTGCCGCGGCATGTGGCAGGGCAAGGAAACGCTCGGCATGCGCGTCTCCTGGGACAAGCGCTACATCACGCTCGCGCCCGTGGCGACCTTGGTCGGCCTCGCCTTCCGTCTGTACGACCCCGAGCACCTCCTCGGCGAAAGGGAAGACCTCGGGATCACCCTTGCCCTCGTTCCCGCCGACACCCCCGGCGTCGAGATCGGCCGCCGGCACCTGCCGCTCAACGCCGCGTTCCAGAACGGCCCGATCCGCGGCCGCGACGTCTTCATGCCGATCGACTGGATCATCGGCGGGCCGAAATACGCCGGCCGCGGCTGGATGATGCTGATGGGGTGCCTCGCCGCCGGTCGCGCGATCTCGCTTCCGGCCTCCTCGGCCGGCGGTGCGAAGGCGCTCGCGCGCGCAACCGGCGCATATGCGCGGGTGCGCAGCCAGTTCCGAACCCCGATCGGGCGGCTCGAGGGCGTCGAGGAGGCGCTCGGCCGCATCGCCGCGAACGCGTATCTGATGGACGCGGTCCGCGTGATGACCGCCGGCGCGGTGGACCTCGGCGAGCGGCCGGCGGTGCTGTCGGCGATCGCGAAGTACCACATGACCGAGCGCGCGCGCCAGTGCGTGAACGACGCGATGGACATTCACGGCGGCAAGGGCATTTGCCTGGGACCCAACAACTGGGTCGGGCGCGGCTATCAGGTGATGCCGGTCGGCATCACGGTGGAAGGGGCGAACATCCTCACGCGCAGCCTCATCATCTTCGGCCAGGGCGCGATCCGCTGCCACCCGTACGTGCTTCGCGAGATGCGCGCCGCAAAAGAACTGTCGGGCGAGGCCGCCTCGATCGAGTTCGACGACGCCTTCACTTCGCACATCGGCCACGTGATCGCCAACGCCGCGCGCTCGTTCGTGCACGGTCTCACCGGCTCTCGGCTTGCGCCTGCGCCCGCGCGCTGCGCGCCCGAGACGCGCCGCTACTATCAGCGGGTCTCGCACCTTTCGGCCGCGTTCGCGTTCCTCGCCGACGTCTCGATGCTCGCGATGGGCGGCGCGCTCAAGCGCAAGGAGAAGATCTCGGCGCGGCTGGGCGACGTGCTCTCGATGATGTATCTCATCTCGGCGACCCTCAAGCGCTACGAGGACGAGGGCCGGCAGAGGGAGGACCTGCCGCTCGTTCACTGGGCGGTGCGCGATGCGCTCTGGCAGGCGCAGCAGGCGATCGACGCGATCTACGCGAACTTTCCGCTCGCCTGGCTGCGGCGCTTTCTGCGCCTTGCGGTGTTTCCGCTCGGCACGCCGTTCCGGCCGCCCAAAGACCGGCACAACCACCGCTGCGCGAAGCTGGTCCTCGAGCCCGGCACCGCGCGCGAGCGGCTGACCGCCGGCGTCTATCGCGCGCGCGGCGAGCACGACGCCACCGCGGTGCTCGAAGCGGCGTTCCTCGCCACCGTGCGCTGCGAGCCGATCGAGAAGAAGCTGCGCGAGGCGGTGCGGAGCGGCGCGCTCGCGGTGCGCCCGGGGCTGGACACCGCGGCGCTTGCGCGCGAGCGCGGGATTCTCACCGCCGACGAATACGCCGAGTGGCAGAGAAAGGAGGCGCTGCGCAGGCAGGCGATCCGCGTGGACGACTTCCCGCCCGACTTCGGGCGCGCGGAGATCGTGCAAAAGCTCGAGCGCGAACGCGAAGCGCGCGCCCGCGCCGCCGCCTGAAACGCACCGACGAAGGAGATCCGATGGCCGGATTCGCCAAGCCGATCTACATCGTGGACGGCGCGCGCACCCCGTTTCTGAAAGCGAAGAACCGCCCCGGGCCGTTCGCCGCCTCGGACCTGGCGACGCAAGCGGGCCGCTCGCTCCTCGTGCGCCAGAAGTTCGATCCCCGGGACCTCGACGAGGTGATCCTCGGCTGCGCGGCGCCCTCGGGCGACGAAGTGAACATCGGCCGCGTCGTCGCGCTTCGCATGGGGTGCGGCGAGAAGGTCCAGGGCTGGACCGTGATGCGAAACTGCGCCTCCGGGATGCAGGCGATCGACTCGGGGATCGCCAACATCCTCGCCGGGCGCTCGCATCTCGTGCTCGCCGGCGGCGTCGATGCCCTCTCGCGCGCCCCGCTCCTCTACCCCGAGAAGGTCGTCGTCTGGTTCGCCGACCTGATGCAGGCGAAAACGCCGCTCGCGCGCGCGGCGCACTTCGCGCGGGTTCCGCTCGCGAGGATGTTCCGGCCGGTCATCGGCATCATGAAGGGGCTCACCGACCCGATGGTGGGGCTGCTGATGGGCCAGACGGCCGAGAACCTCGCGTACCGCTTCCGCATCACGCGCGCGCAGATGGACGCCTTTTCGGTGCGCAGCCACCAGCGCGCCGCGCGCGCCCAGGACGAAGGGGTGCTCGCGGCAGGCGGCGGCGAGGTCGAAGCGCTCTACGACGCGCGCGGCAACGTCTATTCGCTCGACGACGGCGTGCGGCGCGACTCCTCGATGGAGGGGCTCGCGAAGCTCAAGCCCTTCTTCGACCGCAAATACGGCAACATCACGCCGGGCAACAGCTCGCAGATCACCGACGGCGCGGCGTGGCTCGTGCTCGCCTCCGAGGAGGCGGTGCGCCGGCACGATCTCGCGCCGATCGCGCGCATCGTCGATTCGCAGTGGGCGGGGCTCGATCCGGCGCAGATGGGGCTCGGTCCGGTGCACGCGGCAACCCCGATCCTCCTCCGCCACCGGCTTTCGCTCGAGGCGGTGGACTACTGGGAGATCAACGAGGCGTTCGCCGCGCAGGTGCTCGCGTGCCTCGCCGCGTGGAAGGACGCCGCGTACTGCCGGACGGAACTCGGGCTCGACGGTGCGCTCGGCGCGCTCGACGAGGAGCGGCTGAACGTCGACGGCGGCGCCGTCGCGCTCGGCCACCCGGTCGGCGCCTCCGGCGCCCGCATCGTGCTGCACCTCGTCAAGGTCCTCCGGCGCAAGAACGCGAAACGCGGGATGGCGGCGATCTGCATCGGCGGGGGCCTGGGTGGCGCGATGCTCGTCGAGGCGCTCTGAAAAGGGGAACGCGATGGACCGCGCAAGGACCGCGTACCGGCACTGGCGCTACGAGCGCGACGCCGACGGCCTCGTCTGGCTCACGTTCGACAAGGCGGGGGAATCCGCGAACACGTTCTCGCGCGAAGCGCTCGCGGAGCTTTCGGCGGCGCTCGACGAGATCGCCGCCGCCGCCCCGCGGGGGCTCGTCATCCGTTCGGCAAAGGAGAACTTCATCGCCGGCGCCGATGTCGAGGAATTCACGCGCTTTCGCACGCACGAGGAAGCGCTCGAGTTCGTTCGCCTCGGCTGGGACGTGCTCGCGAAGCTGCGCGCGCTTCCGTTTCCGACGACCGCGATGGTGAACGGCTTCTGCATGGGCGGGGGGCTCGAGCTCGCGCTCGCCTGCCGCTACCGCGTGGCGCTCGACGACCCAAAGACGCGCTTTGCGTTTCCCGAGGTGATGCTGGGGATCCTCCCTGCCTGGCACGGCGTCCAGTGGCTTCCGCCGCTCGTCGGGCCGGCGGCCGCGTTCGACATGCTGCTCACCGGCCGCGCGGTCGATGCGCGCCGCGCGAAAAAAATCGGGCTCGTCACCGAAACGGTGCCGCTGCGGATCCTCGAGAACACCGCGCGTCTGGTGACGCTCGAGGCGCCGCCGCCGCGACGGCTGTCGCTTCCCGACCGGCTGATGCTCGGGCCGCTCAAGGGCCTCGTCGTCGCGCAGGCCAGAAAGCGCGTCGCGAAACGCGCGCGTCGCGAGCACTACCCGGCGCCGTACGCGATCCTCGCGCTCTGGAAGAAATACGGCGGCGACCCGTTCGCGAACCCGGAGGACCCCGAGTGCTCGATCCGCATGCTCTTCGAGCACCCGACGACGAAGAACCTGATCCGGCTCTTCTTCCTGCAGGAGCGGCTGAAATCCTTCGGCAAGGGTTCGGCGTTCGCCGCGCGGCACGTGCATGTGGTCGGCGCCGGCGTGATGGGCGGCGACATCGCGGCGCTGTGCGCGCTGCGCGGCCTCGCGGTGACGCTCCAAGACACCTCGGCCGAGCGCATCGCGCAGGCGCTCGCGCGGGCGGCGAAGCTCTTTTCGCGCCGGCTGCGCGATGTCCGGCGCGAGCGCGACGCGATGGACCGGCTGATCCCCGATGTCGCGGGGGCGGGGGCGCGGCGCGCCGACCTCGTGATCGAGGCGATCTACGAAGACCTGCAGGCGAAGCAGGCGCTTTTTGCGAAGCTCGAGGCCGAGGCGAAGCCCGGTGCGCTCCTTGCGACCAACACTT
Source organism: Burkholderiales bacterium (assembly GCA_026416295.1). Lineage (GTDB taxonomy): Bacteria > Pseudomonadota > Gammaproteobacteria > Burkholderiales > SG8-39 > RBG-16-66-20. The sequence goes on along the minus strand of JAOAFL010000029.1, from coordinate 22,450 downwards.
CGAGCCTGCGCCTTGCCGACATCGCGAAGGCGCTTCGCGATCCCGCGCGGCTCGTCGGCATCCACTTCTTCAATCCGGTGCCGCAGATGATGCTGGTCGAGGTCGTCGCCGGCGATCGCACCGATCCGGCGCTCGCGCAGCGCGCCTGCGGGTTCGTGCGCCAGCTCGACAAGCTGCCGCTGCCGGTGAAGGACGCCCCCGGCTTTCTCGTCAACCGCGTGCTCGGACCGTACCTTCAGAACGCGTTCCGCATGCTCGACGAGGGCACGAAACCGGAGACGATCGACGCGGCGATGGAGGCGTTCGGCATGCCGATGGGGCCGATGGAACTCGCCGACACCGTCGGGCTCGACATCTGTCTGCACGCGGGGCGCTCGCTCGCGAAACGGACGGGCGGAGCCGAGCCCGAGCCGCCGCAGGCGCTCGCGAACAAGGTCGCGCTCGGACATCTCGGCAGAAAGAGCGGCCAGGGCATCTACCGCTGGGCGGACGGAAAACCGGTGAAAGGCCGGCCCGAGGCCTACGGCCCGGACCTCGTCGAGGCGCTGATCGAGCCGTATCTCGCCGAGGCGCAGGCGGTGCTCGCCGAAGGCATCGTCGCCGACGCCGACCTGGTGGACGCCGGGCTCGTCTTCGGCAGCGGCTTTGCGCCGTTTCGCGGCGGGCCGCTTCACTATCTCGCCGAAAAGAGGAAGTAGCGTGGGCCGAAGCGCGCAGGAGCCGCCCGAGGCGACGCTGCCGGAAGGGCGCGTGCCGGCGCTGCGCGTCGTGCCGATGCCGGCCGATGCCAACCAGAACGGCGACATCTTCGGCGGCTGGATCATGGCGCAGGTGGACATCGCCGGCGCGACCGTCGCCGGGCGGCTTGCGCGCGGCCGCATCGCCACCGTCGCGGTGAATTCGTTCGTCTTCAAGCAGCCGGTGCAGATCGGCGACGTGCTCTCGTTCTACGCCGACGTCGTGCGCGTCGGCAACACGTCGATCACCGTGAAGGTCGAGGTGTACGCCGAACGCCGTCCCGAGGCGCCGAGAATCGTGAAGGTCACCGAAGCGACGCTCACCTACGTCGCGATCGACGGCGAGGGTCGTCCGAGGCCGGTCCCGAAGTCCTGATGCGGCGCGCGGTGCAGTTCGCGGCCGCCGACGGCTTTCGGCTCGCCGCGACGCTGCATCTGCCCGAGACGCCGAACGGCCGCGCGGTGCTCGTGCACGGCGCGACCGGCGTGCGGCGCCGGTATTACGGCCGGTTCGCCGACGAGCTAGCCGGCCGCGGCTTCACCGTGCTCACGTTCGACTACCGCGGCATCGGCGAGTCGCGCCGCGGACCGTTGCGTGCCCTCGCCGCCCGGATGCGCGACTGGGCCGAGCTCGACGCCGGCGCCGCGCTCGGATTCCTCGCGCGCGCGGCGCCGGGCGCGGCGCTTTTCTGCGTCGGTCACAGCTTCGGCGCGAACGCGCTCGGCCTCGTTCCCGGCATCGAGCGCTATCGCGCGGCGGCGTTCGTCGGCGCACCGAGCGGCTACTGGCGCCACTGGGCGGGCAGCGCGCGCGCCGCGATGTGGCTCCTCACCCACGCGCTGCTGCCGGGCGTCGCCGCCGCGCTCGGCTATTTCCCGATGCGCGCCCTCGGTCAGGGCGAGGACCTGCCCGGCGGGGTGGCGCGCGAGTGGGCGCGCTGGTGCCGCCATCCGCGCTACGCCGCCGGCGTCGCAGGCGGCGACGGCTACGCGCGCCTTGCGGCCCCGATCCGCAGCTACTGCGCGAGCGACGACCGTTACGCGCCGCGCGCCGCCGCCGAGGCGCTGCTCGAGCTCTACCCGAATGCGGCGTCGAAGAAACTGGTCGTTCTCGACGCCGCCGCCTGCGGCGGCATCGGCCACTTCGGCTACTTCCGCGAGCGGCTGCGCGAGACGCTCTGGGCGGAAATCGCCGACTGGTTCGGCGCGATGTGACCCGAGGCGCCGCAGGCGTTCAACCGAGCCCCGGAAAGAGCTGGCGCAGCCCTTCGGCCATCGTCTGCACCGCGAGCGCCGCAAGGAGCAGGCCGAGCAGCCGCGTCGCGATGTTGAGCCCGGTGGTGCCGAGGCGCGCGCCGATCGGTTGCGCAAGCCGCAGCACCGCCCAGGTGGCCGCGCATGCGATCGCGATGCAACCGAGGATCGCCGCAAGGTGCGCGGCGCCGCCCGGTTGCGCGGCGAGGATCGTGGTACTGATCGCGCCCGGCCCGGCAAGCAGCGGCACCGCGAGCGGCACCGCTCCGCTCGCCTCGCCGCTCGTCACCTCGCGCGCTTCCGCCCGCGTCTGGCGCACGCCGCCCGCCTCGGCGTTCAGCATCGCGAGCGCCATCAGCAGCAGCACCAGCCCGCCGCCGACGCGGAACGCCGGCAGGCTCGCGCCGATGAAGACGAGCAGCCGCTCGCCGACGAGCGCCGAGACCGCGAGCACCGCGAACACGGTGATCGCCACCACCCGCGCGAGCGAACGGCGCCGCAGCGCCCCGTGATGCGCCGTGAGCGCGAGATAGACCGGAACCGCGAGGAACGGGTCGAGGACCGCGATCAGCGTGACGAGAAAGCGCGCGTACGCCGAAAGCGGAAGCAGTTCGGCGTCCACGCCTACCGCGCCGCCCCCGGTCTTTCCGCCTTCGCCGCCTCCTGCGCCTCTTTCCTCCAGGCCTTCACCTGCGCGAACGCCGGCCGGGCTTCGATCATCGCGAGGTAGGGCTTCACCTGCGGAATGTCGGCGAGAACATCGCGGCCGAAGGCGAGGCGCGTGGCGAGCGAAACGAGCGGCAGATGCTGCGCCGCGGCGCAGTCGGCGATCGTAAGCTCGCTTCCTGCGACGAACGGCGCAAAGCGCGCGAGCGCCCGGAACGCGCGCACGCCCTTCGCGAGGTCGCGCTCGACCGACTGCTTCGTCGCCTCGTCGAGCGCGGCGCCGAAAAAGACCCCGGGATAGAGCCGGCGCGCGACGAGCTCCACGTGCAGCTCGAGCACCGCCAGCAGTTCGCGCACCTTCCCGCGCGCAAAGGGCGCCTTCGGAAGGAGCGGCCTTTCCGGGTACGCGTCTTCGAGGTATTCGAGGATCACCGAGGATTCGCACAGCCGGCCCTGGGGCGTCTCGAGATACGGCACCTTGCCCATCGGGCTCTTTGCAAGGTATTCCTCCGCCTGCGACGGCCGCACGCTCGCGTCCTCCTCGAAGAGCACCCCCTTCTCGAGCAGCGCCACGAGCACCTTGTTGTGGTAGTTGCTGAGGCGAAAACCGCAGAGCTTGATCATCGACGTTCTCCGGCGGGTGGCGGGCGAGCGATCCGCGGGATTATAGTAGCCGCATGACGACGGCCGACTTCATCACCGACCTTTCCGGCGAGACCTCCTACGGGGGATACCTGCGGCTCGATCTCGTGCTCTCGGCGCAGCAGCCGCGCTCGCAGCACCACGACGAGATGATGTTCATCATCCAGCACCAGACCTCGGAGCTGTGGATGAAGCTGATGGTGCACGAGCTCGGCGCCGCGATCGCGCACGTGCGCGCCGATCGCCTCGCGCCCTGCTTCAAGATCCTCGCGCGCGTGAAACAGGTGCAGCGCCAGCTCTTCGAGCAGTGGTCGGTGCTCGAGACCCTCACGCCCTCGGAGTACGTGCAGTTCCGCGGCGTGCTCGGGCCCGCCTCGGGCCTGCAGTCGTTCCAGTTCCGCGCGATCGAGTTCATGCTCGGCAACAAGAACGCCGCGATGCTCGCGGTACACCGCCACGACCCGAAGGTGTACGCCTGGCTCGAGGGGCTGCTCGAGGCGCCGAGCCTCTACGACGAGTTCCTGCGCCACCTCGCGCGCCGCGGCATGCCGGTGCCCGCCGAGCGCGTCGAGCGCGACTGGCGCGAGCCGTACGAGCGCCATCCGCAGGTGGTCGAGGTGTTCCGGCGCGTCTACGACGACCCGCAGGCGCACTGGGACGCCTACGACATGTGCGAAAAGCTCGTCGACATCGAGGAGAACTTCCAGCTCTGGCGCTTCCGGCACGTCAAGACCGTCGAGCGCGTGATCGGCTACAAGCCGGGCACCGGCGGCACCGCCGGGGTCGCGTTCCTGCGCAAGACGCTCGAGCGCCCGCTCTTTCCGGAACTGATCGACGTGCGCACCGAGATCGGCGCCGCGTGATCGAGGGGCCGCTCACCGAAGAGGCGCTGCGCCGCGCCGTCTGGCCGCTTTTCTCCCGGACGCTTTCCGAATACCGCGGCATCTATCTCGCGAACCACTCGCTCGGACGCCCGCCCGATCGCGCGGCCGAGGACGTGCGCGCGGCGCTCGATGCCTGGTACCGCGACATGGACGGCGCCTGGGACCACTGGTTCGCCGCCCGCGAAAGGTTCCGCGCGCTCGTCGCGCGGCTCGTCGGCGCCCCGCGCGCCGACTGCATCGTGCCGAAGGCGAGCGCGGGCCAGGGCTTGCGCGCGGTGCTCGCGGCGCTGCCGGACCGGGCGCGCGTCGTCGCGACCGACGGCGAGTTCGACTCGCTCGACTTCATCCTGCGCGTCTGGCGCGAGCGCGGACGGATCGAGCTTCGCCTTGCCCCGTGGCGCGAGCTCTCGCCGGCGGGCGCAGACCTCGTCGTCGTCTCCACCGTGCAGTACCGCACGGGCGAGGTGGTCGAGGGCCTGCCGCAGCTCGTTCGCGCGGCGCACGCGCACGGGGCGCGGGTGCTGCTCGACGTCTATCACCACGCGGGCGCGCTGCCGCTCGATCTCGCCGCGCTCGGCGCCGATTTCGCGGTCGGCGGCTCGTACAAGTACACGCGCGGCGGCCCCGGTGCGGCCTGGCTCTACGTGCGGCCGGACCTCGTTGATACGCTTCGCACGCTCGACACCGGCTGGTTCGCAAAGGAGGCGCCCTTCGCCTACGAACGTCCCGAGCCGCCGCGCTTTGCCGCGGGCGGCGATGGCTGGCTCGAATCGACGCCGTCGGTGCTTGCGCCCGCGCAGGCGCTCGCCGGACTCGAAGTGACGCTTTCGCTCGGCGTCGAGCGGCTGCGCGCCTACAACCTCGCGCAAAAGCGGCGCCTTGCGGAACTGCTCGCCGCCGAAGGCGTCGCCGCCGAAGGCGAGGGCGACGCCTTCGGCGCCTTCCTCACGGTGAAGCATCCCGGTGCGGCGCGCGTCGCCGAGGCGCTCGCGCGCCGCGCGGTGGCGACCGACGCGCGCGGCGACCGGCTGCGGCTCTGCCCCGACATCCTCAATCCGGACGCGGATCTGGCGGCCGCGGCGCGGGTCATCGCCGATACGCTCAGGGCGTGCTGAGGAAAGCGAGCGTGCAGGTCTGTTCGAAGCCGCTGCGTTGGTTGCGGATCGAAAAGCGCACGAACATGCGCAGCGCCGGCGCGTAGTCCACGCTGCGGCGCAGGTCGTGCAGCGGCCCGGAGACATCGTCCGTCACCTCGATCGCCTCCACCTCGCCGAAGGCGGCGGTCGCGACGCGCCGGGCGGCGCGCACGGTGATGACGTGCGTGCGCTCGGCCTCGCCGTTCGGCGCGAGCCACCGATAGGTGAAACGATGGCGCGCGCCCGGGACGAGCGCGGTGACGCCCTCGGCGGCGCCGCGCACGAGAAACATCCGGTTGCGGCCGCGGCCGCTGCCCAGGCCCTGCACGTCGTAGATGTCGCCGAGCATGTACGCCCACACCGGCCCTTCGCGGTAGATGCCCGGATCGACCGCGCTTTGCACCCGCAGAAGGCCGCCCTCGTTCTTCGCCACGATCCAGCGCGATTCGCCGCCGCCGTCGCAGCGCATGGCGAACCGCGTGCCGGCCGGCGGCGCGAGCACCTCGTACGGCTCGCCGAAGGCCGGAGCGCCGAGGAGCGCGAGCAGCGCGGCGAGCAGCCGCCCGCTCACCGCGCGGCCTTCGCCGTGCGCAGCGCCGCAGCGAGCGAGGTCTGTTCCGCGAGCTCGAGTTTCGCGATCGCGTCGCGGTGCACTTCGTCCGGGCCGTCGGCGAAACGGAGCGTGCGCGCGTGCGCATAGGCGTAGGCGAGGCCGAAATCGTCCGACACGCCGCCGCCGCCGTGCACCTGCATCGCCCAGTCGATCACCTTGCAGGCCATGTTGGGCGCGAGCACCTTGATCATCGCGATCTCCTTGCGCGCGGCCTTGTTACCGACGGTGTCCATCTTCCAGGCGGCGTACAGCACCATCAGCCGCGCCGAATCGATGAGGATGCGCGCCTCGGCGATGCGCTCGCGCGTGACGCCCTGTTCGGCGACCGGCCGGCCGAAGGCCACGCGCTCGGTCGCGCGCCGGCACATTTTCTCGAGCGCGCGCTCGGCCTGGCCGATGAGGCGCATGCAGTGGTGGATGCGTCCCGGCCCGAGCCGCCCCTGCGCGATCTCGAAGCCGCGGCCCTCGCCGAGCAGGATGTTCGCCGTCGGCACGCGCACGTCCTTGAACTCGATTTCCATGTGCCCGTGGGGCGCGTCGTCGTAGCCGAATACCGGGAGATGCCGCACGATGCGGATGCCGGGCGTGTCGGCCGGAACGAGGATCATCGACTGCTGCGCATGGCGCGAGGGGTTGTCCGGGTCGGTCTTGCCCATCACGATGTAGAGCTTGCAGCGCGGGTCGCCCGCGCCGCTCGACCACCACTTGCGGCCGTTCAGTACGTACTCGTCGCCCTGGCGCTCGATCCGCATCTGGATGTTCGTGGCATCGGAGGAGGCCACATTCGGCTCGGTCATCAGGAACGCGGAGCGGATCTTTCCCTCGAGCAGGGGATCGAGCCACTGCCGCTTCTGCTCTTCGGTGCCGTAGCGCTCGAGCGTCTCCATGTTGCCGGTGTCGGGCGCAGAGCAGTTGAACACCTCCGGGGCCCAGTGCACCCGGCCCATGATCTCGCAGAGCGGCGCGTAGTCGAGGTTCGAGAGCCCGCCGCCGGGTGCGCGCGGCGAGCGCGGCAGAAAAAGGTTCCACAGGCCCGCCTCGCGCGCCTTCGGTTTCAGCGCCTCGATGATCGGCACCGGCTCCCAGCGCCGTTCGCTCCGCACGTGCGCCCAGTACGCCTCCTCGTTCGGGTAGATGTAGCGGTCCATGAAGTCGAGCAGTTTTTCGCGCAACGCCTTCGTGCGCGGGCTGTATTCGAAGTCCATCAGCGGCTCCTTTGCAGAATTTTCTCGACCTGCCGCCACGCGAGTTCGGCCATGAGCGGGGCGCGCGCGCCGGCCTCCGCCGCATGCGCGCTCGCCGCGGTGCCCTCCACCACGCGCTTGGCGATGCCCTGCAGGATCGCGGCGATACGAAAGAGGTTATACGCCATGTAGTAGTCCCACACCGACGGATCGACCGGCGGCCGGCCCGTGCGGCGAAAATACGCCGCCCTGTACTCGGCCTCCGACGGGATGCCGAGCTCGGCGAGCGGCAGCCCGGCGATGCCGCGGAACTGGCCCGGCGGGATGTGCCAGCTCATGCAGTGATACGCGAAATCGGCGATCGGGTCGCCGAGCGTGGAAAGCTCCCAGTCGAGCACCGCGAGGATCCTCGGCTCGGTCGGGTGAAAGATCGTGTTGTCGAGCCGGTAGTCGCCGTGCACGACGGTGGTCGCCGCCGCCGCCGGGACGTTCGCCGGCAGCCATTCGATGAGCCGCTCCATCGCCTCGATGCGCACGGTCTCGGAGGCCCGGTACTGCTTGGTCCAGCGGGCGATCTGGCGTTCGATGTAGTTGCCCGGCCGGCCGAAGTCCTCCAGCCCGAGCGCGCGGTAATCGAGCGAGTGCAGAAGCGCGATCACGCGGTTCAGCTCGTCGTAGATCGCGGCGCGCGCCTCGCGGGTCATGCCGGCGAGCCCCTGATCCCACAGTACCCGTCCCTCGACGTAGTCCATGACGTAGAACGGGGTGCCGATCACCGATTCGTCCTCGCACAGGAGGTACGGCTTCGCGACCGGAAAGCCGACGGCGTGAAGGGCGCCGATGACGCGAAATTCGCGTTCGACCGCGTGCGCCGAGGGTAGCAGCTTTCCGGGAGGCTTTCGCCGCAGCACGTAGCGGCGGCCGCGCGCGCTGACGAGGTACGTCGGGTTGGACTGGCCGCCGCGGAACTGCTCGACCGCGATCGGCCCGTCGAAGCCCTCGAGCCGCTCGCGCAGGTACTGCTGCAATCGCCCGACGTCGAAGCGGTGGCGCGCCTCGACCGGCTTTACGCCGACGAACTGCTCGAACATGGCGGGCGCAAGCATAATGCGAAACCGCCGACCGGCGCGGCACCGGGCCGAAGCGGCGGCAGGCGCGTCGCGCGAACCGAGAAAAATCGCGGTCGCGTCAGGCCGGAATGTCGGGCACCAGCCGCGCGCGCAGCCGCTCGATCGAGTCTTTGAGGAACAGCTTCCGCTTCTTCAGCCGCCGCAGCTGCAGCTGGTCCTGCGCCGGCTGCTTCGCGAGACGCATGATCACGTCGTCCAGGTCGCGATGCTCGATCTCGAGGGCGCGGATCCGCTCCTCGATCCGTGCCCGTTCCTCCTCGGTGAGCGCGCCCATGGCTAACGCCGCCCTCCTGACAAATTTTTGCCGGCGCGGCTCCGCGGCGGCCAGAAATTTCACTGCCCGCTGCGGGTCCGCCGCGCATCCTAGCGCGTCTCGCCGTCAGGGGAAAGGCCTGACCCCGGCGCGGTCGGGGTTGCCGGTGGCCGGCCGAGAGGCCGAGAATCGCCTCCCCTCGAGGTTCCCGAGCGCGAACGGCATACGCGATGCGACGCAACGACCACGACGTCACCGACCGGATCCGCACGACCGACCCCGCGGCTGTCCGCGCGGAGGTCCTGCGGCTTTTCCGGCGCCTGTACGACGACGCCGCGCGGCCGGCGATTGCGCGCGCGATTCGCGCCGCGTTCGCCGATCTGGCGCGCGCCTTCCGCGGCGAGGATCCCCGCTTTTACCCCTGCGACACCGAGTACCACGACATCCAGCACGTGCTCGACGTGACGCTCGCGATGGCGCGCCTGATGGACGGTTACGAGCGCAGCCGAAACAGCGCACCGGCCCTGCGGCCCGAGCACTTCGCGCTCGGCGTGATCGCCGCGCTGTACCACGATTTCGGTTACCTGCGCCGCCGCGCCGACCGGGTTCGCCGCTACGGCGCTCAGTACACGCTCACGCACGTCTCGCGCGGCGCGCGCCACCTTCGGCATTACCTTCCCCGCCTGGGGCTCGGCCGCCTCGCGCGCGCCGGGGCGACGCTGCTGCATTACACCGGCTACGAACGCGCGGCGGAGACGATCCGCCTGGGCGACGCGCTGTTGCGCCGCATCGGACACATGCTCGGGACCGCCGACATCATCGCGCAGATGTCGGACCGCTGTTATCTGGAGAAATGCCGCGATCGCCTCTACCCGGAGTTCGTGCTGGGCGGCATCGCGCGCCGGCGCCTTCCGAGCGGGCGCGAGCAGGTGCTGTTTCGCTCGGGCGACGATCTGGTGCGCAAGACCCCGCGTTTCTACCGCAACGCCGCGCGGCGGCTCGACCTGCAGCTTGCGCGCGCCTACGAATACGCCGAGCGCCACTTCGGCGGGCAGAACCTCTACCTCGAGGAGATGCACAAGAACGTGCGCTACGCCGAGGCGCTCGGGCGATCCGCCGGCCCCGGGCTCCTGCGGCGCAGGCCGCCCCGTACGCTCGCCGACGGCGTCGAGCCGTATCCGAAGGACCTGATCCCGCCGGACTGACGGTTCAGTCGCCGGCGGGCCGCCTGAGGTGCGCGAGGCGATCGATCGAGCGAACGCGCAGCTCGCGCTCTTCGCCCGACTGCAGCACCCGAAGCGGCACCTCGACGCCGGCTGCACCGAGCGCCCACACCCGGCGGTAGAACTCGGCGAGCGAGCCGACCTTCGCCGGGCCGACGCCGAGCACGACGTCGCCCGCGCGCACGCCCGCGCGCTCGGCCGGGCTTTCGGGCGAGACGCGCGTCACGACGAGGCGCCCGCGCAGCTCCTCGGTGTTCATGCCGAGCCACGGCCGCGCCGGGGCGCGCGCGCGCCCCTCGGCGATCAGTTCGTCGAGAATCGCGACGAGCAGGTCGATCGGCACGAAGAGATTGCCGGGAGCGGGAACGCCGATGCCGGCGGCGTCGGCCACGATCAGCGAGCCGATGCCGAGTAGCTCGCCGCGCGGCCCGAGCAGCGCGGCGCCCGACCAGTTCGGCACCGCCGGATAGGTCCAGATCGCCGAATCGAGCAGGTATTCCCAGCTTCCCGAGAACGGTCGGCGCGACACCACGCGCACGAAGCTCACCGCGCCGGGGCCGCCGAAGCCGGCAACGACGAGTGGGTCGTTCTCGGCGACGCTCGCCGAGTCGCCGAAGACGAGCGGCCGCGCCGCGATCGGCGCACCGAGCCGCAGAAGACCGAACCCGCTCGCATGATCGTAGCCGACGACCTTTGCGGGCACCGTGCGCCCGTCGGCGCCGGTCACCTCCACCGACTCGGCTTCGAGCACGAGGTAACCGATCGTCGCGACGTATCCGTCGCGCACGAGCACCCCCGAGCCCTCGCGCAGCGGCCCGAGCGTCGCGAGGCTTCGCGCATCCGGAAGGATCTTCGCGCGCACGCGCACGATCGCCGACAGCGTATCGGCGGCGCCGGCGTCTTTCACCTGCGCCTGAGCGCCCGCGCCGGCGAGGGTGACGAAGATCACGGCAAGGACGAGGACAAGGCGTGCGATCATGGTGCGCTCCGAGCGATCTTCGTGCGCTATTGTGAAACTGCTTTCGTGGAACATCCAGTGGTGCCGCGGCATGGACGGGCGGGTCGATCCGGCACGGATCGCCCGCGAAGCCCGGCGCATCGCCAACCCCGATGTGATCTGCCTGCAGGAGGTCGCGCAAGGCTTTGCCGACCTCCCCGGCGCCTCAGGGGAGGATCAGCCGGCGCTCCTTGCGCGCGAGTTCGAAGGCTACGAGGCGCACTTCGCCTTCGCGGTGGACCTGCCCGGCTCGCCGGGGCGCGCGCGCTTCGGCAACCTGATCCTGTCGCGCCTGCCGGTCCGGCAGGTGTTTCGCCATTCGCTTCCCTGGCCTGCGGATCCCGGGGTGGCGAGCATGCCGCGCGTCGCGCTCGAAGCGGTGATCGAGACCTCCCTCGGTCCGGTGCGCATCCTCACCACGCACCTTGAGTACTACTCGGCGCGGCAACGCGCGGCGCAGATCGAGCGCCTTCGCGAGCTGCACGAAGAAGCGTGCGCGCAGGCGCGCGCCGAGCCGCCCGCATCGGCCGCCGCCGGCCCGTTCCGCCATCTGCCGCGGCCTCGCTCGGCGATCGTCTGCGGCGACTTCAACCTCGCCCCCGACGATCCGCTTCATTCGCGCCTTCAGGCGCCGTTTGCGAGCGACACGCCGCGGCTCCTCGACGCCTGGACGGTCGCGAACCCCGGCGCGCCGCATTCTCCGACCTTCCGCCTGCACGATCGGCAGTATGCGGGCGCGCCCTACTGCTGCGATTTCGTCTTCGTGACCGAGGACCTCGCGCCGCGGATTGCGTCTGCGCGCGTGTACGCCGACACGCAGGCGTCCGACCATCAGCCGGTTGCGGTGAGCTTCGCCTAGGTTCGCTTCGGCGTCTCGATCCTCGCGCGCAGCGCCTCCACGCGCCGGCGGTTTACCCCGAGATCGCTCCAGCCGATGCGCGAGGCCGAGCGCACGTGGATGACGCGCGCGGCGGCGTCGAACGCGAATTCCACGTCGTCCACGAAGCGCAGGATCCGCGTGCGGAACTCGGCGTGAAGGTAATCGGGCTCCTCGCGCACGATCGTCGCGCCCGGCGTCGCCTCGATCGCCGCGCGAAGCGCCGCCATCGCCGCCGCGGGTTCGCCCTCGAACGCGATCGGCGCGACGTAATGCACGGAATCCGAGGGATCCGCCTGGCTGGAAACGCAGTTGGGCGATGAAGGGCAAGGCGCGAGCTTCCCGGCCCGCAGGCCGAGATGCTCCGGACGTTTTCCGAAGAACACGACGTGCTCCGCCGCGTGTGCCGCCTCGAGCGCATGCCCCGCGCCTGCGAGCAACACCGCAAGGGTCGCCGCCGCGCGTCTCAGCAGGCGCGGCCCGATGCTAACATCGCCGCGCAAAGGAGGATCCTGCGATGGTCCAGCTCTCGAGCGAGCAGCTCGCCGAACTGCTCATCGGCATCGCGCGCGCGCAGACCGCGGTCATCCAGGGGATCGAGAGCGCCATGCCCGGCACGCGGATGCAGCACATCCTGCCGCAGATCCAGAACGCCGCGCACTTGCGCGATCATCCCGATCCGACGCTCGCCGACCTGCCCTCGCGCGTCCTGCTCGCCGCACAGGGCCGCATCCCGCCCGATCCGGCGGCGGTCGCCCGCGAGCTGGAGCGTCTGCTCGGCGCGCGCTAGAACCCCTCCGGCGGCGGCGGAAACGAGGGCCTTCGCTTTTCTCGGTGCGAGGCGAGCCCCTCGCGCGCCTCGGGCCCGGTGAAGCCGAGGATTTCCAGCGCGAGCGAGGCATCGAACGCGGGCCCGGCGAGGCGCAGCCAGTTGTTGAGGCTGTACTTCGTCCAGCGAAGCGCCGTCTGCGCGCCGGCGGCGAGCTTGCGCGCGACTTCGAGCGCTTTTGCCTCCAGCTCCGCTTCCTCGCACGCGAGCGACACGAGGCCGATGCGCTCGGCTTCCGCCCCGGAGATCTCCTCGCAAAGGAGCAGGTAGTACTTCGCCTTCGCCATGCCGCAGAGAAGCGGCCAGACGATCGCGGCATGGTCGCCCGCGGCGACCCCGAGGCGCGTGTGCCCGTCGATGATTCTCGCGTTCTTCGCCGCGATCGAGACGTCGGCGAGCAGTCCCGCGACGAGCCCCGCCCCGACCGCCGGCCCGTGCATCGCCGAGACGACGAGTTTGGAGCAGTTGACGAGGTTGTAGACGAGGTCGCGCGCCTCGCGCCAGGTGCGCGCGCGCGCGGCGAAATCGCGCTGGATCTCCTCGATCATCGCGAAATCGCCGCCGCCCGAAAATCCGCGCGCCGAGCCCTTCAGGATCGCCACACGCGCCTCCGGATCGCGGTCGAGGTCGAGCCAGATCTCGGCGAGTTCCAAGTGCATGCGCGCGGTCGCCGTCGGGATCCGTCCTTCCGGCGCGCGCATGCGGATCTCGAGAATGCCCGGCTCGAGCGGCCGGACGTCCAGTTCGCGGTACTTGGCGGCGTAGTCCATCGGCGCATTCTACAATCGGCGCATGCACACGCCCGCGCCGGCCGTGGACGCGACGGTCGGCTACGACGACATCGCGCGCGCGCACGAGCGGCTTTCCGGCGTTGCGCGCCGCACGCCGGTGCTCTGCTCGGCGACGGTGGATGCGATCACCGGCGCCCGGGTTTTTTTCAAGTGCGAGAACTTCCAGCGCATGGGCGCGTTCAAGTTCCGCGGCGCCTGGAACGCGCTCGCGCAGCTCTCCGACGAGGCGAAGCGCCGCGGCGTGATCGCCTATTCGTCCGGCAATCACGCGCAGGCGGTCGCGCTCGCGGCAAAGCTCCTCGGCGTGCCCGCCACGATCGTGATGCCGGCCGATGCGCCGCCGGTGAAACTCGAGGCGACGCGCGGCTACGGCGCAAGCATCGTCACCTACGCGAAGGGCGAGTCGCGCGAGGAGATCGCAAAGCGCCTCGCCGCCGAGCGGGGCCTCGCCCTCGTTCCGCCCTTCGACCACCCGCACATCGTCGCAGGTCAAGGCACCGCGGCGAAAGAGCTGATCGAGGACGCCGGGCCGCTCGATCTTCTTCTCGTTCCCTGCGGGGGCGGCGGGCTCCTCGCCGGCTGCGCGGTCGCGGCGCGGCACCTCTGCCCTTCGATCCGCGTGATCGGCGTCGAACCTGCCGCAGGCGACGATGCCGCGCGCTCGTTTCGCGCGAAGACGCTCGTGCGGGTCGAGGATCCCCAGACGATCGCAGACGGCGCGCGCACGCCTTCGCTCGGCGAACTCACCTTCCGGCTGATCCTCGCGCACGTCGCAGACATCGTGACGGTCGCGGACGAGGCGCTCCTTCGCTGGATGTTCTTCCTCTGGGAGCGCATGAAAATCGTCGTCGAGCCGACCGGGGCGCTCGCCGCGGCCGCGCTTCTCGAAGGCACGGTGCCCGCGCGCGGGCTGCGCGTCGGCGTCATCGTCTCCGGCGGTAACGTCGACCTCGCCTGGGCCGCCGAGCGGCTGATCGAGGCGCGCCGCGCGCAGGGCCGCGACCGGCACTGACCGCGCGGCTGCGGCGGCCCCGGCGCGCGGGCGCGCGGCGCTTTGCTATGATGCGCGCCCCTTCTTTCGCGAGGACGCGGATGCGCGCTGTCGAAATCACGAAACCGGGCGGCCCCGAGGCGCTCGCGCTCGTCGAGCGTCCGATGCCCGAGCCGAAAGAGAACGAGATCCTCGTCAAGGTCGCCGCGGCCGGCGTCAACCGCCCCGACGTCCTTCAGCGCATGGGCCGCTATCCGGTGCCAGCGGGCGCCTCCGACCTTCCGGGCCTCGAGATCGCCGGCGAAGTCGTCGCCTGCGGCGCGCGCGTCACGATGTGGAAGCCGGGCGATCGCGTCTGCGCGCTCGCGAACGGCGGCGGCTACGCCGAATACTGCGCGGTGCCCGAAGTGCAGGCGCTGCCGGTGCCGAAGGGCCTTTCGCTCGTCGAAGCGGCCTCTCTTCCGGAGACCTTCTTCACCGTCTGGTCGAACGTCTACGAGCGCGCCGCGCTCAAACCCGGCGAGTCGCTGCTCGTCCAAGGCGGCTCCTCCGGCATCGGCGTCGCCGCGATCCAGATGGCCGCAGCGCTCGGCAACCGCGTCTTCGCGACCGCCGGTTCCGACGAAAAATGCGCCGCGTGCGTGCGGCTCGGTGCCGAGCGCTGCTTCAACTACCGGACGCAGGATTTCGCCGCCGAGGTGAAGGCGGCGACCGGCGGCCGCGGCGTCGACGTGATCCTCGACATGGTGGGCGGCGACTACGTGCCTCGGGAGCTCAAGTGCCTCGCCGACGACGGGCGGCTCGTCTTCATCGCGTTCCTGCGCGGCCCGAAGGCGGAACTGGACATCAACGAACTCATGCGCCGGCGCCTGACGATCACCGGCTCGACGCTCAGGCCCCGTCCGACCGAGGTGAAGGGCGCGATCGCGCGGAGCCTTCGCGAGAAAATCTGGCCGCTCATCGAAGCGGGCAAGATTCGCCCGGTGATCTACCGGACATTTCCGCTCGCCGAGGCGGCCGAAGCGCACCGCCTGATGGAATCCTCGCAACACATCGGCAAGATCGTCCTCACCGTCTAGCGCCGCGGCGCGCCTTGCGCGCGGCGCGTGCGCCGGATCCGTTCCCGAGCCGCGGCGCTCGAGCGATCGGCGCATGAGGCTTTTTCATGCGTCGCGTGAGAAATTTCCGTTTGCGGAAGGCGCCGCGCGGCCACAATATGCATCCCGGATGCGGCGGCGCGAAAGCGCCTCGTGCGGCTCGCCGAAGCGGCGAAGACCGCGCACCGCCGAAAGGTTTCCACGCGCACGACCGCCCGAGGTCGTCGCGACGGCCGCGAGCGCATCCTGCGCAGGCGGCCGACCGGTTCCGCGCGGCGGGGGCGGTGACCCTCCTCCCTCCCTCCTCCTCCTGCCGTCCCCGTCGCGCGGCGTTCGATTCCCGGTCGCCCGCGCGCGGCGCTTAGAATAGGCCGCGTCAGCGGAGTCCTCGAATCCCCATGTTCCGAGACGGTCTTCTTGCGGGCAAGCACATTCTCGTCACCGGCGGCGGCACCGGACTCGGAAGAGAGATCGCGGCGAAATACCTCCAGCTCGGCGCAGACCTCTGGATCTGCGGCCGCCGCGCGGGCGTGCTCGAACAGACCGCGCGAGAACTCGAGGCCGCGCACGGCGGTCGCGTCCGTACGCACGCGGTCGACATCCGCGACGCGCAGGCGGTGGACGCGATGATCCAGCGCATCTGGGACGAGGACGGCCCGCTCACCGGCCTCGTCAACAACGCCGCCGGCCACTTCATCAGTCCGACGAAGGACCTCAGCGTCAATGGCTTCAACGCGATCGCGAACATCGTCTTTCACGGCACGTTCTACGTCACGCACGCCGTCGGTCGGCGCTGGATCGCCGGCGGTCACAAGGGAAGCGTCGTCTCGATCCTCGTCACCTGGGTCTGGACCGGCTCGCCCTACGTGGTGCCCTCGGCGATGTCGAAAGCGGGCATCCACGTCATGACGAAGTCGCTCGCGGTCGAGTGGGGCAAATACGGCATCCGGCTGAACGCGATCGCGCCGGGCCCGTTTCCGACCGAGGGCGCGACGAAGCGCCTGCGCCCCGACGGCAGCTTCGAGGACGCGGCGGCGACGAATCCGATGCGACGCGTCGGGAGAATGGAAGAGCTGCAGAACCTCGCGGTGTTCCTGATGGCCGACGGCTGCGAGTGGCTGACCGGCGAGACGATCGCGATCGACGGCGCCGGCTATCTCGCGAACGGCGCTTCGTTCACCGAGCTCGACCGCCTGACCGACGCCGACTGGGAACGCATGCGCGCGCTCATCAAGGCGCAGAACGACAAGGACCGCGCCGGACGCGTCGCCGCGGCCCCGCGCGGGGACGCGTGAGCGGCGCGCGAATCGAGCCCCGGCCGGCCGCCACCGTGATCCTCGTGCGCGACGGCGCGCACGGGCCGGAGGTGCTGCTGCTGCAGCGCTCGCAGGGCTCGGCGTTCCTTCCCGGCGCGTACGTTTTCCCCGGCGGCGCGCTCGATGCCGCCGACCGCGACCCCCGCGCCGCGCGCCGCGTCGCCGGGCTCACCGATGCCGAGGCGAGCGCGAAGCTCGGGCTTTCGTCCGGGGGCCTCGCGTTCTGGATCGCCGCCGCGCGCGAGTGTTTCGAGGAAGCCGGAATTCTCCTCGCGGTGGACGGCGCCGGCCGGCCGGTCGCGCCCGAGCGGGTCGCGCGGCTTGCGCAGCTGCGCGAGCCGATGAACGCCGGGCGTCTCGCGTTCGCCGAGCTGCTCGAAGCCGAAGACCTCTACGTCCCGGGCGCGGCGCTCGTCTATTTCGCTCACTGGATCACCGCCGCCGGACGGCCGCGTCGCTTCGACACCCGCTTTTTCCTCGCGCTCGCGCCGGCGGGCCAGCAGGGCGCGCACGACGCCTCCGAAACGGTGCACAGCGTCTGGATCGCGCCGCGCGAAGCGCTCGCGCGCTACGAGCGCGAGGAGATCGAGATCATCTTCCCGACGCGCGCCTCGCTCGCCGACCTCGCCCGCTTCGGCTCGGCCGCGGCCGCGCTCGCGCACGCCCGCGCGCTCGGCGACATCGAGGTGGACGCCGCCGTCTGGGCGCTCGATCACGAGGGCTCGGCGCGGCTCTTTCGCCGCACCGATCCGCCCTACCACGAAATCCACTGGAGCGATCCGGAGGAGACGGGCAAGACCTGCTTCGTCATCCAGCCGGGCGTGCCCAAGCGGCTCGACGCCCGCGTGACGCGGCTCACCGCGCCGAACCCCGGCGTCATGACCGGACCGGGCACGAATACGTACCTCGTCGGAACCGACGAGATCGCGGTGATCGATCCCGGACCGGCGATCGAGGACCACGTGCGCCGCATCGCGGAACTCGGCGCCGGCCGCATCCGCTGGATCCTCGTCACGCACACGCACGTCGATCATTCGCCCGCCGCCCGCCAGTTGAAGGCGCTCACCGGCGCCCAGGTGCTCGGCCGCCCGCGCCCGCGGCACGGCCACCAGGACCCGGACTTCGTTCCCGATCGCGTGCTCGAGCACGGCGAGCGGATCGCGCTCGCCGGCGCGACGCTGCGTGCGATCCACACCCCCGGGCACGCCTCGAACCACCTGTGCTACATGCTGGAAGAGACGCGCATGCTCTTTACGGGCGATCACGTGATGCAGGGCTCGACCGTCGTCATCGACCCGCCCGATGGCGACATGCGCGCCTACCTCGAATCGCTCGAGGCGCTCGCGCGCGAAGGCGCGGCGATCCTCGCGCCGGGACACGGCTACCTCATCGGCAACCCAACGAAGGAGATCCGGCGCCTCGTCGCGCATCGCCTCGCGCGCGAGAGGAAGGTGTGCGACGCGATCGCGCGGCTCGGCGCGCCGAGCGCCGAAGAGCTGCTGCCCGCGGTCTACGACGACGTGCATCCGCGAATTCACCCGGTCGCGGCGCGTTCGCTCGCGGCGCACCTCGACAAGCTCGTCGCCGAGGGCGCGGTGCGCGCCTCGAACGGCCGCTATTCGCTGGTCAGGCCGCCGCCGGCCGGCTAAGATCGCCGCACCGACCGGGAGGGCGCCATGAGCGACGACAGGACGATGCGGATGGTCACCAACCTCGACCGCCCCGCGATCGAGGCGAAACTCGCCGAGATCCAGCGCGCGGCGCGCGCGCAGGGGCTCGAGGATCTCGCCCGGCTCTTCCTCGACGTCGAAGGCATGCCGCGCGCGCAGATCGAGACGCGCGTGAGGAACGCGCAGGCGTGGCTCGCCGGCAAGCGCGAATACGGCGAGATCGCGGCGCTTCTCGACCTCGTCGAGCTCAACCTCAAGAACCTGAAGTAGCCGGCTGAGCCCGCAATACGACCTCTTCGTCATCGGCGCCGGCTCGGGCGGCGTGCGCGCTGCGCGCACCGCCGCCTCCTACGGCGCGCGCGTCGCGATCGCGGAAGCGGGCCCCTTCGGCGGCACCTGCGTGAACGTCGGTTGCATCCCGAAGAAGCTCTTCGCCTACGCCGCGCAGTTCCGCGACGCGTTCCGCGACGCGGCCGACTTCGGCTGGCGCCTTGCCGCGCCCGCCTTCGACTGGCCGACGCTCCGTCGCAACAAGGACCGCGAGATCGCGCGGCTCGCCGGCGTCTACGAGCGGCTGCTCGCCGAGGCGGGCGTTTTCATCGTGCGCGGGCGCGCGCGCCTGCGCGATCCGCACACGGTCGAGGTCGCAGGCGAGCGCTACCGGGCGCGCCATATCCTCGTCGCCACCGGCTCGCGCCCGGTCAAGCCGCCGATTCCGGGGGCCGAGCTCGGCATCACCTCGGACGACGCGTTCTTTCTCGAGCGGCTTCCGGCGCGCGCCCTCGTCGTGGGCGGCGGCTACGTCGCGCTCGAATTCGCCTCGATCCTGAACGGCCTCGGCGTACGCACGACGCTCGCCTATCGCGGCGCGCGGCTGCTGCGCGGTTTCGACGCCGAGCTCGGCGAGCGCATCGCCGCGGAGCTCGCGAAGAAGGGCATCGACGTGCGCCTGCGCGCCAATCCGGCGCGGCTCGATGCGGGCATCGAGGTCGCCTTCGAGGACGGCGCGCGCGAGCGCTACGACCTCGTGCTTTTCGCGACCGGCCGCAGGCCGAACACCGGCGGGCTCGGGCTGGAAGCGGCCGGCGTCGCGCTTTCGGCCGAGGGCGCGGTGATCGTCGACCGCTACTCGAAAAGCAGCGTGGATTCGATCCACGCGATCGGCGACGTCACCAACCGCGTCAACCTCACGCCGGTCGCGACCGCCGAGGCGATGTGGCTCGCGCGCACGCTGTTTCGCGGCGAGCCGACGCCGGTGGACCACGAAAACGTGCCGACCGCGGTCTTCGCCGACCCGAACGTCGCCTGCGTCGGGCTGGCGGAGGAAGCCGCGCGCGCCCGCTTCGGCGCGGTGGACGTCTACACCGCGTCGTTTCGCGCGCTCAGGCACACGCTCGGCGCGCGCGACGAGCGCGTGTTCCTCAAGCTCGTCGTCGAGCCGCGCACGCAGCGCGTCGTCGGCGCGCACATGATCGGGCCCGAGGCGGGCGAGGTCATCCAGGGCATCGCGATCGCGGTGAAGGCAGGGCTCACCAAGGCGCAATTCGACGCGACGATCGGCATCCATCCGACGGTCGCCGAGGAGTTCGTGACGATGCGCGCAAAAACGCGCTAGCGCGCCGGCGCGCCGCGCTCGGCGAGCGCCGCCTCGTAGACGAGGCGCGCCGCGGCCGCATCCTCGACCGCGAGCCCGAGCGACTTGAAGACGACGGTGCGCCCCGGCTCGGGCGCCGGACGATGGCCGCCGAGGATCTCGCCGAGTTCGGCGTACACGCTCGCCCCCGAAAGGATCACGTCGCCCGATTCCTTGAGCGCCGATTCGCGGCTGTCGGCGACCACCACGTTCGCCATCGCCGCGTCGTCCAGTTCGCGCCAGGCCGGGCGCGGCGCGCCGACCGCGGCGACAAAAGCGCCCGGCTTCAGCCACGCGCCGGCGAGCACCGGGCGGGTGGCGTTCGTGACGGTACAGACGATGTCGGCGCCACGCACCGCCTGCTCGGCGCTTGCCGCCGCGACGCCGCCCACCTCGGCCGCGCAGCGCGCGACGTTGGCCGGGTCGCGGCTCCAGATGCGGATCTCGCGCACCGGCCGCACCGCGCGCAGCGCCGTCGCGTGCGTGCGCGCGAGCGCCCCGCTGCCGAGGAGCGCCACCACCTGCGCATCGCGCGCGGCGAGGGCGTCCGCGGCGATCGCCGACACCGCCGCGGTTCTGAGCGCGGTGAGCCAGGTCCCGTCCATCACCGCGAGCGTGCGTCCGGTGTCGGGGTCCATCAGCACCACCGTCGCGAGCGTGGTCGGCAACCCGCGCGCGGCGTTGCCCGGCACCACCGCGACGAGCTTCGTCGCAAGCGCCTCCTGCGTGAGCGCCGGCTTGGCGAGAAAGAGTCCGCCGCTGCGCGGCATCTCGATCGCGAGCCGAAGCGGCTGCACCGCGCGCCCGGCGGAGAATTCGACGAGCGCGCGCCGCAGCGCCTCGAAGAGCGCATCGAGCCGCAGCAGCCGACGCACGTCGGCATCGTCGAGGCAGAGCATCGCGAGTTCCCGCGGTTCCGGCCGCCATCGATGTTAACGTTCGGGCCCCGATCGGAAAACCCGTGTTCGCCGACCGCTACGGACTGCCTGCCTCGACCCGATCGCGCGAGGCGCTCGACGCCTACGTCGCCGGCGCAGACGGCATCCTCTCGGCCGACCCCGGCTGGCGCGACGCGCTTTCCCGCGCGCTCGACGCCGACCCGGAATTCGCGCTCGCGCGCATCGCGCTCGCGCGCGGGCTTTTTCTCGACGCCGAAGCGGCGGCGGCGCGCGCGCAGGCGGCGCGGGCGCGCGCCTCCGCGCGCGGCGCGAGCGAGCGCGAGCGCAGCCACGTGCACGCGCTCGCGCTCTCCTTCGAAGCCGAGCGCGCCGAGGCGCTCGCCGCCGCCCGCGCGCACCTTGCGCGCTGGCCGCGCGACGCGATGGTGCTTGCGCCCGCGACCGGCGTCTTCGGCCTGATCGGCTTTTCCGGTCGCCCGGAGCGCGAGGAAGAACTCTACGCGCTGCTCGCTTCGCTTTCGCCGCACTACGGCGAAGACTGGTGGTTCGACGCGGTGTACGCGTTCGCCGCCTGCGAGACCGGAAGGCTCGCGGAGGCCGCGCGCCGCATCGAGCGCAGCCTCGCGGCGCATCCGCGCAACGCCCACGGCGCCCACGTGCGCGTGCACGTGCTCTACGAGGCGGGCGAGACGGCGGCGATCCGCGAATACCTCGCCGCCTGGATGCCGGGCTACGACCGGCGCGGGCTTCTTCACTGCCACCTGTCGTGGCATGCGGCGCTTGCGGCGCTCGCCGCGGGCGACCGCGACGGCGCCTGGGCCGCCTACCGCGCGGCGGTGCATCCGGGCGCCGCCTGGGGCCCGCCGATCAACGTCGCGACCGACGCCGCCTCGTTTCTCTGGCGCGCAGAGCTTGCGGGCGAACCGCGCCCGGCGGCGCTATGGCGGGACGTTCGCGACTACGCGCTGCGCTGCTTTCCCGCCGCGGGCCTCGTCTTCGCCGACCTCCACACCGCGCTCGCCTGCATCGCGTGCGGCGAGGAGGGCGAGCTCGAGCGCCTGCTCGTCGAGCTGCGCGAGCGGCTCGCCGAAGGGCGGCTCGCCGCCGGGCCGGTGGTAGAGGCGCTCCTCGAGGGGCTCGCCGCCTACGGCCGCGGCGACTGGAACGGCGCGATCGCGATCCTCGAGCCGGCGCTTGCCGCGACGGTCCGCATCGGCGGAAGCCGCGCGCAGCGCGATCTCGTCGAGCTGACGCTTCTTGCCGCTTACGTGAATGCGGGCCGCGCCGAGCACGCGCGCTCGCTCGTCGAGCGGCGCGCCGGCCGCCGCGCGCCGGCCGGTGCGCGGCCGCGCCTGTCCGCATGAACGTTCAGCGCCGCTTGTCCCCGCCTTGCGGCCCGGGATCGTAGAGACCCTCGGCGCGCAGCTTCGCGATCAGGGCCTCCAGGCCCTGCACCCGGTGCGCGCGGATGCCGAGCGCGCGCGCCGCGGCGACGTTCTCGGCCAGATCGTCGAAGAACCAGACGCGGGCGGGTTCCGCGCCGAGCGCTTCGAGCGCGTGGCGAAAAGCGCGGGCATCGGGCTTCATCAGCCCGGTGCGGAACGAGGCGAAACAGACATCGAAGAGCG
>JAOAFL010000006.1 GCA_026416295.1 Burkholderiales bacterium | reverse complement strand
AGGTCACTTCGACCGGCGCCACGCCCTCGTCCTTCATGCGCCCGAGGCGCAGACACGCCTGAAGGCCGATCGCGATCTCGGTGAGCATGTCGGCGAGCTTCTTTTGGATGAGCTGGTTCGCTGCTAGCGGCCGGCCGAACTGCCGACGCTCGAGCACATAGGCGCGCGCCCGGTGATAGCAGTCCTCGGCGGCCCCCAACGCTCCCCAGGCGATGCCGTAGCGCGCGGAGTTGAGGCAGGTGAAGGGACCCTTCAGCCCGCGGATCTCGGGAAAGGCGTTCTCCTCGGGGCAGAAGACATCCTCCATCACCACCTCTCCGGTGATCGAGGTCCGCAGCCCCACCTTGCCGTGGATCGCGGGGGCAGAAAGCCCTTTCCAGCCCTTCTCCAGCACAAAGCCGCGGATTTCGCCCGCATCGTCTTTTGCCCAGACGACGAACACGTCGGCGATCGGGGAGTTGGAGATCCAGGTCTTGGTGCCGGAAAGGCGCCAGCCCCCCGGCACCTTCTTCGCCCGCGTCGTCATCGAGCCGGGGTCGGAGCCGTGGTTCGGTTCGGTGAGACCGAAGCAGCCGATCAGCTCCCCCTTCGCAAGGCGCGGAAGGTATTTCTCGCGCATCGGCTCGGTGCCGAACTCGTAGATGGGGAGCATGACGAGCGAGGACTGCACGCTCATCATCGAGCGAAAGCCCGAGTCCACGCGCTCGACCTCGCGGGCGATCAGGCCGTAGGCGACGTAGTTGAGCCCCGGGCCGCCGTAGCGCTCGGGGATCGTGGGCCCAAGGAGCCCGACTTCGCCCATCTCGCGAAAGATCGCCGGGTCGGTCTTCTCGTGCCGGAACGCCTCCAGCACCCGCGGGGCGAGCTTCTCCTGGCAGTAGGCGTGCGCCGCATCGCGCACCATGCGCTCCTCTTCGGTCAACTGCGCATCGAGAAGGAGCGGGTCTTCCCAGGAGAAGCGGGCTTTCGCTTTCGGTTTCTCGGGCGCGTTCATGAGTCCACCCTTTCGGGAATTACGGTAAGAGCTTCGTAAGAGCGTCTGCGAAGCCTGGACGGTCCGGTGCGCGGCGATCAGAGGTCATCGGGCGTGAGGCCGGTCCGCTTCGCAATGCGTGCCAGCATGCGCGGACCGATTTCTTCACTGTCGTGAAACGCAAAGACGACGTCTTCCCATCCGGGGCGGCAAAGCGTCTTGTGCGAGCCCGACTGCCGCTTGAGGGTCCAGCCGATGCGATAGAGCGCTGCGAGTACACGCTGGGCTTTCGTCGAGGGCCATGACCTCACTTCGCCGCGATGCCGATCGAGATAGGCTGAGGCGCGGTTTCGTTGTTTTCCAGGCGCTCGGCGAGCACGCGAAGGGCGAGCGCCTCGGCCTTCAACATCGCCTCTTCGCGCGTTTTGCCATAGGCGAGGACGCCCGGAAGTTCGGGCACCTCGGCGATCCAGCGGCCGTCTTCTTCCCGTTCGTGCTCGATAGTGAAGTTCATGGGGAAGCTCCAAGCACCATTCTACGACCGTCGTTCCTCGCCGAGGCGCAATCCAAGCGGGGCCGGAGCAGCCCTCGCGCCGCGCGTGCCCTGGGCGATGCCCGAGCGCGCGGCGTCGAGCCTCGCGCGGCCGTTCATGAGTCCACCCTTTCGAGAATGACGGCAAGCCCCTGGCCGACGCCGATGCAGAGCGACACCGCCGCGTAGCGCGCGCCGGTCTCCTGGAGCTGGCGCGAGACGGTGAGGGCAAGGCGCGCGCCCGAGCAGCCCAAGGGGTGACCGATCGCGATCGCGCCGCCGTTCGGGTTGACGCGGGGATCCTTGAAGTCCACGCCCATCAGCTTCAGGCAACCGAGCACCTGGCTCGCGAACGCCTCGTTGATCTCGATGATGTCCATGTCGTTCAGCGTGAGCCCTGCGCGCTCGAGCGCTTTCGGGATCGCGTAGGCGGGCCCCACCCCCATGATGCGCGGCTCGACCGCGGCGGAGGCCGCGGAAAGAATTCGGGCGAGCGGCTTTTTGCCCTTCTTTTCGCCCCAGCCGCGGCTTGCGACGACGAGCGCCGCCGCCCCGTCGTTCACGCCCGAGGCGTTCCCGGCGGTCACCACGCCGCCCTCGAAGAGCGGCTTCAGCTTCGCGAGCGCCTCCATCGTCGTGTCGCGCCGCGGATGCTCGTCGGCGCTCACCACTTCCGGCTGAGCGTCCTTTTTCTTCGCCGGAAGCGCGATCGGCAGAATCTCGCCCTTGTAGAAGCCCTCGGCTTCCGCCTTCGCGTATTTCTTCTGCGAGGCGAGCGCGAATTCGTCCGACTGCTCGCGCGTGATGCCGAACTCCTTTGCGACGTTGTCGCCGGTCTGCGGCATCGAGTGGTCGCCGTAGAGCTTCGCAAAGCGGGGGTTGGTGAAGCGCGAGCCGATCGTCGTGTCGTACATCTTCACTTCGCGCGAGTACGGCGTCTCGGCCTTGCCGATCACGTAAGGCGCGCGGGTCATGCTTTCGACGCCGCCGGCGATGTAGAGGTCGCCTTCGCCTGCGGTGATCGCGCGCGCCGCATCCACCACCGCCTGAAGGCCCGAGGCGCACAGGCGGTTCACCGTCACCCCGGGCACGGTCGGCGGAAGGCCCGCCATGAGCGCCGCAAAGCGCGCGACGTTGCGGCAGTCCTCGCCGGCCTGAGTGACGCAGCCGAGCACGACGTCGGCGATCTCCTCCGGCTGGATCGAATTTCGCTTCACCACCTCGGCGATCACCTCGCCGGCGAGGTCGTCGGGCCGTATGCCGGCGAGCTTTCCGGCGTGCCGGCCGATGGGGGAGCGGAGTCCGTCGTAGATGTAGGCGTCTAGCATCTTCACTCCGGCGTGAGAAGGGAAACGCCGAGCCGCGCGCGCCGGCGAAGCCAGGGGCTCGGCCGGTAGCGCGGCTCGCGAGAGAGCTCGTGCATCGCCTCGAGCACTGCGAGGATCTTCGCCGGCCCGACCGCATCGCCCATCGCAAGCGGCCCCTTCGGATAGTTCAGACCGAGCATCACCGCCTGATCGAGGTCCTCGGGCGAGGCGATTTTCTGCTGCACGATGTCGCAGCCGACGTTGACGATGTGGGCGACGACGCGCTGCGCGACAAAGCCTGCCGAGTCGCGGATGACCGACACCGGAACGCCATCTGCGGCAAGGAGCGCGTGCGCGGCATCGCGCACCTCGGGCTTCGTCACCGGCGTCGTCATGAGCGTTCGGCGCTTGGCAAAGCCAAAGAGCGGATCCACCGCGACGGTCCGCGCCGGATCGAGCCCCAGTTCGAGCGCCGCGGTCGTCGCATCCTTGCCGAGCGGCGCGGTAAAGCACACCTCGGCCGCCTTCGGCTCCGGTTCGAGCCGCGCGCCGAGCCGCAAAAGGAGCTCCTTCAGCTCCGGCACGCACCAGACGGCGTCGGGCTTGCGTTCGGGCGCTGGCGGCTCGGGGATCTTTTCGGGCGTGCCGTCCGCGCCGTAGCGGTACCAGCCGCGGCCGGTCTTTCTGCCTAGCAGCCCGGCGGCGACGCGCGCGTCGCACAGATACGAGGGCGAAAACCGCGGCTCGCCGTAATACTGGCGGTGAAACGACTGCATCACGCCGTGCGCGACATCGAGCCCCACGAGGTCGAGGAGCGCAAACGGCCCCATGCGAAAGCCGGCCGCATCGACGAGGATGCGGTCTATGGTCGCGAAATCCGCAACCCCTTCCTGCAGCACGCGCAGGCTCTCGGGGATGTAGCCGCGGCCGGCGTGGTTGACGATGAAGCCGGGCGTGTCTCTGCAGTGCACGGGCTTGTGGCCGAAGCGGCGCGCAAGCTGCGCGAGCGCTTCGACGACCCACGGCTCGGTGAGTTCGCCCGCGACCACCTCGACGATGCGCATGAGGGGCACCGGGTTGAAGAAGTGGTAGCCCGCGACCCGCCCGGGCCGGCGGCAGGCGGCGGCCATCGCGGTCACCGAAAGCGAAGACGTGTTCGTCGCGAGGATGCACGTTTCGGAGACGACG
The DNA here is from genome assembly GCA_026416295.1 of Burkholderiales bacterium. Taxonomy (GTDB): domain Bacteria; phylum Pseudomonadota; class Gammaproteobacteria; order Burkholderiales; family SG8-39; genus RBG-16-66-20. Next base: position 11,444 of record JAOAFL010000006.1, on the reverse strand, counting down.
TCTTCGAGCGCGCGAAAGAGCGATTGCTTCGCTTCGAGGTTCTCGACGATCGCCTCGATCATTACGTGACAGGGGCGAAACGCCGCAAGCGACTCCACCACCTCGATCCTTGCGAGCGCTGCGTCGGCGTCGGACTGCGAAAGGCGCCCCTTCTGTACCAGCCCGGCGAGCGTCTTTCCGATCGCTTCCTTTGCCGCGGTGGCGGCACCCGGCTTCGCGTCGTAGACGAGCGTGCGCGCGCCGCACTGTGCGAGCACCTGCGCGATTCCGCGGCCCATGGTGCCTGCGCCCGCGACGCCGGCGACGAGGTCCGAGCGGTTCGCATCGAGCATCAGGAAACCTCCGGGGTCGGGCCGGGCACCACGCGCCCGCCGTCCTTGATCGGGGTCGCGAACTGGTAGTCGATGTCCCACGGGAAGTGGATCCACTTCGTCTGCTTGAACACCTTGACGCAGGTGTCCACGACCGGCCGCCCGGCGGGCTTCGCATAAAGCGTCGCAAAGTGCGCCCTGGGAAGGAGGTTGCGCACCACCTGTGCGGTGCGGCCGGTGTCGACGAGGTCGTCGACGAGCAGCCAGCCTTCGCCGCCCGCTTCGGCGATGCTCGGCTTGAGCACTTTCACCTCGCCCTGGGTCTGGGCAGGGCCGCCGCTTTGCGCGGCGTCGTAGCTCGTCACGCAGACCGTGTCGATCAGGCGAAGGTCTAGCTCGCGCGCGATGAGGGCCGCCGGGACCAGACCCCCGCGGGTGACCGCGATGATGCCTTTCCAGGGGCCCTTTTCCAGCAGCACCCGCGCGAGGTAGCGCGCGTCGCGATGCAGCTCCACCCAGGAGACGATGATCTCGTCTTCGTAGGCCATTTGCGCAATGTAATCGAAAGGCAACAGGCCGCAAAGCTATAATCGCAAAACAGCGATCGAGAGGAGGGCTCGATGACGCGCAGGACGATCGCGCGCACGCGTGCCGGCAACCGCCGGACCGGGGCGCAGCCGTGAAGTACCGCCGGATTCTTCTCGCTTACAACGGCTCGCAGGAAGGCAGGCGCGCGCTTTTCGAGTGCGCCGACCTGGCGAGCTTTCTTCAGGCCGAGACGCATCTGCTCGCGGTCGCGAGCATGCCGCCGAGCCTGTTCCTCACGGAAGGGTTCGTCCCCGAAGAGCTGCTGGAAGAGGAAAAGAAGCGCACGCAGGCGATCCTCGACGAGGGCATCCGGACGCTGAAGGAGCGCGGCTTCAACGTCACCGGGCATCTCGCCGTGGGCGAACCGGTCGAGGAGATCTGCCGCGTCGCGCGCGAGGTCGGCGCCGATCTCATCGTGCTCGGCCACAACCAGAACACCTCGTGGGCCGCGCGCTGGTGGAAGGGGTCGGTCGGGGCCTCGCTCCTCGACTACGCGCCCTGCAGCATCCTGATCGCGCTGTCGAAGGGCTGAGGCCTGCGCGACTGCGAACCGGCCCGCGCGGGCGGGCCCTCGGTTTTCTACAATGGACCGGCCATGGACACCTCCGCGTTGAACCTTTCGTTCGGTCAGCAAAAGGGAAGGCTCGAAGACGAGCGCATGCTCACCGGACGCGGTCGCTACGTCTCCGACTGGAACCTGCCGGGGCAGGCGTACGGGCATTTCCTGCGTTCCGATCGGCCGCACGCCCGCATCGTCTCGATCGATGTCTCGGCGGCGCTCGCGATGCCGGGCGTGGTCGCCGTCTTCACCGGAGCGGACGTGCTCGCGGCGGGGCACAACCCGATGCCGGCGGCCGCGCCGATGAAGGGCCGAGGCGGCGCCGAGCAGATCGTGCCGCCGCGGTATTCGCTTACGGCCGACCGCGTGCGCTATGTCGGCGAGCCGGTGGCGCTCGTGGTCGCCGAGAGCGCGGCGCTCGCGCAGGACGCGGCCGAAGCGGTCGCGATCGAGTACGAGGAGCTGCCGGCGGTGGTCACCGCAAAAGACGCGCTCGCCCCCGGTGCGCCGCAATTGCACGACTGTGCGCCGGGCAATCTGGTGCTCGACTTCGTCGGCGGCGACGAGGAGGCGGTCCGAGCGGCGTTCGCCCGCGCCGCCAAGGTGGTCAGGCTCACCGCGTATCACACCCGCGTCGTCGGCAACCCGATGGAGCCGCGCGCGGCGACCGGCGCGTACGATGCGGCCGCGGACCTCTACTACCTCTACGCGACCACGCAAGGGGCCGGCCCGATGCGGCTGCAGCTTGCGGCGATGCTCGGCGTGCCGCAGGAAAGAATCCGCATCGTCGCCGAAGAGGTGGGAGGCGGCTTCGGCGTGCGGTTCAACGCGTACCCGGAGTACGGCGCGCTGCTGCTTGCGGCGAAGACGCTCGGCCGGCCGGTGAAATGGGTCGCGAGCCGCTCCGAGGTGTTTCTGTCGGACGAGCAGGCGCGCGACGTGGTGCACACGGGCGAGGCCGCGCTCGATGCCGAAGGGCGCATCCTCGCCATGCGCTTCGAGTACCTGTGCAACGTCGGCGCGTATCTCGCCTTCACCGGCTCGTTCATTCACACGGTGAACCTCGTCAATGTCGCGAGCGGGGTCTACGACGTGCCGGCGGTGTTCGTGAACGCGAGGCTCGCGCTCACCAACACCGTGCCCGCGGCCGCCTACCGCGGCGCGGGGCGTCCGGTCGCCTCCTACGCGATGGAGCGGCTGATCGACCAGTGCGCCTGGGAACTCGGCATGGATCCGGCGGAGTTCCGGCGCCGGAATCTCGTGCCGAAGTCGAAATTTCCCTACCGCATCGTCACCGGGTTCGAGTACGACTGCGGCGACTTCGAGGGGGTGTTGGAACAGGCGCTCGCCGCCGCCGACTGGCGCGGGTTCGAGGCGCGCCGCGCCGAGGCCGAGCGCCGCGGCCGGCTGCGCGGTCGCGGCATCGCCACCTACATCGAGGCGACCGCTTCGGGGGGCTTTGCGCCCTACGATCAGGCGCACATCGCCTGGGAGAGCGACGGCACGGTGACGCTTCGCACCGCGTCGCACAACCACGGCCAGGGGCACGAGACGACGCTCGCGCAGATCGTCGCTGCGGTGCTCGGCGTGCCGATCGCGCGCATCCGCCTGCGCACGTCGGAACCGGACCGTCACCTGGTCGCCAATCCGACGGGTGGCTCGCGCACGCTGGTCGGCATCGGCAGCGCGATGTTCTTCGCCGCGCGCGAGATCGTCGAGAAGGGCTTCGATCTCGCGGCCGAAGCGCTCGAGAGCGCGCGCGCCGACCTCGAGTTCGAACGGGGCGTCTATCGCATCAAAGGCACCGACCGCGCGATCGCGATCGGCGAGCTCGCGCGCAAATACCCGGGCCGGCTCGACATCGACTTCAAGGACCGGCCGAAAGTGCCGTCGACCTATCCGAACGGCTGCCACATCGCCGAAGTCGAGATCGACCCCGAGACCGGCGAAACGGAAATCGTGTCCTACGTCGCCTGCGACGACGCCGGCACGATCGTCAACCGCCAGATCGTCGAAGGGCAGATGCACGGCGGCATCACGCAGGGCGCCGGGCACGTCTTTCTCGAGCAGGCGGTGTACGACGAGGCGGGGCAGCTCCTCACCGGCAGCTTCATGGATTACGGCATGCCGCGCGCGGGGCTCGTCCGCGGGTTGCGAATTCTCGAGCACCCGGTGCCGACGAAGACGAACCCGCTCGGTGCGAAAGGCGTGGGCGAAGCTGGCGTCACCGGCTCGATGCCGTGCCTGATGAACGCCGTGATGGACGCGCTGCGCCGCGCAGGCGTCGCGCGCTTCGACATGCCGGCGAGCCCCCAGCGCGTCTGGGCGGCGATCCGGGCCGCGAAAGAGGGCCGACCCGAGGCGTTAGCCGTGCCCGAGCGCGGCTGATGTCGCCGCTCGTCGAGCGCTTTCTCGCGCGTGCGCGCGAGCGCGGGGGCCGCGTCGCGCTGCCCGAGGCGGGCGACGAGCGAATCGCCGAGGCAGCGAGGCGGCTTCGGGCGCACGGAATCGAAGTCGCGCCGCACGAACGGCCCGATCGGCTCGAACATTACGCCGAGCTCTACCGTCAGACGCGGCCGGAAGTTTCGGCAGCGCTCGCGCGCCGCATCGTCGCAAAGCCCCTCTTTCACGCCGGCATGATGGTGCGCGCGGGCGACGCCGACGCGATGATCGCGGGCGCCGCGCATACGAGCGCTCGCGTGATCGAGGCGGGAAAGCTCACGGTGGGCCTTGCGCCGGGCATCGCGACGCCATCGAGCTTTTTCCTGATGGAGCTGCCCGAGCGCACGCTCGTCTTCGCCGACTGCGCGGTGAACGCCGATCCGACGGCCGAAGAGCTCGCCGACATCGCGCTCGCCGCCGCCGAAAGCTGCCGGCGGCTGCTCGAGGTCGAGCCGCGGGTTGCGCTGCTTTCGTTTTCCACCCGCGGCAGCGCCTCGCATCCGCGTGTGGACAAGGTGCGCCGGGCGCTGGAGGCAGCGCGCGCGCGCGCGCCGGGCCTTGCGATCGACGGCGAGCTTCAGGCCGATGCGGCGCTCGTGCCCGCGGTGGCGGCAAGAAAGCTGAAGGACCCGGGCGAAGTCGCCGGACGCGCGAACGTCCTCGTGTTCCCCGACCTCGATGCCGGCAACATCGGCTACAAGCTCGTGCAGCACCTCGCCGGCGCGCGCGCGATCGGCCCGATCCTGCAAGGGTTCGCGCGTCCCGTGAGCGATCTGTCGCGCGGCGCGTCGGTCGAAGACATCGTCGCGACCGCCGCGGTCGTGCTCGCGCAGGGCTGAGGCCTGCGCTCTAGATCTTGCCGCGCCAGGGCACGAGCTTCGTCTCGAGCCTGCGCATCGCCAGATCGAAGGCGTAGGCGATCGCGCCGATCACGACGATGCCCATGATGACGATGTCGGTGCGGAGAAAGTTGGAGGCGTTCAGCACCATCTGCCCGAGCCCGGCGGTCGCGGCGACCATTTCGGCCGCGACGAGCGTCGTCCAGCCGAAGCCGATCGCGATCCGCATGCCGGTGAGGATTTCCGGGAGCGCCGCAGGAAGAATGACGTGGCGCACGACCTGCATCGGGGTCGCCCCCATCGAGTAGGCGGCGTGGATCTGCTCGATCGAGGCCGAGCGCACCCCGGCGCGCGCCGCCATCGCGAGCGGCGCGAAGCAGGCGAGATAGATGAGGATGATCTTCGCCGTCTCGTCGATGCCGAACCAGATGACGATGAGCGGCAGGTACGAGAGCGGCGGCAGCGGCCGGTAGAACTCGATCGGCGGATCGAAGATGCCGCGCGCGACGCGCGACACGCCCATCGCCAGCCCGATCGGGATCGCGGTGACGCAGGCGGCGGCAAACGCCGCGAGCACGCGCCACAGGCTCCAGCCGAAGTGCACCGCGAGCGACTGCCCGCCCTGGATGTCGCCGCGGCTTGCGTCGGCGAACGCCTTGACGATCGCCTCCGGCGCCGGCAGATAAAGCGGCGCGATCCAGCCGAGATGCGTCGCGAGCCACCACAGGGCGACGAGGGTCGCCACCGTCGCCGCGCTGATCGCCGCGCTCGGGCCTTCGCCCGGCATGCGAAAACCGGTCGTCGGCCGGCCGGCGCTTTGCGGTTCAGCCGCCACGGCGCAGCACCAGATCGAGCACTTCCTCGCGCAGCCGGATGAAGGCCGGGTCGGCCTTGACGCGGCGCGCATCGCGGCTTTCGGCGTAGCGGCGCGAAAATTCCACCTCGTAGCAGCGGGCGATGCGCCCCGGCGCCGGCGTCATCACGACCAGGCGCGTCGCGAGAAAGAGCGCTTCTTCCACGCTGTGCGTGATGAGAAAGAAGAGCTTTCGCTCGGCGTGCCAGATCTGCAGGATCAGCTCCTGCACCGATTCGCGCGTGAGCGCATCGAGCGCCCCCATCGGCTCGTCCATCAGCATGACCTCGGGGTCGCTCGCCAGCGCCCGCGCGATGCCGACGCGCTGCTGCATGCCGCCGGAGAGTTCGTAGACGCGCTGGTCGGCCGCCGCTTCCAGCCCCACCTCGCGCAGCCGTTCGAGCGCGACGCGCCGGCGCTCGGCGCGCGGCACGCCGCGCATGCGCAGCGCGAACGCGACGTTTTCGGCGACCGAGAGCCAGGGCATCAACGCATGCTTCTGGAAGACGACGCCCCGCTCGCGCCCGGGGCCGGTGACCGGCCGGCCGTCGAGCAGGATCTCGCCGCTCGAAGGGCGCAGAAAGCCGGCGATGCAGTTGAGCAGCGTCGTCTTGCCGCAGCCGGAGGCGCCCAGCACGACGACGAAGTCGCCCGGGTCCATCGCGAGCGAGACGTGCTCGAGCGCGGGCACGGCGCGGCCGTCGCGCCCGGCAAACGTCACGCAGAGGTCGCGGATTTCGAGCTTCGCCACACGGCGCGCGTCCGGCCGGACGCCGCAGGCGTCCGGCCGGAACGCGAGGCTATTTCATCGCGCGCTGAACGTACGAGGGGTTGACGCCGATCGAGTAGTCGGCGAGCGCCTTTTCGAGCTGCTTCTGCTCGACGAGGAACTGCGCGGTGGCGGCGAACGCCCGCGCGGCGAGGCTGTTCTTTCCGCCGCCCAGCCATTTCTCCGCCTGCTCCTTCATGGTGGGGAACGCGTAGAGCGCCATCGCCGCGGGCACGTCCTCGGGTTTCGCGCCGCTCCACTTGGCGACCGCCTTCACCTCGGGCGAATCCTTCGTCCAGGCCGCCTTGTTCGCGCGGTAGCGTTCGTCGGCCGCGGCCATTACCTTGATCATCGCGACGAGGAAGTCGCCGTTCGCCTTCGCCCAGTCGCGATTCACCGCCATGCCGTCGAAGGTCGCTTTTCCGGTCCGCGCGGTAATCTGCCCGGAGGTGATGATCACCTTGCCGCTCGCCTTCGCCTTGGAGAGCACCGGGTCCCAGATGTAGGTCGCATCGACGTCGCCGCGATCCCAGGCGGCGGCGATCTCCGGCGGGCGCATGTTGAGGAACTTGACGTCCGAGGCCTTCAGCTTCGCCAGTTCCAGGGCGACCATCGCGTGGAAATGACCGGTCGAGGCAAACGGCGTGGCAAGCCGCTTGCCCTTCAGGTCCTCGAGCTTGTCGATGCCGGAGCCGTTACGCGCGACGAGCGCCTCGGCATCGCCGATGTCGTCGAGAATCCAGAAGAGTTCCAGCGGCAGCCCGCGCGAGATCGCCGAGGCGAGCGGCGCGGAACCCACTTCGCCGATCTGCACCTGCCCGGAGGCCATCGCCTTGATGACCTCGCCGCCGCCGCCGAACTGCTTCCATTCGATGCGGTAGCCGGTCGCTTTTTCGATTTCCTTCGCTTCCTGGGCGACGCGGTACGGCACCACCATGTCCTGGTAGGCGATCGTGACCTGCTTCTGGGCGAACGCGGCCGACGCTGTCGCGAGCGCGGCGGCTGCAAGCAGAGCTTTCATTCGGGTTCCTCCTTTCGTGGCCATTGGGCACTGCACAGTCTACTGCGAATCGGGCACGCGCCACAGGGCGCGGGCTCGCGCCCTCGGCCGCACCGGCGCGAGGGTTTGCGCGAGCGATCGGCCCGCTTGCGCCGACGCACGCGGCCGTGCGGCGCGCACTTCCCTCCAGAGCGCGGGTTTCGGGCGCCGGCCGAGCCGCTCGTCTTGTGGGCCGAAATATGTTCGGCGACAATCGCGGTTCCATTTTCGCTTTCGGGGAGGGCGGCATGCGGATCGAGGCGATCGGAATCGGCGGCGGGGCGGCCCTTGCCGCATGGGCGGACACGTTCTCCGCGGCGCGCAGCGCTGGCGTCGATCGCCTGGTCGCTGTCGCCGGCTCGCCGAGCACGGTCGGCGAGGTGCTCGGCGCGATCGCGCAGTCCGGGCTGAGCGAGAGCACCCGCGTCAGGCTGTCGGAAATGGCGCTCGCGCTGTTTGCGCTCGAAGCGCGCGAGGATCGCCAGACGCTCGGCGAGCTGGCCCAGGCGCTGCTGATCGCGCTCATTCTCGAACTGCTCGATAACGACCGGCGCGAGGCGTGAGCGGCGGCGTCCAGGCGGTCTCGCCGACCGCGTTCCTGCCGGATCGGAGCGGGGGCCGCGCGTTCGCGCGCGCGCTGCGCGATCCGCGGGTCGTCGCTGCGGCGCGCGCGCTCGACATCGACCTGGAGAACCCGGCGGCGGTCGCCGCGCTGCTCGATCGCGCGCGCAAGCTCATCGGCGCAGCGGCGCCGCCGGGCGAGGGCGGCACGGGCGCGCTCTCGACCGTCGAGGCCGCGGTGGCGACCGACGGCGTGCGCGACAGCTATGTGCGCCATGCGATCCAGACCTATCGGACGGTCGCGCGACTCATCTGACCGCCGCCTTCAACGCGCATCGAGCGGCACATACGGACGGGGCGGGGGGCCGTTATAGAGCGTGAGCGGCCGGATGAGGATGTTGTTTTCCAACTGCTCCATCACCTGCACCGTCCAGCCGGGCACGCGCCCGACGGCGAAGATGGGGACGAACAGGTCCTCGCGGATGCCGTTCAGGTAATAGACGACGCCGGCGTAGAAGTCCACGTTCACGTTCACGCCGTGGCGCGCGTAGGGCTTCATCGCTTCGACGAGCGCTTCCAGGATCCGGTACCACTGCGGCTGGCCCATCTCGCGCGAGAGCTTCTCCACCCCCGCGCGCATGTGCCGCGCGCGCGGGTCCTCGGCGCGATAGACGCGGTGGCCGAAGCCCATCACCGGCTCGCGCGCCGCGCGCTTTCGGCGCACGTACTCGGCGGCATTGGCCGGGTCGCCGATCTCGATCGCCATCTTCATGACGTTCTCGGCCGCGCCGCCGTGCGCCGGCCCCGAGAGCGCCGCGATCGCGGCGGTGATCGCCGCGTGGAGGTTCGCCTCCGTTCCCGCCACGACGCGCGCCGCGAAGGAGGAGGCGTTCGAGCCGTGCTCGGCGTGAAGGATCATGTCGACGTCCATCAGGCGCGCAGCATCGGCGCTCGGGCGTACGCCCTTCAGCATCCAGAGAAAGTTCGCCGCGTGCGACAGCGCCGGGTCGGGCGCGACCGGTTCCCGGCCGTTGCGGATCGCATCGTGCGCGGCGACGATCATCGGCACCTGGGAGGTGAGGCGTATGCCTTTCCTGAGGGTCGCCTCGAGCGAGTTGTCGGCGACCTCCGGGTCGAAGGCGGCGAGCGCCGAGACCGCGGTGCGCAGCACCTCCATCGGATGCGCGTCCTTGACGAGCCGGATCACGTCGTAGACCGGCTCGGGGAGCCGGCGCGCGGCCTTCAGTTCCGCCTCGAACGCCGCGAGCTCCTCGCGCCGCGGCAGCTCGCCCTTGAGCAGCAGATAGCAGGTCTCCTCGAAGGTCGAGTGCTCGGCGAGGTCGTGGATGGAGTACCCCCGGTAGCGGAGCTCCCCCGCCCGCCCGTCGATGAAGCACACCCGCGAGCGGTCGAAGTAGACGTCCTTCAGCCCGCGGCGGATCTCGATCTTCTGTTCCGGTTCGCTCATGTGGAGTGGATCTGGTTTTTCTCGGATTCGGCAGCCCGTGCTGAAGGTAGATTATCCGATTCGCCGCTGCGATGCGCGGAACGCGAGGGTGCTGCGGTGCGGTTTTCCGGAACGGCCAGCGGCTGACACGATGCAGGACAGATCGGTGTACGCGGCTCGCGTGATCGGTAAGGCGGAGCGCGCCAAAGCGCCGTTCGGGTGCAGGTGCGTCGCTTCGATTTTTCGCCGGCGGGCCGGTCCTCGCTCTTCGATGGGGCGGGTGCCGCGAAAGCCGACCGTTTCGCTCAAGCGGCTCGCTGTCTCTATCCTTGCCGTCGCGCTGGCGCTCGTGCCGCAAAAGCCTGCGGCGGCGATGGCGATGGAGCTCGTCGAGGACACGCTTTTCCTGTCCGGGCCGTCGATGAGCCTCGACGACTGGGTACGCTATCGAGAGCTGACGCGCAACCGGTCTTTCGCTCGCGTCGTGCTCGTCAACCAGAGCGGCGGAATGGTCGACACCGCCCTCGGCATCGCAGAAGATCTGATCGCGCGTCGCGTCACGACCGTGGTCGCCGGATATTGTCTGAGCGCCTGCACGTACATTTTTCTCGCGGGCGAGCGCCGCCAGTTCGCGGCGAGCTGGCCGCTCAGCCGCTCGCGTCTCGGCTTTCACGGAACCTACGACCGAATTCACGGGACCCTTTCGGGCGGCCGGGCGCGAGTCGCGGCGTATTTCCAGTCTCGCCTGCCGCGAGAAAGCCACGATCTCGTGATCGCTGCGCTCGACCGCATTCCGGACCGGCGCGGTTTTCTGTACGTCTACCATCCGGCGCACCGCGGCGATGCCTCGCTGTGCCGGGGCTCTTGGGAGGAGAAATGCGAGCCGGTCGCGCAGAGCAACGCCCTTTCCCTCGGAATCATAACGACGGACGCGCTCGCGGAGATCTCGTTCCCGGAAAAGCTTGCCTACCGGAACCGGTTTCTCGGGACCGACATGGATTCCGTCGAGCTGCTGACCGACTCGGACGACCTTGCGCGCTTCTGCCCGCCGTCGGCGTCGCGTTGTCAGGAGTTCGCGCGCGCGTTTCGCGACCGGCCTCCGGAGCGGGCGATCGCGTTTTCGCTCACGGGGCGCAGCGGCGCGAGCTGGCGCTCCGACGATACGCGTCGGGCGGCGTGGCGCGCGCTCTTCGAATGCGCGCGTCAGTCGGGCGAGTTGTGTCGCCTCGCGGCGGTGAACGACCGTCTTGCCGCCGCACTCTACGCGCGATTCGATCAACGTAGCGCCGAGGCGGTCTCGGCGCTCGCGCGCGTCGCTCGGGACGGGCTCGAGGACGAACGTTTCGAGCAGGCCGAACTGCCGATGACGAGGCTTCGGACCGACACGTTCACGGGACCGACGCCGGAACGCATTCCCGGCGCGCGGGAGATCGGCACGCGCGAACTCGTCTCGCTGATGGGGCGCTCGGAGGTCGCGTTGCTCGACGTCTGGTGCGGGGAGGAGACGCTGCCCGGCGCGAAATGCGTGTTCGGCGCCGGGCTCGCCTACACCGACCGGGAGGCTGACCGAAAACTCGACGAACTGTTCCTCAAGCTCTTCGACGCGATCGCAGCCGGTAGGACGGTCGTCATCTTCTCGTCGAACAGCACGAGCTGGCTTTCCGCGAATGCAACATTTCGCGCCGCGCGAGCCGGCAGGGCCGTACATTGGTACCGCGGCGGCATCGAGGCGTGGCGCAAGGCGGGGCTTCCGCTCGTACCCTCTGCGCCCGTCGGCGCCGTGGTGCCGTGAAGGCAGACCGAGTCGGGCTTGCACATGGGGTATCTCCCGCCTGAGGCTGCCGCGGCCGCCCGTCAGGCCTCGAGCGTCTCGCTCAGCTCAGCCGCCGCGCGCCGGAGCAGCGGCAGGTGCTCGAGCGCGCGCGCAAGCGGCATGCGCGACACCGGCGCCTGCACCGCGAGCGCCGCGACCGCGCGCCGGCTCGAGGCGGCGACCGGCACGGCGATGCAGACGAGCCCCGCGAGGTACTCCTCGT
>JAOAFL010000128.1 GCA_026416295.1 Burkholderiales bacterium | reverse complement strand
GGATCGTTCTTCGCGAGATCTATCGAGAGCGACCGGTGCGGGCCCTCGGCGACGAGTTCGGCCGAGGGCGAAAGCAGCCAGAGCTTTCCGCCGCGCAGCAGCAGCCGCAGGTCCGCGCCCTCGCGCGCGGGCACCCAGGCGATGGCAAGGCCGGAGAGCGTTTCCTTTGCGAGCTGATCGAGAAGGGCCTTCGCTTTCGCTTCCTGCGGCCCGGGTTTCGCGACCGGAGGCGGGAGCGCGACCCGTAGCGCGAGCGCGAGCCCGGGATCGACAAGCCGCGCGTAGGCGCCCTCGGGCACGGCGGAGGCGGCGATCGGCGGCGTTTGGCCGTGCGCCGCGGGCGCAAGAAGCGATCGGGTCAGCTCGATTCGCGTCGCGGCGAGGTAGCCGAGCGCCTGCGCATCGGCGTCGGCGGGGGCGCGCATCAGCGCAAAGAGCGCGCCTTCGCCGAGCTGGTGAAGCGCTCCGGCCGGGATTCGCAGCGCGCCGGTCCGTTCGTCCTTTTCGATCGGCCACTGCAGCACCCGCGGGCCCGCCTGCGTCCCGAACACCGGCGCATCGAGGCTCGGCCCCTCGAAGAGCGGTGTCGGCTGCGCCTGATTGCGGCCGCGGTAGCGCTGAAGGATCTGCTCGGCCGCCTGGCGGTAGGTCATCGAGGGGTTCATCGCGAGCGTCTGCGCGAGCGCGAAGGTGAACACCCCGTGCGGGCGCCGGTCCGGATGCCCGGCGGGCAGTCGCTCTTCGGGGGCGCGCTCCCAGGACTGCGCGGCGAAGAAGGCGACGAAGCCGCCCGCCTCGGTGCCCGCCTGCGCGGCGAGCACCCCGGACATCGGCGCGCCGCGCGGCTCGCCGCGCGTGCGCGGATAGAGCGCCGCTGCGCGCTTCGCCGCGCGCGCGATCTCGGCCTCGGGGATGCCGAGCGCCGCTGCCGGTACGTCGCGGTAGCGAACGCCGTCGTCGGCGATCCCGCGGGTGATCGTGCCCGCATGGCAGGTGTCGAACACCGCCCACACGAACGCGCCACGGCTGCGGATCGCGGCGATCGCGGCGCCGAGCTCGTCGTCGACGATCGCGTTCTGCACCGATCCTGCCGCGCCCGACCACTTGCCGATGTCCCGCGGCAGGAAGATCTCGTCGAGTCCGTCCGGCTCCGGGTTCTGCGGCCCGATCTCGCGCGCCGGCTGCTGCGAGCCGTGCCCGGCGAAGAAAAGAAACACGAAGTCGCCGCGGGCGGCCTTCTTCGCGAGCGCGGCCAGTTCGCCCATGATCGCGGCGCGCGTCGGCTCGCCCGCGCCGGCGACGCCGTCGGCGAGCGTGCGGATGTCCTCCGGCGCAAAGCCCCTCTGCAGCAGGACGGCGCGCATCAGCGCGACGTCGTTCGCCGGCCCGTGAAGCTGCAGGCCCTGCGGAAGCGACGGATACGACGAGACGCCGACGAGCAGCGCATGCTGCCGCGAGGCCTCCGCCGGATGCGAAAGAAAGACGAGCAGCGCGGCGAGCGCCGCCGCAAGCGCCCGCCCGCCTACGCCTGCGCGGCAGGGCGCTAGTTGGTGAGGATCAGGTACCGGTTCCACACCCGCCCGAGGTTTCGCACCTCGATGCGGAAGACGCCGGTCCAGCGGGGTACCCACTGGCAGATCTCTTCGTCCACCGGTCGCTCGGAGCGGCAGACGAGGCGCCCGGTCTCGTCGTACACGAAAAGATCGAGGTCGGTGTCGCCGTCGCCGCTGATGCCGACCAGCGCCGGCTCGAGGCCGCGGAAAGTCACGCGGAAGACGTCGGACGCAAACGCGTTC
>JAOAFL010000139.1 GCA_026416295.1 Burkholderiales bacterium | reverse complement strand
CCGCGGCCATCACGACATGGGCGGGCTTTCGGCCGGGCCGGTCGAACGCACCGAGCACGATTACGCCGACTGGGAGCGGCGGGTGGATGCGCTGATGGTCCTCCTTTCCGGCATCCGCGGCGGCCGGCGGCTGATGACGGTGGACGAACTGAGGAAGAACATCGAGGCGCTGCCGCCGCAAGCGTACGATCGCATGACCTACTACGAGCGCTGGGTCGTCTCGATCGCGCAGACGATGATCCAGCGCGGCGTGATCACCACCGAGGAGCTCGGCCGCAAGATGGAGGAGGTGGCGCGGCGTGTCGGAGGCGACGCCGATCTTTCGCCCCGGTGACCGCGTGCGGGTGCGAGCGGCGTATCCGCTCGGGCACGTGCGCACGCCGTTCTACGTACGCGGCCGCACGGGCGAGATCGAGCGGCTCTGCGGGGTCTTTGCCAATCCGGAGGAGCTTGCGCAGATGCGCTCGGGCGAGCCGAAGCAGCCGCTTTATCGCGTGCGCTTCCGGCAGACGGAGCTCTGGCCGGACTACCGCGGGCCGGCGCACGACGTCGTCGAGGTCGAGCTCTACCAGCACTGGCTGGAGCCGGCGTGAACGAGGACCGCGGAACCTACCGGCCGCTCAGCTACTTCCAGCTGATGGAAGTGAGCCTGCGCGAGCTCCTCGTCGAAAAAGGCGTCCTCACCGACGCCGAGGTGGATGCGGCGGTCGAGGACATGCGCCGTCGGGGCCCTGAGCGCGGCGCTCGGGTGGTCGCGCGCGCCTGGACCGATCCGGCGTTCAAGGCGCGGCTTCTCGCCGACGGCACGCGCGCCTGCGAGGAGCTGGGGTTCGATCTGCCGGCGTTGCGACTCGTCGTCGTGGAGAACACGCCCGAAGTGCACAACGCGATCGTGTGCACGCTCTGCTCGTGCTATCCGCGGATGCTCCTCGGCCTTCCGCCCGACTGGTACAAGTCGCGCGAATACCGCGCGCGCATGGTGCGCGAACCGCGCGCGGTGCTCGCCGAGTTCGGGCTGGTGCTGCCCGAGACGGTGCGCATCCGCGTGCACGATTCGACCGCCGACATGCGCTACATGGTGCTGCCGATGCGCCCGGCGGGCACCGAGGGCTGGAGCGAGGAGCGGCTCGCCTCGATCGTCACGCGCGACGCGATGATCGGCGTCGCGGTACCGAAGGTCGCCTGACGAAGATCGTCGCAAGGCTGCGGATCGAGCCACTCGGCGACTGCGCCGCCTTCGCCGACGCGGGCGACGCGCTCGACCTCGAGACGAACCGGGCGCTTCAGGCGCTCGCCGCGGCGCTTCGCGCGCGCCGGATCCCCTGGATCCGCGACATCGTGCCGGCGCTCACCGGGATCGCGCTTCACTTCGACCCGGAGCATCCGGAGCTTCCGGACGATCCGCTCGGGCGCTGCGCGGAGCTGCTTGCCGAGTGCGAGCGCGAGGTGCCGAGGCTGACCGATGGCGGGCGCCTCGTCGAGGTGCCGGTGTGCTACGAAGCGCCGTTCGCGCTCGACATGGCGGAGGTGGCGCAAAAGACCGGCCTTGCGCCGGCCGAGATCGCGCGCCGGCATGCGGCCGCCGAGCACCGGGTGCTGATGGTGGGTTTTTCGCCCGGCCAGCCGTATCTCGGCGGGCTCGATCCGAAGCTTTCGCTCGCGCGCCGCGCGACGCCGCGCACGCGCGTGCCCGCCGGTTCGGTCGCGATCGCGAACGCACAGACCGCGATCTACTCCTTCGAGACGCCCGGCGGCTGGAACGTGATCGGCCGCACGCCGCTTTCGCTCTTCGATCCGCGGCGCGAGCCGCCGAGCCTGCTCGCTCCCGGCGATCGCGTGCGGTTCGTTCCGATCGATGCCGCGCAGTTCGAGCGGCTGAAATGAGCGGCGGCGCCTGGATCCGGGTCGCCAAGCCCGGCCTCCTCACCACGGTGCAGGACGCAGGACGCTACGGCCTTCAGCATCTCGGGGTCGTGCCCGGAGGCGCGATGGATCCGGTCGCGCTCGCGATCGCGAACGCGCTCGTCGGAAACCGGCCCGAGGCTGCGGCGCTCGAGATCACGCTCATCGGACCGGAACTGGAGTTCGGCTGCGCGGCGCTCGTTGCCCTCTGCGGCGCGCGCTTCGAAGCGCGGCTCGACGGCGCGCCGCTTCCGCTCGACCGGCCGGTGCTCGTCGAACAGGGCGCGAGGCTCGCGATCGGGGCGGCACGCGCAGGCGCGCGCGCCTGCCTTGCAGTGGCAGGCGGGATCGCGGTGCCCCCGGTGCTCGGCAGCCGCAGCACCTTTCTTCCGGCCGCGTTCGGCGGCTTCGAGGGCCGGGCGCTGCGCCCGGGCGACCTCGTGCCGCTTGCCGCGGATGCAGCAGACATCGCCCGCAAGCGCTACGGGGCGCTGCCCGAAAAGCGCCGGACGGCGGGCGGCGGTGCGAGCGTCGGCTGGTCGGTGCCGGCGCTCACGCTTCCAGAGCGCGAACCGATCACGGTGCACGCGATGGAAGGCCGACACCACGCGCTCTTCGAAGCAGCGTCGCGCCGCGCGTTTTTCGAGGCGACGTGGAAGGTGCTCCCGGACTCCAACCGCATGGGGTTCCGGCTGGGCGGTCCGGCGCTGGCGCGCGCCGCATCGGGCGAGATACACTCCGAGCCCACCTGCCTCGGCACCGTGCAGGTGCCCGCGAACGGGCAGCCGATCGCGCTGATGGCCGACCACCAGACCACCGGCGGCTATCCCAGGATCGCCGAGATCGCGAGCGCGGACGTGGCGCGCCTTGCGCAGCTCGCGCCCGGGCAGACGTTGCGGTTCGCTCGGTGCACGCTCGCCGAGGCGGTGGCGCTGCGGCGCGCGCAGCGCGAGCGCATGCGGCGGGCGCTTCGCGCGCTCGCATGGAGCTACGGGACATGAAACGCATCGACCTCAACTGCGACATGGGCGAGAGCTTCGGCGCCTGGAAGATGGGCGCCGACGCCGAGGTGATGCCCTACATCAGCTCGGCGAACATCGCCTGCGGTTTTCACGCGGGCGATCCGGCGACGATCCGAACGACCGTGCGGCTTGCGGTGGACCACGGCGTTGCGGTCGGCGCGCATCCGTCGCTCCCCGACCTGATGGGCTTCGGCCGGCGCGCGATGAGAATCACCCCCCAGGAGCTCTACGACCTCGTGCTCTACCAGGCGGGCGCGGTGGAAGCGTTCGCGCGCGCGGCCGGCGCGCGGCTGCACCACGTGAAGTGCCACGGCGCGCTCTACAACATGGCCGCGAACGACGAGGCGTTGTCGGAAGCGATGGCGCGTGCGGTGAGGGACCTCGGCGCCGGCGTCATGCTCTACGGGCTCGCCGGCAGCCGCATGATCGCGTGCGCCGAGCGGCTCGGGGTGCCGGCGATCGGCGAAGGTTTCGCCGACCGCGGCTACGCAGACGACGGCACGCTCGCGCCGCGTGGCTCGCCCGGCGCGTTGATCGAAGACGAGTCGCGGGCGGTCGCGCAGGCGCTCGCGATGATCGAGGAAGGGCACGTGACGAGTCTCACGGGCAGGCGCGTGCCGGTCTCGGTCGGAACCCTGTGCCTGCACGGCGACCAGCCGGGCGCGGCGCGCTTTGCGCGCGCACTGCGCCGGGCGTTTTCGGAGAAAGGAATCACCGTTGCCGCACCCTAGGCTATTTACCCCGATCCAGCTCGGCGGCGTGACGCTGCCCAACCGCATCGCGGTCTCGCCGATGTGCCAGTACTCGGCCGACGACGGCGCGATGAACGACTGGCATCTGATCCATCTCGGCAACCTCGCCGTCTCCGGCGCGGGGCTCGTCATGATCGAGGCGACCGCGGTCGCGCGCGAGGGCCGTATCTCGCACGGCTGTACCGGCCTCTACACCGACAACGCCGAGGCGGCGATGAAGCGCGTGGTGGACGCCTGCCGGCGGCTTACGCGCTCGCCGATCGGCGTGCAGCTCGCGCACGCCGGCCGCAAGGGCTCGGCGCAGGTACCCTGGCAGGGCGGGCGGCCGCTCGGGCCGGGGGAGTCGCCGTGGCAGACGGTCGCGCCCTCGGCGATTGCGTTCGATCGCGACTGGCCAGCGCCGCGCGAGCTTTCGAAGGCCGACCTCGAGGCGCTCGTCGGGGCGTTCGCTTCCGCAGCGGCCCGGGCACTGCGCATCGGGCTCGACGCGATCGAGCTGCACGCGGCGCACGGCTATCTGCTGCACGAGTTCCTGTCTCCGCTTTCGAACCGGCGCACGGACGAATACGGCGGCAGCCTCGAAAACCGCATGCGCTTTCCGCTCGCGGTGGCGCGCGCGCTGCGCGACGTCTGGCCGCGAAGTCGCGCACTCGGCGCGCGCGTGAGCGCCGTGGACTGGGCCGAGGGCGGATGGACGCTCGAAGAGACGATCGCGTATGCGCGCGAGCTGCATGCGATCGGCTTCGACTACCTGTGCGTGTCTTCGGGGGGCCTGGTGCCGTATCAGAACCTGAAGGTCGAGGCCGGCTATCAAGTGCCGTTCGCGGAAGCGGTCAGGCGGGCGGTGCCGGGGCTCGCCGTGCGCGCCGTCGGGATGATCGTCGAGCCGCAGCAGGCCGAGGACATCCTCGCCGCGGGCAAAGCCGACATGGTGGCGATCGCGCGCGCGCTGCTCGACAACCCGCGCTGGGTCTGGCACGCGGCGGATCATTTCGGCGTCAAGCTCGACTATCCGCCGCAGTACGCGAGAAGCCATCCGTCGGTGTGGCCCGGCGCGAGGCTCGCGCGGCCGCGCGAGGCGGCGCCCGCAACCTAGCGGCGGATGCGCGCGTGGCACCCGATTCGCTCGCCACGGTACTGAACGCCGCGGTCGCTGCGGCCGAGGCCGCCGGCGAGCGCCTGTACGAAGAGTTCCATCGGCCGGCCGGCCCGCGCGGCGAGCGCGGCAAGGCGCCGGTGGACGTCGAGATGGAGGAGATGCTGCGCGCGGCGCTACAGCGCGCGCTCGACTGCGATTTCGTCGGCGAGGAAACCGGGCTCTCCCCGGGCCGCGTCGCCGGCTGGCGCTGGGTGGTGGATCCCCACGACGGCACGAGCGATTTTCTGAAGGGCTGGCGCGGCTCGGCGGTGTCGGTCGCGCTTCTGCGCGGCTCGGCGCCGGTGCTCGGCGTCGTGCACTCGCCGCTTTCGCCCGACCGCGGCCGAGAGACGTTCGCCTGGGCCGAAGGCGCGGGGCCGCCGCTGCGCAACGGTCGTCCGAACCCCGTCGATCTGTCGGCCCGGCGGCTCGCCGCGGGCGAAATCGTCTGGTGCACCGAGTCCGCGGCGCTGCGTCCGCGCGCGTTCGCGCGCGCGGTCGCGCCCGCTCGCTTCGTCGCGATGTCGAGCATCGCGCATCGCCTTGCGCGCGTCGCGGCGGGCGACGGCGTCGCTGCGGTCTCCGCGCACGGGGTGCACGAACACGACATCGCCGCGGGCGCGGCGCTCCTTCGCGCCGCCGGTGGCGTCGTGCTGGATGCGGAGGGGCGTGAAATCGCCTTCTCGGGCGACGACCGGGCGCGCGTGAGCGGCTGTATCGCCGGTGCGCCGGAGGCGGCCCGGGCGCTCGCGCGCATCCGCTGGGCGGAGGTCGCCGCGGCGCCGAAGGGCGAGCCGCGGGTGCGGACCGGCTTTCCGGCGGTCGCGGACGGCGCGCGGCTTGCGCGCGCGCAGGGCTGCCTGCTCGGTCAGGCGATCGGCGACAGCCTCGGCTCGCTCGTCGAATTCCAGGACGCACGGGCGATCGCAAAAGCGTATCCGCAAGGCGTTCGAGATCTCGCAGACGGGGGCACGTGGGGAACGATCGCCGGCCAGCCGACCGACGACACGGAGCTCGCGCTCGCCCTCGCGCGCGCGATCCTGCGCGCGGGGCGCTACGACGCCGAGGCGGCGCTCGCCGCCTACCGTGGCTGGCTCGCGTCGCGGCCGTTCGACGTCGGCGCGACGACCCGCGCGGCACTCGCAGGGCGACCCGACCCGGAGAGCCAGGCGAGCGGATCGTTGACGCGCGTTTCGCCGATCGGCGTCTGGGCGGCGGGCGATCCGGCGCGCGCGGCCGCGGCCGCGCGCGAGGACTCGCGCCTGACGCACCCGAACCCGGTGTGCGTCGAGGCCTGCGCCGGGTTCGCCGCCGCGATCGCCGCAGGCATCGCCTCGGGCGATCCGGAGGCGATGCTCGCTGCGGCGCGTGCGCACAGCTCGGGCGCCGCGCGCGAGGCGATCGAGCGCGGTGCGGCGGGCGATGCGCCGCGCGATTTTCTGTCCCGGCAAGGCGAGGTGCTGATCGCGCTCCAGAACGCCTTCCGGCAGCTTCGCCATGCGGCGGATTTCGAAAGCGCGATCGTCGCGACCGTCGCCGAAGGCGGCGACACCGACACCAACGCAGCGATCGCCGGGGCGCTCGCCGGCGCCTTTTGGGGGCGCGACGCCGTGCCGGCGCGCTGGATCCTTCCAGTGCTTGCCTGCCGGCCGTGCGAAGAGGCTGACGCGCGCCGGCCGCGGCCGATGGACTACTGGCCGGATGATGTGCTGGAGCTCGCGGAGGGGCTCCTGCGGCTCGGAGGGTCCCCCTGACCCCGGCGGGCCGCTGGCCGGGCGCTCGGGATATGCTAATATGCGTTTATGCGCACGACCGTGGATCTGCCCGAGGACCTCTTCCGCGCCCTGAAGGCGCGCGCCGCGCTAAAGGGCACGACGCTCAAGGCGCTCGTCACTCACCTGCTGCAGCGCGGCCTTGCCGCGAGCGAGGCGACCGAGCTTCGCCGCACGCCGAGCCGGTTGCCCGCGCCGGTACGCGGCGCAGGCAAGATGAAGTCCTACAGCAACGCAGAGCTCGCCGCGCTTGCCGATTCGCTCACCGACGCGCGCGCGGCAAAGCGCTGAGCCTCCGGCCCCGGCGTATTTTCGCGCCGGCGACCTGCCGGATCTCAACGTCTGGCTCGCCTTGTCGGTCGAGGCACACCCGCACTTCGAGCGCGCACGCCGCTACTGGCGCGAAGAGGCTGTGCGCGCGCCGGCGATCCACTTCTGCCGCGTGACGATGCTCGGGTTCGTGCGGCTGCTCACCCAGCCGAAACTGATGGGCGATGGCGCGCTCTCGCCGAAGGAGGCGTTCGAGCGCTATCTCGCGCTGCTTGCGCTTCCCGAGGTGGAACTCGCGCCGGAGCCGCCGGGCTGCGAGGAAGTGCTCGCTGAGTACGTTCGCGAGCCGTGGTTTGCGCCGAGGCTGTGGACCGACGCATACCTTGCGGCCTTTGCGCGCAGCGCCGGCCTGCGGCTCGTCACCTTCGACCGCGACTTTGCGCGCTTTCGCGAAATCGAAGTCCTTACGCTCGTCTGAGACGCGTCAACGCGTCGCTCGAGGGGCGGCTGTCGCCCTGCGGCGTCGGTGCAGCGGCTGGTGCGAACCGAAGCGCTCGCGGGCAACCGCCAGACGGCCGCAACGCTTTTGCGCGGGTGGCGCGCTCGAGGGGTGCCGCGCCACGATCTTCGCACCGCGCACCGCTCACCGCTGAACGCGGGGAGGGTGATTTTTCTGCAGCTTCTCCGCGACCTGCCGCATCGCCTCGAGGACCGGGCAGAACTCCTCGCCCAGCGCGCTCAACCGGTACTCGACCTGCCGCGGCTTGCCCGCGAGCACCTTGCGTACCACCACGCCCTGCGCCTCCATCCTGCGCAGGCGATCGGTCAGCACCTTGGACGAGATCCGCCCGAGGTCGCGGCGCAGCTCGCCGAACTTGCGCGGTCCCATCGCGAGGTACCACAGGATGCGCACGGTCCACGCACGCGACAGGAACTCGAGACAGCCATCGAGCGGGCACCCGTCCGGCGGCGGCGGCCTGCGTGGCGGCGATCCGGGGTGTCATTCGAGCGGCTCCCTGGGCAAATCCGCGCCGGATAGTTACCGCGCGGAACCTGTCTTCCATGCGCGGGTGGTCGCAAGTATATTCGGCGCCTCCTCTTTGGCGTCGAACAGGAAAAGCGCATGGCAACGAAGGTGCAAGTGGTGTTTTACAGCATGTACGGCCACGTCTATCGGCTCGCGGAGGCGGTCGCGGCCGGCGCGCGCGAGGTGCCGGACGTCGAGGTCGCGCTCTTTCAGGTGCCGGAGCTCGTGCCGCCCGATGTGCTGGAGAAAAGCGGGGCGGCGGCGGCGCGGCGCGCGTTCGCGCACATTCCGATGGCGACGGTGGATGGGCTTGCCGAAGCCGACGCGATCATTTTCGGCACGCCCACCCGTTTCGGCAACATGGCGGCGCAGATGCGCAACTTCCTCGACCAGACCGGGGGTCTGTGGATGAAGGGGGCGCTGATCGGCAAGGTCGGAAGCGTCTTCGCGAGCACCGCGAGCCAGCACGGCGGTCAGGAGACGACGATCGCGAGCTTTCACACCACGCTGCTTCACCACGGCATGATCGTCGTCGGCGTGCCCTACAGCGAGCAGCGCCTGGTGGCGATGGACCAGATCACCGGCGGCACGCCCTACGGCGCGACGACGATCACGGGCGGCGACGGTTCGCGCCAGCCCTCGGAGAACGAACTCGCGATCGCGCGCTTCCAGGGGCGGCATGTGGCGACGATCGCCGCGCGGCTGAAGCGCGGCGCGTAGCGGCGAGCGCCCGCCTCAGGCCTCAGGCAGCGGGATTCCCTCGGTTTCTCCGGGCACCGGGGCAAAGCGCCCGGCGCGCCAGTCGGCTCTGGCGCGCTCGATCGCCTCGCGCGAGCTGGCGAGAAAGTCCGAGCGACCGCGTGCAGGATATGCGGGCGCGGCGATGCGCCGGGCGCCGCCCGGACGCGTTGACCATGATCGCTGACCATGTTAGCGTGCCCGACATGGAGAGGATCCCGGTGTCGAAGTTCAAGGCGACCTGCCTTGCCCTGGTGCAGCGGGTGAAGCGCACCGGTCGCCCGGTCACGATCACACGGTTCGGCGAACCTGTCGCCGAGGTCGTCCCCGCGCGCCGACGGGCGTCGCGGTCCGGCTGGCTCGGTGCGATGGCCGGCCGGGCGAAGATCGCCGGCGATGTGGTCGGCCCTCCCGGCAGGCGGGGCGAGTGGGCGGCGATGCGCCGTTGAAGCTCCTTCTCGACACGCACATCTGGCTGTGGAGCTTGGTCGAGCCCGCACGGCTCGGGCGGCGGGCGCGCAGCGCGCTTGCGAGCGAGCGGAACGAACTGTGGCTTTCGCCGCTCAGCGTCTGGGAGTTGCTCGTTCTCGCCGAGCGCAGGCGGGTGAGGCTGGAGGGCGAGCCGCGAAGCTGGATCGCCGAAGCGCTTGAGCGCACGCCGGCGCGGGAAGCGCCGCTCACGCACGAGATTGCGGTGCGCAGCCGCGAGATCCTGTCCGCGCACGCGGATCCGGCCGACCGGTTCCTCGTCGCGACGGCGCTCGTCTACGGTCTGACGCTCGTGACCGCCGACGTCGCGCTCATCGAGGCGAAGCCTTGTTCGATTCTGGCAAGCCGATGAGCACGGCGGGTCGCCGGATCGTGCGACCGCCGGGCGAGCGTGCACCGACGTTGCGCCCGGCGCGCACGTCGTGTGCGCCTGCACGCCGACAGCCCTCGATGATCCGAGGCGAAGGCGGCTTGCGCAAGCTCCCGGGGAACGAGCTCGCGATCGCGCGCTTCCAGGGGCGGCATGTGGCGACGATCGCCGCGCGGCTGAAGCGCGGCGCGTAGCGGCGAGCGCCCGCCTCAGGCCTCAGGCAGCGGGATTCCCTCCGTTTCTCCGGGCACCGGGGCAAAGCGCCCGGCGCGCCAGTCGGCTTTGGCGCGCTCGATCGCCTCGCGCGAGCTGGCGACGAAGTTCCACCAGATGAAGCGCGGCCCGTCCATTCTCGCGCCACCGAGGAGCATGAGTGTCGAGCGCTCGCGAGCGCAGACCGGAATCGCTGCCACGGGGGCGAGCACCGCAAGTTCGCCCGGCGCCAGGTTCTCGCCGCCGACCGCGACCTCGCCCGCGACGACGTACGCGCCGCGCTCCTCGTGCTCGGGCGGCAGTTCGAGCGCGGCGCCGGCTTGCAGCTCCACGGCGGCGTAAAGCGTGTCGCTGAACACCGCGACCGGCGAGCGCTCGCCGAACGCCCGCCCGGCGATGACGTGGATCCTCGCTCCGCGCCGCTCGATCACGGGAATCGTGCTCGCCGGATGATGCGCAAACGAAGGCTCGGTGGCCTCGTGCGCTTTCGGCAGCGCGACCCAGGTCTGCATGCCGTGCAGAACGGGCCCTGCGGGCCGCAGCTCCTCGGGCGTGCGCTCCGAGTGCGCGATGCCGCGGCCGGCGACCATCCAGTTGACGTCGCCCGGGCGGATGCGCTGCACCGTGCCGAGGCTGTCGCGGTGGACAAGCTCGCCTTCGAAAAGGAAGGTCACGGTCGCAAGGCCGATGTGAGGATGCGGTCTCACATCCACGCCGCCGCCCGCAGGCAGGCGTTCCGGCCCCATGTGGTCCACGAAGACGAACGGACCGACCATCTGCGCCTCGGCGGCCGGCAGAACGCGCCGGACGCCGAAGCCGCCGAGGTCGCGCGCGCGGGATCGGATGCGTTGGGAAATGACGGTCATGCGGGCGGATCGCGAGGATAGCGCGGCGCGCCTTGCCTCAGGCGACCGCCTCGGCGTCGAGAAGCGTCTGGCCCGCCTCGACGCGGATGAGCGCTTCGCGCTCGGTGAAGGCGACGCAGGCCGGATCGCCGCCTGCGGCGACGATGGCGAGCTGCCGTTCCAGAAAGCGGCGCAGGAGCGCGATGCCCTTGTCGCTCGTCGCGAAATGCTCCTCCGAATGGTAAGTGATCGGCCCCTGGCCGGTCTGCGCCTCGTAGTCGCCGGGATAGCGCCGGTGTTCCTCTTCGGTGAGCTCCCACCAGTACTTGCCCGCCATCTTCGAGCGGAAGCGTCCGAGTTCGCCACGCTCGGTCACCCGTCCGGCGACGTAGATGCGGAAGTGCGTGTCGTCGATCGGCAGCACCCAGCCGATCGACTCGACCTTTCCGAACTTCGCGAGCCGGGGATTGGGCACCACCCGCAGCGTCGGCATCACGACCTCGGTGACGCGGCGGTGTATCCGCCCGTCCTCGCGCCGGCGAAGCTGCGTCACCTTGACCCCGCGTGACGTCGTCTCGAAGCGCACCTCGGGCATCGCCGCCATCTCCGGGACGAACTGCGCGCCCGAAAACGAACCGTGAAGAATCGGCACGTGGAAGGGGTCCACCACGTTTTCCCAGTGCTGCAGCCAGTTGCACGGCACGATCTGCGGCCCGCCGCTGCCGATCGAGGAGTCGTCCGCTTCGATGAACTCGCCGGGCGCGAGCTCTTCCAGGCAGTCGTATCGCGGAAGCACCGGCTTTTTCTCCGGCGGCCCCAGGTAGGCGAAGACGAGCCCGTAGCGCTCCTCGACCGGGTACCAGGGCTGGCGAAAGCGCTCGCGCCGCGCGCCGCCCCCGGGCTCGCACGGCTGCTCGAGGCAACGGCCGTCGACGTCCCACAGCCATCCGTGGTAGCAGCAGCGGATGCCGCGCTCTTCGACGCGTCCGTAATAAAGCGTGGTACCGCGGTGCGCGCAGCGCGCATAGAGCAGCCCCGGCCGACCGCTGCCGTCGCGAAACAGGATCAGGTCTTCGCCGAGCGCGCGCACCTTCTTCGGCACCGACCCTGCGTCGCTCGACAGACCGACCGGATGCCAGTAGCGGCGAAGCAGCTCGCCCATCGGCGTGCCCGGGCCGACCTCGGCGAGCTCCCTGCGGTACGAGGGCCGCGGACGGCCGTAGCCGGTGCCGGTGTCCATGTTCAGGCGAACACCGCGTCGACCGCGGCCCGGTCGAAGCGGTATTCGTGGTTGCACATCTCGTTTCGCACCACGACTTCGCCCTGTTCGGCGAGGATCGCCTCGACCTCGGGGCGTCCGAGGATGCGCAGCACCCGCTCGACGCTCGCGGGGTTCCACGGACAGTGGTATTCGACGGGATAGAGGCGAAAGACCCGCAGCAGCTCGTCGGCGAACAGGCCGACCAGCACGTCGTAGGGCTGCGCGTTCACCGTGTCGGCGAGCCTGAGCGCCGCGGCAAGGCGCGTGATCCGCGCCCAGCCGCCGGCGTCGCTTTCGTCGGCGCCGGGCAGCTTCTCGAGCAGCAGCCCGCAGAGCGCGGCGTCGTCCGCGTGCAGCGCGAGGAACGCCGGGCGCTGCTCGGAGCGGGCGAGGTAGTTGACGAAGATTTCGCCCATCGTCGCGCCTTCGACCGGAACGAGGCTCTGGTAAAAAGTGCCGCTCGCGAGGTCTTCCAGCGTGAGCGCGAGCCTTCCGTCGCCGATCGCGGCGCGCACGTCGCAGGCGGCGGCCGGCTCGTACTGCGCCATGCCGCGGATCTTGAGGTCCGCGGTGCAGTCGGCGACGAGCAGCCGCACCGGCCCCGAGCCGCGCACCTGGAGCGTCACGCGCCCGTGGTCCTTCTGGCCGGCGCCGAGCAGCACCGCGAGCGCGGTGGTGTGCCCGAGCAGCTCGACGATTTCAGCCGGATATCCGCGTCCCTCGATCATGCGCTGCCAGGCGCCGGTCAGGCAGACGAGGCGTCCGCGGATCGCGAGCCGCTCGAACACGAACCGCTGCACGTAGTCGGTGCGCATCGCTATTCGATCTTCGCGCCGGAGGCACGGATGAGCGCTTCCCATTTGGGAAAGTCGGCGCGCACGTTGGCGACGAATTCCTCGGGGGTGTTGCCGATCGGCGTCTGGCCCTGCGCGATCATCTTCTCGCGCACCTCGGGCGTATGGATGACCGCGCGCAGCTCGCGTTGCAGGCGGTCGATGATCGGCCGCGGCGTGCCCGCCGGCGCGTAGGCGCCGACCCAGATCGCGAGATCGAGGTTGGGCACGCCTTGCTCGGAAAAGGTCGCAAGCTCCGGCATCGACGCCGAGCGCTGCGGACCGGTCATCGCGATCGGCTTGATCGCGCCGGCCTGGATCCTCGGGATCGCGCTCGTCGGACTCGCGAACGCGAGGTCGAGGTTGCCGTTCTGCACGTCGGTGATCGCCGGTACGTCGCCCTTGTAGGGTACATGCTCGAGGTTGAGCCCATGATCGCGCTTGAGGATCTGGCCGGCGAGATGGCCCCAGGAGGCGATGCCCCAGGAACCGTAGGTCACCGGGCGCGACTGCCTGCGGATCCAGTCGATCATGCCTTTCGCGTCGGAGTAAGGCGCTTTTGCGGGCGCAACGAGCAGCACCGTCCCGTAGGAAAGCTGCGTGATCGGCGCGAGGTCCCGCTCCGGATCGTAGGGGAGCGTTTTCGCGAAAAGGATCCTGTTGTTCACCGCGGTCGACATCGTGGTGATCATGAACGTGTAGCCGTCGGGCGCGGCGCGCACCAGCGCCTGGGTGCCGACGATGGTGTTCGCGCCGGCGATCGCCTCGACGACGACGTTTTGCCCGAGCCGTTTGCCGAGCGGTTCTGCGATGAGGCGCGAGTAGACGTCGATCGCGCCCCCGGGGTTGAACGGCGTGATCAACCGAAGCGGCCGGTTGGGGTAATCGGCCTGGGCGTGCGCGGCGGCAGCGAACGCGGATGCGGCGAGCAGGGCGGCGAATCGCATGAGGGTGTATCCTCCTCGGCGCATTAGAGTAGCATTGCGCGTCGGGGCGCGGCGCGCGTCCCGCGAAGGAGACCGACATGACGAAACGCTTGGTGCTCGCGTGCCTCGTCGCGTTGCCGTTCGCCGCCGCGGCGGCGCCGATGACGAACGACGACGTGATCCGGATGGTGAAGGGCGGGCTGTCGGACGCCACCGTGATCCAGGCGATCGACGCGGCGGAGCCGAAATTCGACACGAGTCCCGAGGGGCTCGTCAGGCTCAAGCAGTCCGGGGTGAGCGAGGTGGTCATCCAGCGCATTCTCGCGCGCCAGAGCGGCACGCCGGCGGCCGCGTGCAAGGACTGCGGCACGATCACCGCGATCCGCGAGATCAACAAGCCGGGGCAGGCGACCGGCGTCGGTGCGGTCGCGGGCGCCGTCGTCGGCGGCATCGTCGGCCGCGAACTCGGCGGGCGCGATCACCGCACCGCGGGCACGGTGGTGGGCGCAGTCGGCGGGGGCGTCGCCGGCCATATGATCGAGAAAAAGGCGCGCGAAGGCAGGACCTGGGAGATCTCGGTGCGCATGGACGACGGCACGAGCCGGGTGTTTCACCAGGACTCGCATCCTTCCTGGAGCGCGGGTACGCGCGTGCGGGTGGTGGACGGCGCGCTTGCGCCGCTCTGACCTCAGGCGCGTTTGATCACCTCGACGACGCCGCGGTCGGCGTCCACGCGGACCCAGTCGCCGGTCGCGATCAGCGCGAACGGATCCTGATCGAAGTCGGTCATCGCCGGCGCGCGGGTGACCACCGCGCCGAGGGCGACCTTGGTGCTCATCTCGGTGAACAGCATCGCCGCCGGCGCCGCGCCTGAAAGGCGCGCGAGGTGAAACTGGTTCGACCAGCCCGAGGACCCCTTCGCGCCGGGAAAGACGAGGACTCGTCCGGCGAAGCTACAGCCGCGCAGCTCGTGGCGCGTCTCGATGATCGTGCCGGTGCGCGGATCGATCCCGCCCCAGCCGGAGATGCGCTCGCGCGTCACGAGCGCCTCGCCTTCGGCGCGGCCGCCGACGACCTTGCGGCCGCGCAGCAGGATCGTCGTCGCGCGCTCGTTCACCGCAAGTCGCCCTCGAAGCGGCCGCGCACCGCGGCCTCGATGCAATCGGCCGTCGTGCCGAACCAGCCTTCGATCCCCATGATCGCCGGCAGATAGTGCGCCTGCTTCACCGAATCGAACGCGGCGGCGCGGGTGCCAGGCGGAATCGCCCGGCTCATCGCCGAGCAGGTGTCCGACATCAGCCGGCCGCCGGCGTCTTCGATGATCTTCGCGATGCCCTCGCGCACCGCGAGCGCGCGGATCGCGCGCGGGGCGAAGATCCACAGCTCGACGTCCGGGTGCACGCGCCGGCCGGCGAGCAGGCGGCAGACCTCGCGCAGCTGTTCGAGCGAATAGTGCGGGCAGCCGAGCATTACGAACTGGATCTCGCGGCGGCGCGCGGTGGCGTTGACCCGCTCGTAGGCGAGGCGGCGCTCGGCGCGGCCGTAGCGAAGGGTCGCGGCCGGGCGGGCGCCGCCGAACGCAGCTTCGCGCGTCGGCGCCTCGGGCGTGACGCCCACGATGTGATACAGCTCGATGCCGCCCGAGGTGGAGGCGGCGGCGCCGAAGTGCTTGAGGCGCGCAAGGTCGGGCGGCGCGCCGACGCCGACGATCACCGGAATCCGGTCCTGCACGACCTCGCCGACGTAGTAGCCGAACAGCCCCCAGTCGGCGACGTCGGCGGGCTCGGCTTCGACCTCGACGAGGTGCGTGCCGCGGCGGTTTTCCGGGATGTGCAGGCCCCAGTACGGAATGCGACCGGTGAGCATCGCCGCGCCGGTGCTTTCGCGGCCTTCGGTGTTCGTGCGCGCCCCGAGCACCGAGTTGCAGAAGACGACCGCCGAGGACTCCATCCACGCGCAGTGCTCGCCGCGCCGGGGGAGGTTTCCGACCTGGTACGGCGTACAGGTGTTCGCGAGCTCCACCCCGAGCGCGGCGGCGAACGCCTCGCCGCGCCGGAAAAGCTGCACCATCTCGGTCCCCAATCCCATCGCTGCCGCATGGTCCGGATCCATGCCCTGCTGCAGGTGACAGGTGAACGTTCTCGCGCGCGGCACCTTGACCACCTCGGGGCTGTCGAGGTTGAACTCGGAGAACACCGCGTCGAGCCCCCCGTGCCGGGCGGCGAAGTCGCGCATGAAGGGCGTCGTCGCGCCGATCGTGCCGCAGACGTTGTTCGTCTCGACGAGCCGTTCGGCGCCGAGCGCCTCGCCGTAGCGCACGAGCAGATCCATCGCGCGCGCGACCGCGGGGCCTTCGGCACCTTCCAGCATCGCGCGCTCGGCGTCGGTGAGCCGCATCGCGCTCAGGCGGCCGCGGCCGCCTGCGGGCGGGCGCGCAGGTAGGCGCCCTGGCGCACGAGCAACGCCTGCAGCTCCGCGACGTCGATCGCGCGCGGCGCGACGTTTCGCCGCGCAGCGAGCGCCGCCGCGGCACCGGCCGCCTGGCCGGTGATCCAGCACTGCGGGATCTCGCGCAGGAACGTGTGCGAGTTCGGGTCGCAAGAGACGTGCCGTCCGCAGGCGAGCAGGCCGTCGAGCCTTTCCGGGACCAGCGCGCCGTACGGGATCGAAATGTTCGGGAATTTCGGCGACACCGCAGGCGTGACGCCGATCTCGTCCTCGTGCACGTGCGCGCTCGGCCACTGGGCGCGCGTGACCTTTTTCGTACCCACCAGCCGCCGGGCGTGGCGCACGCCGAGCTGCGGCGCAGAGAGCATGAGGAACGCCCGCTCGAAGCCCGGCGCATGGCGACGGTAGAACTCCAGGTGCTGCGCCATCAGCCGGTGCGAGCGGACGTCGACCTCGGTCTGATCGTCCGGGTCGAGCGCGGAATAGCCCGACTGGCGCGGTCCCATGAAAAGCGCGATGTCGTTTCGCCAGGAGACGAACGGGCGCTCGAAGTAACCGAGCTGCGCGCGCCCGCGCGCCATGAACTGCGAGAACTCCTCGGGGCGGGTCGCGCGAAATTCGATCCAGCGCGCCATGTCCACCCCGCCGAAGAGCCACGCGGTGTTCATGCAGTGGTGCACGTCCTCGCGCACGACGTCGGACTCGAAGGCGGCGCCCGCCTGCGCGAACACGTCGCCGTCGCCGGTCGCGTCCACGACGACCGCGGCGAACACCGCCTGCCGTCCCGCCTTGCTCTCGAAGACGACGCCGCGCACCGCGCCGTCCTCGACGATCGGGCGCGCCGCCCAGCAGTGCAGCACCAGATGCGCGCCGCTTTCGAGCACGAGCTCCTGCGAAGCGAGCTTCAGCCACTCGGGGCAGACGGTGGGCGACCAGGTGACGATACCGTGATAGGCGGCGGTGCGGTACGACCAGTACTCGGCGCGCGCCGGATCGCGCGAGCCCCACTCCTCGCGCCCGGGCCCGGCGAGCGCCTCGGCGGGTAGCCGGTCGAGTACCTCCTCGGCGAAGCCGCGGATGACGAGCTTGCCTTCCCAGTCGGTCATCCGGTCGATCCAGATGACGAGCCCGCCGGTCGAGAGCCCGCCCAAGTGGTTGTAGCGCTCAAGGAGGATGACGTCTGCGCCGGCGCGCGCCGCGGCGACCGCCGCCGCAGTCCCCGACGGCCCGCCGCCCACGACCAGCACGTCGCAGCGGCCGTACACCGGCAGCTCGCGCGCCGGCTCGGTCCACGTGCCGCCGGCGCGACGCGCGCGCGGCGCGCGCTCGCCTTCGAAGATGTCGGAGGTGAGGATGCGTTCGTCGGTGCGCTCGAGCCGCAGCACCTGCGGCGCGGACTTGGGCCCGCGAGGCTCGCTCATCGCCGCCATTGTAGGACAGGGGCCGACGCTTCAGCGCCGTGAATGCTCGAAACCGAGGACGCGTATCCTCAGGCGACCGACGAAATCGAGCAGGGGCGCGAGCTCGGCGAGCGTCTCGCCCTCGAAGAGCTTCAGATGCGTCGCGTCCGCGTGCACCTGGCCGAAGGTCGCGTCCACCGCGCGCCAGGCGCCGTCGACGAGGCTCTCGTTCCAGGCGTGAAACAGGAATCCGCCGAAGTCCTCGGAATAGGCGAGGCCGTTCACGACGCGCGTGGGGATGCCCGCCGCGCGCGCAAGCGCCGCGAACAGCCACGCGTGGCCCTGACACTCGGCGCGGCGCCGCTCGAGCACGTCGCGCGCCGAAAAGACGTCGAACGGTGCTTTCTCGATGTGCGCGTCCATCCAGCGCACGATGCGCGCGAGGCGTTCGGCCTCGCCCGCCGCCTCGCCGACGATCTCGGCGGCGAGCCGCCGGATCTCGGGGTCCGCGCTCTGCACGGTGAGCGAGGGCGCGAGGTGCCGCGGCTCTGCGCGCGCTTCCGACGGCACAGGCCCGATCTCGCACACGATCTCGGTCCCCTCGGGCGCGCAGCGCTGCCAGCCGTCCGACGGCGGCTCGCGCGCCGCGCCGGACAGCGCAATGCGCAGCGTGGCGACCGCGCGCGCGCGCGCGATTTGCCGGTCGGGCCGCACGAGGCTGTAGTCGAGGAGCGACTCTTTCTTGTTGAGCGCGGCGAGCGCGAGCTCGCGCTTCGCCTTGTGCTCGTCTTCGAGCGCCGAGATCATCACGCCCTGCATGCCGAGCTCGAACACCGGTCGCCCGCGCTCGTCGATCCAGGTGAGCACGCGCTGGCCGGCAAGGCGCGTCTCTACCTTGTAGGCGCCGCCGCGGAACAGGCGGCTCGTCTGGTACGCCTCGACGCGCTGCGCGACGTCGCGCACCGCCTGCAGCTCGCCGCTGAAGACGCGGAACGCGTATTCGCGCCCGGGCGCAAGGCCGTGCAGCACCGGGTAGAGCAGGATCGCGCTCGAGGGGTAGAGGGGGCCGCTCACCGCGTGGCGCTGCTCGTGCGGCGTTCCGCCGACGGTCACGCGAACGACGAGCTCGTCGCCCTCGCGCCGGCCTTCGACCGTCATCTCGCTCTCGTCGAGCACGTAGCGGTACTCGAACCGCTGCAGGCCGAGGTCCTCGGTCACCAGGTCGCGCGCCCGCAGATTCACCTTTTTCGCGACACCGAGAAACCGCAGCGCGAAGGCTGCCTCCGAGCGCAGTTCCCAGAGGTCTGCCGCCTCCGGGGCACGCGCGACGGCGAAGTGCGCGAAACCGATTTTCTCGCCGTTGAAAACGATCGCGGTCCAGTAGTCGGCGAACGGCAGGCGCGGGAGCGGGTGCTGAAGCGGCGCCGCGGGCGCCGGCGCGCTCGCGAAGTAGGTCTCGAGCTGCGAATCGACGATGCGCTCGAGCACCGACGCGCAGCCGGCGGCGGCCGCCGCGAACGCGATCGCCGCGGCGCGGGCCGCGGCCCGAGCGGCCGAGCGAAGCGCAGCGCGCATGGCGAAATCCCGGGTGCAGGCGCCGACAAGTGTACGCCGACGGCCGGCTAGAGGCCGAGGTACGCCTGCCGCACGCGGTCGTCGCGCAGAAGCTCGGCGCCCGAGCCGCTCATCACGATGCGGCCGTTCTCGAGCACGTAGGCGTGCTGCGCGATCTTGAGCGAGACGGCGACGTTCTGCTCGACGAGGAGGATCGTGAGGCCGCGGCCGTTCAGAACGTGGATCGTGTGCAGCACCTCCTGCACCACGACCGGCGCGAGCCCGAGCGAGGGTTCGTCGAAGAGGATCAGTTCCGGGTTCCCCATCAGACAGCGGCCGATCGCGAGCATCTGCTGCTCGCCGCCCGACATCGTTCCGGCGAGCTGGCGGCGCCGCTCGGCGAGCCGCGGAAAAAGCGCGAATACCTCCTCGAGCGCCCGGCGCGCGTTCGCGCGCGCGCGCGGCAGCATCGCTCCGAGCTCCAGGTTCTCCAGCACCGTCAGGTTCGGAAAGAGCTGCCGTCCTTCGGCGACCTGCCCGATGCCGCGGTCGCAGATCTCGTGCGAGTCGAGGCCGGCGATGTCTTCGTCCTTGAAAAGAATGCGTCCGGCGCGCGGCTTCTCGATGCCGGCGATGGTGCGAATGAGCGAAGACTTCCCCGCGCCGTTCGCGCCGACGAGGGCGACGATCGCGCCCGCCGGCACCTCGAGCGAGACACCGGCGAGCGCCTGCGCGTCGCCGTAATAGAGGTCGAGGTCGCGTACCGAGAGCATGCCGGGGCGCCCGCGTCGCCTCAGACCTCGGTTTCCTCGCCGAGGTAGCACTCGAGCACCGCCGGGTCGCGCACGATGTCGTCCGGCGCGCCGCGCGCGATCACGCGGCCGTGGTGCAGCACCACGATATGGCCGGCGAGCGCCATCACCGCGCGCATGACATGCTCGATGAGAAGGATCGTCAACCCCTCGCGGTTGAGGCTGCGGAACACCTCGACCATCTGATCGCACTCGACCGGGCGCAGCCCCGCCATCACTTCGTCGAGAAGGAGCAGCGTCGGGCGGGTGGCGAGCGCGCGCGCGACCTCGAGCCGCTTGCGGTCCGGCAGCGTGAGCGAGGCGGCGGGCAGGTCGCGCTTTGCCGCCAGATGCAGCCGCTCGAGCACCTCGAGCGCCACGCGGCGCGCGCCCGCGGTCGTGCGCTCGCGCAGCAGCGCGCCGACCATCACGTTGTCGAGCACCGACAGGCCCGCGAACGGTTTCACCAGCTGGAACGTGCGACCGATGCCCGCGACGCAGACCTGGTCGGGCCGCAGCCCGTGGATCGCGCGACCGGCGAACACGATTTCGCCCGCGTCGGGCGGGAACACGCCGGCGATCATGTTGAAGGTCGTCGTCTTGCCTGCGCCGTTCGGGCCGATGAGCGCGGCGATCGAGCCCGCGTCCACCTCGAACGAGACCTCGTCGACCGCGCGCAGCCCGCGGAACGCCTTCGAGACGCGGTGAAGCAGGAGCATCACAGGCGCAGGCGCCGCGCGATCGGCGGCCAGATGCCGTGCGGCAGGAACATCACCACCACGAGCAGCAGCAGGCCGTAGAACACCTGCTTGATGCCGGGTGTCTCGATGCCGAGCGCAGCGAGCAGCTCGGTGACGCCGTCGGAGAGCAGCGTGAGCACCGCGGCGCCGAGGATCGGGCCGAAGAGCGTGCCCAGCCCGCCGATGATCGGCCCGAGGATGATCTCGATCGAACGGCTGATGTGGAAGATCTGCTCGGGGAACAGGTTGTTGTAGTAGAAGGCGAAGAACACGCCGGAGACGGCGGTCATCGCCGCGCTGATCGCCACCGCGAGCATTTTCCAGCGGAAGGTGTTGATGCCGAGGGCCTGCGCCGCTTCCTCGTTTTCGCGGATCGCCTGCCAGTAGTAGCCGGCGCGCGATCGCACGAGCGCGGCGCACAGCGCGAACGCCCCGGCCGCGAGCGCGAGCATCGTGTAGTAGTACATTGCGGGCGGCCCGCGGAAGTTCGCGAGGTCCCAGGTCTCGCGCTGCTCGACCCGCAGGAACATGCCGCCCGGGCCGCCGGTCCAGGCGAGGTGGTCGAAGCCGATGCGCGTGAACTCGGCGAACGCAATGGTGAGGAGGGCAAAATACACGCCCGAGATGCCGAAGCGGAAGGCGAGAAAGCCGATCACGAGCGCAAAAGCGACGCAGGCGGCGATCGCGACCCACAGCCCCGCCCACGGGCCGATGCCGAAGTGAAAGTAGAGCGCGCCGGCGGTGTAGGCGCCGACGCCGACGTAGAGCGAATGGCCGAGCGAGAGCTGGCCGGCAAAGCCCATCATCACGTTCCACGCCTGGCCGGCGTAGGCGAAATAGAGGATGAGCGTCGCGACCGAAAGCGCGTACGGCCCGGCGAACGCGGGCAGCGCGACGAGCGCCGCGGCGAGCAGCCCGAGCAGGACGAGCCGCCGGTTCATGCGCGCCGCCCGAGCAGCCCCTGCGGCCGCAGGAGCAGCACGAGGATGAGCAGTCCGAAGCTGAACATGCTCTTCGCCGAGGGCGTGATGAACAGGCCGGCGAGCGCCTCCGACACCCCGATCAGGACGCCGCCGAGCAGCGCTCCGCCCATCGAGCCGAGCCCGCCGACGATCACGATCACGAACGCGAGCAGCGTGTAGTACGGCCCGAGCGGCGGCGAGACGTCGACGAGCAGCACCATCGCGCAGCCGGCGACCGCGACGCAGGCCGAGCCGAGGCCGAAGGTGAGCGCGTAGAGGCGCTTGACGTCGAGGCCGATCACCTTCGCCCCGAGCCAGTTGTCCGCGCAGGCGCGGATCGCCTTGCCGGTGAGCGTGTAGCGGAAAAAGGCGAAGAGCGCCGCCGCGGCCGCGAGCGCGGCGCCGGCCGCGTACGCGCGCGCCTTGTCGAGAAGCAACGGCCCGGCTTCGAACGATTCGAGCTGGTAGTCCACCTGCACGTTGCGGGCGTCGGGGCCGAAGCTCATGAGCAGCGCGTTCACCATGATGATCGCGACCGCGACGAGCAGCATGAACTGCGAGTGCTCCGGTCGCGTGATGAACGGGTTGATCAGCCCCGCCTGGAGCAGGTAGCCGAGGAAGAAGAACGCGAGCGCGACCGGCAGCATCGCGAGGAACGGATCCCACTTCCAGGCTGCAAACAGCGCGACCGCGGCGTACATCGCCACCGTCATCATCTCGCCGTGCGCGAAGTTGACCACGCGCACGACGCCGAAGATGACCGACAGGCCGAGCGCCATCAGCCCGTAGACGAGCCCGGTGAGCAGGCCGGCGGCGACGACGTTCGCGACGAGCGTCCAGTCCATGGCAACAAAAAGGGCCGGCGGCCCGGCCCCCGCGCGCGCGTCCCCGGTTCAGGCCTTTCGGTAGCCCGGCACCGGGAACACGGGCTTTGCTTCGGCCGCGGCGCGCGGCAGCACCACCTTCGGCAGCATGTCGAGGTTCTGCACGCAGGCCGAGCCGATGCCTTCGACCTGGCCCTTCGCGTTGAACTTGATCGGACCGCCGAGCGTCATCTTTTCGGTGATGTTCGTCTGCCGGATCGCGTCGGCGAGCGTCTTCGGGTCGGTGCTTTTCGCGCGCTTGAAAGCGTCGGCGGCGACCAGGATCGCCTCGAACGTGAAGCCGACGTTCAACCCGTGATAGACGAGCTTGTCGTTCGGGTTGCGCTTGAGGAACGCTTTTTCGACGATCTTGGTGAGCTTCGCGTTCGGGTTGTACCAGGGCACGTTCGAGATCGAATACTCGGAGAGCTTGCCGAGGGTCTTGAAGTACTGCTCCTCGTACATGCCGGGCGAGCCCGGGCTGATGATGCCCATCGGCTGCCAGCGCTGCTTGACCATCTCGCGCCGCAGAATGATCGCGTCGTTCAGCCGGCACACGAGCAGCAGAAAATCGGCGTTCGTGCCCTTCGCCTTCGACACTTCGACAGTGAGGTCCTTCGCCGCCGGGTCGTAGGAGATCGTCTCGACGATCCGGAACGGCAGGTGCGTGCGCTGCGGTAGCGTCGCGCCGATGCCCTTCGCCATCGCCTGGCCGAAGGTGTCGTTGACGTGCATGAAGACCGCGGTGCGCGGCACGGTATTGGTCACCTGGAACAGCTCGCCGATCAGATCCAGGCCGTTTCGCACGATGTCGATCGCGGTCTGGAAGTTGCGGAACACGAACTTGTAGCCCTGCTCGGTGATCTGCGGCGCGGCGGCGATGTTGATGATGAAGGGGATGCCGCGCTGCTCGGCGACCTGCGCGATCGCGGCCGCCGCCCCCGAATCGAAGGGGCCGACCAGCACGTGCGCACCCTCCTGGATCAGCCGCTCGGCGCGGGTGCGGGCGACGTCCACGTTCGATTCGGTGTCGGCGTTCATCAGCTCGATTTCGACGCCGAGCATCTCGCGGATCACCTCCGGGGCGAGGTCGGCGCCCTTCTGGCAGGACTGACCGATGAAGCCCTGAATCCCGGAGCGGGGCAGCAGCACGCCGACCCGGAGCTTCTGCGCCTGCGCGCGGACGATGCCGAAGGGCGCGAACGCGGCGAGCGCGCCGGCGGCGGCTGCGGCGCGGTTGAACGTGCGGCGGGTGATGCGCTGCGTCATAGGGGTCCTCCTCGTGGCGACGGGATCGTTATAGAGCATTACAATGTCGCGGTCAACGATGAGGTCGCGCGCCGTCCCGTACCGCCCGCGCACGCTCGCGCCGATCGAGCGGGTGCCGGGTCTCGACTACGACGTGCTGGACGAGCTGCTCGGCTACTCGCTGCGCCGCGCGCAGGTGGCGATGTTTCTCGCGTTCGCGGCGGCGACCCGCGGCCTGGACATCACGCCGCCGCGGTTCACGGCGCTGGTGGTGATCGGCGCGAATCCCGGCATCAATCAGAGCGTGCTCGGGCGGGTGCTCGGCATCGCGCGCTCGGGCGCGATGGCGCTCGCCGACTGGTTCGAGGCGCGCGGCTGGGTCGAGCGACGCCGGCGCAGCGACGACGGTCGCGCCTGGGGGCTGCACCTTACCCGGCGCGGCGAGCGGCTGGTCGCGGCGATGAAAGAGCGCGTGCGCCGCCACGACCGCCGACGCGCGGCGGTGCTCACCGCCGCCGAGCGGCGGGAGCTCGTGCGGCTCCTCGAAAAGCTCGCCGGGTAGACGATGGCGCGCGCAAGGCCCGCCCCGGTGCGAAGCGTCCCGCTCGGGCACGCGGACGTGCGCGTTTCGCGCGACGCCGATGGCACCGTGCGGCTCGCATCCCCGCATCCGCTTGCGCCGTATCCGCGCAATCTCACCGAGCGGCTCGCGCACTGGGCGCGCGAACGCCCCGAGCGCGTGCTCGCCGCCCGGCGCGACGGCGGCGGCTGGCGCACGGTGAGCTATCGCGAGGCGTTCGAGCGCGCCCGAAGGATCGGCGAGGCGCTGCTTGCGCGCGGGCTGTCGGCCGAGCGGCCGCTCGCGATCCTTTCGGAAAACAGCCTGGAGCATCTGCTCCTTACGCTCGGGGCGCTCTACGTCGGTGTGCCCGTCGCCCCGGTTTCGCCGGCCTATTCGCTCGTCTCGACCGATTTCGCGAAGCTGCGCCAAGTCCTCGCGCTTGTCACCCCGGGGCTCGTGTACGGCGCCGACGAGCGGCGCTATGCGCGCGCGGTCGAGGCGGCGGTGCCCAAGGGCACGGACGTGCTTTTCGGCCCGGGCCTGGGCGCGCTCGAAGCCGAGGCCCCGAGCGCGCGGGTCGAGGAAGCGCACCGCGCGAGCGGTCCGGACACGATCGCGAAGTTCCTTTTTACCTCCGGTTCGACCGGCCAGCCGAAGGCGGTGATCAACACCCAGCGCATGCTTTGCGCGAACCAGCAGATGCTCGTCCAGGCGCTGCCTTTCCTCGCGGCGGTACCGCCGGTGCTCGTCGATTGGCTGCCGTGGCACCACACCGCCGGCGGAAACCACAACGTCGGCCTGGTGCTCTATAACGGCGGTACGCTCTACATCGACGAGGGAAGGCCGCTGCCCGGCCTGATCGAGACGACGGTGCGCAACCTGCGCGAGGTCGCGCCGACCGTCTACTTCAACGTGCCGCGCGGCTACGAGGCGCTGCTGCCGTATCTGCGCAGCGACGAGACGCTGCGCCGGACGTTCTTCAGCCGCCTCGGGCTGATGCAGTACGCGGCCGCGGTGCTGCCGCAGGCGGTGTGGGAAGCGTACGACCGGCTCGCGCTCGAGACCTGCGGCGAGCGCATCCTCTGGATCACCGGCTACGGCGCGACCGAGACCGCGCCCTTCGTGATGAGCACGAACCGCGGCGCTGCGCGCGCCGGCACCGTCGGGCTCCCGGTGGACGGCGTCGAGATGAAGCTCGCGCCGGTGAACGGCAAGCTCGAGGCGCGCTTCCGCGGTCCGAACATCACGCCCGGCTACTGGCGCGCGCCGGAGCTGACCCGCGCCGCATTCGACGAGGAAGGGTACTACCGCACCGGCGATGCGCTGCGCTTCGTCGACCCGGCGGACCCGGCCGCGGGCCTGGAATTCGACGGGCGGCTCACCGAGGACTTCAAGCTCTCGACCGGCACCTGGGTAAGCGTGGGGCCGCTGCGCGCGCGTCTCGTCGCCGCCTGCGCGCCGTACGTGCAGGACTGCGTGATCACCGGGCACGACCGGGACGAGGTGGGGGCGCTCGTCTTTCCGAACGCCGCCGCATGCGAGGGCCTTGAGCCCGAGGCGCTGCGGCAGGCGCTCGCGGCGGCGCTCGCGCGGCTAGCGCGCGAGGCGACCGGCAGCTCGAACCGCATCGCGCGCGCGCTCGTGCTGCAGGAGCCGCCCTCGCTCGATGCGGGCGAAATCACCGACAAGGGTTCGATCAACCAGCGCGCGGTGCTCGCGCGCCGGGCGGCAGCGGTAGCGGCGCTTTACGCCGAGCCGCCCGGCCCCGAGGTCATCCTCGCTGAGAAGGGAGATGCCGCATGACGCGACGAATGAACGTCGAGGCGCTCGCCGCGATCGACGTGCACACCCACGCCGAGGTCTCGACGCGCCTGCTTCCGGACGAGGCCGAGCGCGAGGCGCTCGAAGCGCGCGGGCGCTATTTTCGCTACGAGGTGAAGCACCCGACGATCGCCCAGATGGCCGAGTACTACCGCGCGCGCAACATGGCGTTCGTCGTATTCACCGTGGATCAGGAGCGCGGCATGGGCATCCGGCGCATCTCGAACGAGGAAGTGGCGGAATCGGCGGCCGAGCACGCCGATGTCGCGATTCCGTTCGCGAGCGTCGATCCGGCGCGCGGCAAGATGGCGGTTCGCGAGGCGCGGCGGCTGATCGAGCACTACGGCGTCAAGGGCTTCAAGTTCCACCCGATCATCCAGGGCTTCTACCCGAACGACCGCGACGTTTACCCGCTCTACGAGGTGATCGCGGAGGCGGGGCTGCCGGCGCTGTTTCACACCGGGCAAACGGGGATCGGGGCCGGCATGCCCGGCGGCGGCGGGTTGCGGTTGAAATACGCAAACCCGATCTATCTCGACGACGTCGCGGCCGATTTCCCTGAGCTGCAGATCGTGATGGCGCACCCGGCGGTGCCCTGGCTCGACGAGCAGCTCTCGATTGCGCTGCACAAGCCGAACACGTGGATCGATCTCTCCGGCTGGTCGCCGAAGTATTTCGAGCCGAAACTCATCCAGTACGCGAACACGCTGCTCAAGGACCGCGTGCTCTTCGGCTCCGACAATCCGGTGATCTCGCCCGAGCGCTGGCTCGCCGAGTTCGAGAAGCTGCCGATCAAGCCGGAGGTGCGCCCGTTGATCCTCAAGGAAAACGCGGTGCGGCTGCTGCGGTTGAACTCGGCGTCGGCCCCCCGGTCCATGTGAAAGACCTCGAAACATCGCGCAGGCCTCGATGAACGCAGAACGCGGGCCGTACCGCCGGCGGCTGCTCGCCGCCGGTCTTGCCCTGCCGCTGCTCGCTCCGCGCCTTGCCTGCGGGCAGTCGCTGCCGCTTACGCCCGAGTGCGGGGGAAAGCCTGCGCGCACGCCGCCGCAGACTGAAGGACCGTTCTACAGCCCGCGCTCGCCGCGCCGAAGCTCGCTGGTGGAGCCGGGGGCGCGCGCCGAACGGCTGGTGCTCTCCGGGTGGGTGCTCTCGGAGCAGTGCCGGCCGGTCGCGAACGCGCTCCTCGACTTCTGGCACTGCGACGAGACGGGCGAGTACGACAACGTCGGGTATCGCTATCGCGGGCACCTCTACACCGACGCCGAAGGGCGTTATCGCCTGGAGACGATCGTGCCGGGCGAGTATCCTTGGCGCACGCGGCACATCCACGTCAAGGTGCAGGCGCCGGGGCGGCGCGTGCTGACGACCCAGCTCTATTTTCCGAACGAGCCGCGCAACGCGCGCGATTTCGGCTGGCGGCCGGAGCTGGAGATGCGCCTCGAGCGGCGCGACGGCGTGCGCCTCGGAATTTTCAATTTCGTCGTCGAGGCCTGAGGGGCGCTCAGTAGAGCGCGGCGGCGAGCTTGCGGCGGTAATCGGCGACGAGCTCGCGGTCCTCGGCCGCGAGGTTGAAGATCGCGAGCATCCGTTTGCGCGCCTCGCCGTCGCGCCAGTCCTTGTCCCGGCGCACGATCTCGAGCAGCTCCTCGAGCGCTTCGCGCCAGCGGCGCGCGGCGGCGTAGCGCGCGGCGAGCGCAAGCCGCGCTTCGTGGTCCATCGGGTTCGCCGCAAGCCGCGCGCGCAACTCCGCCTCGCTCGGCGCGCGCGCGGCCTCGCGCGCATCGGCGATGCCGCGGCGCAGCGCCTCGACGCGCGGCTCCCAGTCCGGATCGAAGCGCACCTTGGCGAGTTCCTGCTCGGCTTCGTCCAGCCGGCCTTCGCGGTAGAGCTGCTCGGCGCGTTCGAGCGCGAGCTCGGAGGCCGAGGGCAGGAGCTTTTGCACGAACGCGCGCACCTCTGCCTCGGGAAGCGCGCCGAGGAACTCGGCGACCGGCCGCCCGTCGCGAAAGCCGAACACCGCCGGGATCGAGCGAATGCCGAACGCCGCGGCGAGCTGCGGGTTCTCGTCGACGTTCACCTTGACGAGCTTGACGCGCCCGGCGAATTCGGCGGCGATCTTTTCGAGCACGGGCGCGAGCGCCCGACAGGGCGCGCACCACGGCGCCCAGAAGTCGACGAGCACCGGGAGCGCCTTCGAGGCTTCGATAACCTCGCGTTCGAAGGTGGCGGTGGTCGCGTCCATCGGTTGCCTTTCAGTGGGGCCGGGAATGCGATAATTCAAGCCTTTTCGCGGCCGACCACAACAATGACCTACGTCGTCACCGAAGCCTGCATCAAGTGCAAGTACATGGATTGCGTCGAAGTCTGTCCGGTGGACTGCTTCTACGAAGGGGAGAACATGCTCGTCATCCATCCGGACGAGTGCATCGACTGCGGCGTCTGCGAGCCGGAATGCCCGCCCAAGGCGATCGTACCGGATTCCGACCCCCAGGCGCAGGCGTGGCTCGCGCTGAACGCCGAGTACGCGACGAAGTGGCCCAACATCACGCGCAAGGGCACGCCGCCGCCGGATGCCGACGAGCACAACGGCGAGGCGGACAAGTTCAAGAAGTACTTCTCGCCGAATCCGGGCAAGGGGAGCTAGCGTCGCCGGCCGCCGTGGCCGCCGGCGCCTCGGGCAGCGCGAACAGCGCGCGCGCGTTGCGCGCGGTCTCGGCCGCGACCTCCTGCGCAGGGCGACCGAGCGCGCGCGCGAGCGCGCGCACGATGTGCGGCAGGAACGCCGGTTCGTTTCGCCGGCCCTTCGGCGGCGGCGCGAGGTCGCGCGGCACGAGGTAGGGCGCGTCGGTTTCGACCAGCAGCCGCTCGCGCGGGATGTCGCGCACCAGTTCGCGCAGGTGCGTGCCGCGCCGTTCGTCGCAGATCCAGCCGGTGATGCCGATGTAGAGCCCGAGGTCGAGATACGCGTGCAGTTCCTCGCGCGTGCCGGTGAAGCAGTGCGCCACCGCGCGCGGCGGCCGGTAGGCGCGCACGATCTCGGCAAAGCGCGGATGCGCCTCGCGCGAGTGCAGAAAGAGCGGCAGGCCGAGCGCGAGCGCCAGTTCGAGCTGCGCGACGAAACAGCGCTCCTGCGCCGGCCGCGGCGAATAGTCGCGGTGAAAATCGAGCCCGCATTCGCCGATCGCGACGACGCGCGGCTGGCGCGCAAGGTCCGCGAGCGCCGGAATCGTCGCCGCGTCGAAGTCGCGCGCGTGGTGCGGATGCACGCCCGCGGTCGCGTACAGTCCCGGGTGAGCGGCGGCGAGCGCCGCCGCCGCGCGGCTCTCGACGACGCTCGTTCCGGTGACGAGAATCGTCGCGATGCCGGCTGCGCGCGCGCGCGCGAGCACCGCTTCCAGATCGGCGCGAAACGCCGCATGCGTGAGGTTCGCGCCGATGTCGACGAGCGCCATCGGCGCCGCAGTATAGCCGGCGGCGCGCCGCGCGTCAGAGCGTCTTCAGGCGATAGAGCAGCGCGAGCGCTTCGCGCGGCGAGAGGTCGTCCGGATTGATCGCCGCGAGCGCCTCGCGCAGCGGATCGGGCACCGGCGCCTCGGGCGGCGGCGCGGGTGCGAGAAACAGATCGTCGTGCCCGTCGCGCAGCAGGCTGCGGCGCTCGAGCGCGGCGAGCAGTCGCTTCGCCTCGCGCAGCACCGGCTTCGGCACGCCCGCGAGCGCCGCGACCTGGATGCCGTAGCTGTCGCTCGCCGGTCCTTCCTTCACCTCGTGCAGGAAGACGAGCGCGTCCTTGTGCTCGACCGCGTCCAGACGCACGTTCGCGACCGTGGGGTACTCGAGCGCTAGACGCGTCAGTTCGAAGTAGTGCGTCGCGAACAGCGTGAGCGAGCGGTTTCTCTCGACCAGGTGCCGGGCGATCGCCCAGGCGAGCGCGAGCCCGTCGAACGTCGAGGTGCCGCGCCCGACCTCGTCCATCAGCACCAGGCTGTGCGGCGTCGCGTTGTGCAGGATGTTCGCGCTCTCGGTCATCTCGACCATGAAGGTGGAGGCGCCGCCGGCGATGTCGTCCGAGGCGCCGATGCGCGTGAAGATCTGGTCTACCGGGCCGATGCGCGCGGCGCGCGCCGGCACGAAGCTGCCCGCGTGCGCCATCAGCACGATGAGCGCCACCTGGCGCATGTAGGTGGACTTGCCGCCCATGTTCGGGCCGGTGACGAGCAGGAGCTGGCGCGCGGGCGACAGGCGGCAGTCGTTCGGCGTGAAGCGCTCGTTCGCCGCCTCGAGGCGCGCCTCGACCACCGGATGGCGCCCGGCCTCGATCTCGATGCGCGGCTCGGACACGAACTCGGGCCGGCAATAGCCGCGGCGCGCGGCGACCGCTTGCAGCGCGGCGAGCACGTCGAGCTGCGCAGCCGCGCGCGCAAGGCGCTGCAGCGCCGGCAGGTGCGCAAGGAGCGCATCGAGCAGCGCCTCGTAGAGCGAGCGCTCGAGCGCGAGCGCCCGCTCCTGCGCCGAGAGGGCCTTGTCCTCGAACGCCTTCAGCTCCGGGGTGACGTAGCGCTCGACGTTCTTGAGCGTCTGGCGGCGGCGGTAGTCGTCGGGCACGCGCGCCGCCTGGGCGCGCGTCACCTCGATGTAGTAGCCGTGCACGCTGTTGTACGCGACGCGCAGGTTGGCGATGCCGGTGCGCGCGCGCTCGTGCGCTTCGAGCTCGGCGAGAAAGGCGCCCGCCGAGGTCTGCAGCGCGCGCAGCTCGTCCAGTTCCGCCGACCAGCCCTCGGCGATCACGCCGCCGTCGCGCACCTGCGCTGCCGGCTCCGGCGCGAGCGCCCGCGCAAGCAGCGCGACGCACGCCGGCGGCGCGACGAGATCGGGCGCAAGCGCCGCAAGGAGCGGCGAGTCGCCCGCCG
Source organism: Burkholderiales bacterium (assembly GCA_026416295.1). Taxonomy (GTDB): domain Bacteria; phylum Pseudomonadota; class Gammaproteobacteria; order Burkholderiales; family SG8-39; genus RBG-16-66-20. Next base: position 1,153 of record JAOAFL010000139.1, on the reverse strand, counting down.
GCACCAGCCCGGCGAGCTCGGGCACGAGCGCGAGGCTTGCGCGCAGGGCCGCGAGCTCGCGCGGGCGGGCGCTTTTCAGCGCGATGCGCGCCGCGATGCGCTCGACGTCGGCAAAGCGGCGCAGCCGCGCAAGGATGGCCGGGGCCGCCTCGTGCAGCGCCCCGACCGCCGCGTGCCGCTCGGCAAGGCGCGCATGGTCGCGCAGCGGCTCGTTCAGCCAGCGCCGCAGCAGCCGGCTGCCCATCGCGGTCGCGCATTCGTCGAGGAGCGAAAAGAGCGTCGGCGCCGGCTCGCCGCGCAGCGTCTCGGTGATCTCGAGATTGCGGCGCGTCGCGGGGTCCATGCGCAGGTAGTCGCCGGGGCGCTCGGCGGTCACCGCGGCGACGTGGGCGAGCGCCTGGCCTTGCGTCTTGCGCGCGTATTCGAGCAGCGCGCCGCAGGCGCCGATCGCCGGCCGCAGGTCTTCGCAGCCGAAGCCGGCGAGCGAGGCGACGCCGAGCTGCGCGAGCAGGCGCCGTCGGCCGGTGTCGTAGTCGAACTCCCAGTCGGGCAGCCGGGTGACGACCCAGCCGTCGAGCGCGACGCCCTCGGCGGCGAGCACCTCGGCCGGGCCGATGCGGCGCAGCTCGGCCGCGAGCGCCGGCGGCGCGATCTCGGCGACGCGCAGTTCGCCGCTCGCGAGCGAAAGCCACGCGAGGCCCGCGCAGGCGCCCTCGAGCCGGACCGCGAGCAGCACGTTGTCGCGCTTTTCCTCGAGCAGCGCGGCGTCGGTGAGCGTGCCGGGCGTGACGATGCGCGTCACGCGCCGCTCGACCGGTCCTTTCGCGCTCGCCGGATCGCCGATCTGCTCGCAGATCGCGACCGATTCGCCCAGCCGCACGAGCTTCGCCAGATACTGCTCGACCGACTGCACCGGCACGCCCGCCATCGGGATCGGCCGGCCGGCGGACACCCCGCGCGTCGTGAGCGTGATGTCGAGCAGGCGCGCGGCGCGCTCGGCGTCGTCGTAGAACAGCTCGTAGAAATCGCCCATGCGGTAAAAGAGCAGCCGGTCCGGATGCTCGGCCTTGATGCGCAGGTACTGCTGCATCACGGGCGTGTGGGCCGCGAGCGCGTCGGCGGCGGGCGCGGGCTGCGTCATCGGCGGGAACCG